>JBDHGI010000233.1:0-6791 GCA_039589955.1 Gemmatimonadota bacterium | reverse complement strand
GCGCCCACCGTCGACTCGACGTCGGTGAGCGTAGCCTGGACCGCCTTGGGATCCCCGACGTCACATCCGAATCCGCCATGCCCCTCGCCCGGAAGGTCGGCCGCCGCCCGGGACGCGCCCTCGCCGTTGCGCGCCACGACGGCCAGGCGCGCCCCCGCCTCCGCCAGGGCCTGGCTCACGGCTCTTCCGATCCCCCTGGACCCCCCGGTCACCAGGGCGACCCGTCCTTCCAGCTCTCGCATGTCCATTCCTTCCAAGGGTCCCTCCTACGCCATGAACGGCTCGATCTCCTCGGGCTCACCCAGGGAGGTGCACGGGATTCCCTTCGCGTTCCGCTTGTTCAGGCCGCACAGCACCGACCCCGGCCCCATCTCGACGAAGCGATCCACCCCGGCGTGAAGCATCGTGGTGATGGAGGATGCCCACCGGACCGGCGACGTGAGCTGCTGCACCAGGCGCCGCCTCGCGTCCTCACCCGTGTTGACGGGTGAAGCGGTCACGTTGGACACCACCGGAAAGGAGGGATTCTGGAAAGAGAGCGTGGCCAGGGTCTCCTCGAGGCCGGTTGCGGCCGGCTCCATGAGCGGGGAGTGGAAGGCACCGGACACGTTCAGCTGAACCGTCCTCTTGGCTCCCGCCTCCCGCGCCAGAGCCATCCCCTCCTCGACGCCTGCCAGGTCCCCGCTCACCACCACCTGACCCGCCGAGTTGAAGTTGGCAGGCACGCACACCCCGGACCGGACTCGGGCGCACGCTTCCTCGAGCTCGGCGTCGCCCAGGCCCAGGATCGCGGCCATGGTGCCCGGGCGCTCGACCCCGCTCCGGTACATGAGCTCACCCCGGGCGCGCACCGCCAGCAAGGCGTCCCGGAACGAGAGCGTTCCCGCCGCCACGTGGGCGCTGAACTCGCCCAGGGAGTGCCCCGCGGCGAACGCCACAGGTCCGAGCTCCGCCTCGACCACCCGGTGGACCGCGATGGAGTGGGCGAGCAGGGCTGGCTGTGCGTTCCTCGTGGCCGTCAGCTCCTCCTCGGGCCCCTCCGCCATGAGGCGCGAGAGCTCGAACCCGAGCACCTCGTCGGCCTCCGAGAAGGTCTGGGCGGCAGCCGGGAAAGCTCTCGCGAGCGCGCGACCCATGCCCACGACCTGTGAGCCCTGCCCAGGGAAGAGGATGGCGAGCGTCACGGCGTCCTTTCCGGTGTCGGGTGAGGTAGAGGGAGCTCAGAATCGCCAGGTCTGTGCGCCCCAGGTGAGCCCCGCCCCGAACGCGGCGGAAAGGACGTTGGCCCCCTTTCCGATACGCCCCCGCTCGAGGGCCTCGTCCAGCGCCACCGGGATCGAGGCCGAGCTCATGTTGCCGTAGCGGTCCAGGTTCACGAAGACCTTGTCCATGGGGATGCCGGCGTACTTGGCCGTCGACTCGATGATCCTGATGTTCGCCTGGTGAGGCACCATCAGGTCCACGTCCTCGGCTGTGAGGCCGGCGTCGTGGAGAGCCATGTGCGAGGCCTCCGCCATGGACCGGACCGCGTTCTTGAAGATCTCCCTGCCCTCCATGCGCACGAGGTGGCTGCGACGCCGAAGAACGTCCTCACTCACGGGATCCACGGCTCCCCCCGAGGGCCGGACCAGGAGATCGGCGAGGTTTCCGTCCGACCGCAGGTGGCTGGAGAGGATCCCTCGACTCGAGCCGTTGGCGGGCCGGACCACCGCCGCGCCCGCACCGTCTCCGAACAGGACACAGGTGGACCGATCCTCCCAGTCCACGATGGAGCTCATCTTCTCCGACGAGATCACCACGGCGATCTCCCCACGACCGGCGGCCAGTAGCCCCTCCGCCATGGTGAGGCCATAGAGGAAGCCGCTACACGCGGCCAGAAGATCGAAGGCGAAGGCATTGGAGCACCCGAGAAGCGCCTGGGTGTCGCACGCGGTGGACGGCAGCCAGCGGTCCGGCGTAGCCGTGGTGAGAATCAACAGATCGACCTCGCCCGGGTCGACTCCGGCCCGGTCCATGGCTTGCTTCGCCGCCGCCGCACCCATGACGGCGGCTCCTTCCCCTTCAGACGCCAAGCGGCGCGCCCGGATGCCCGTGCGCGTCGCGATCCACTCGTCGGACGTGTCCATCCGTGTTGCGAGATCGTGGTTCGTGACCACGTTGTCCGGGAGGTACCGGCCGGTGGAGACGATCTCGATCAGAGGGGAGGGATGTCTCATTCTGTCTCCTGGAAACCACCCGGGACGGCGAGCTCCCGGGCCATGTGCTTCACCATGTCCGCCTGGACCGCCCGGGCGGCAACGCCGAGCGCGTTGCGGATCGCAAGGGAGCTGGACTCCCCGTGACAGATGATGGAGATCCCGCCTACACCGAGCAGCGGTGCGCCGCCATACTCTTCGTAGTCCAGCACCCGGAACACCTCCTCGAGGTCCAGGCTCTCGCCCTTGCCCTGCAGCTCCTTGCGGAGCAGTCCGATGGTGAACTCGGCCACGGACTCGTAGAACTTCAAGAGGACATTGCCCACGAATCCGTCACACACCACGACGTCGCACACGCCCTGGATGATGTCACGACCCTCGACGTTGCCGACGAAGTTCAGCCCGAGCTCCAGGCGAAGCAGGCGGTGGGTCTCGACCGTGAGCTCGTCTCCCTTCTCCGGCTCCTCCCCGATGTTGAGGAGCGCGACCCGCGGGCGGCCGACACCCATCAGATCCTGAGCGTAGATGTGCCCCAGGTGCGCGAACTGGACAAGATGCTGCGGCTTGCAGTCGACGTTGGCTCCTCCGTCCAGCATCAGGCACGGTGCGCCTACGGTAGGAAGCAGGGTGCCGATGGCCGGACGCGCCACCCCCGGCAGCGGTCGCAGGGTGAACAGAGAGGTCGCCATCACGGCGCCCGTGGATCCCGCGCTGACAAAGGCGTCCGCCTTGCCGTCCTGCACCAGCTTCAGCCCGACGACGATGGACGAGCCCGGCTTCCGACGGAGGACCGACGCAGGCGAGTCCGCCGCGGTGACCCGATCGGGAGCGTGATGGACGTGGAGTCGACCCTCCGGAGCCCTGGGGTGCTCGACAAGCTGGCTCGAGATCTCCTCACGGTCGCCGACCAGGATGATCTCGACCCCCGGATCCAACTCCCGAAGGGCGCCGATCGCACCCGCTACTTCAGCCGCAGGCGCAAGATCGGTGCCCATCGCGTCCAGTGCGATGCGCACCTGATTTCGTTAGCCTAGTCGACTTCGACCTCGAGAACCGGCTCTCCCCGGTAGTGCCCACAGGAGGGGCACACTCGGTGGGGCTCCTTCGGGTCACCACACTTGGGGCACGTGTAGGTCGTCACGGGCTCCGCCTTGTAGTGCGTGCGCCGCTTACGCTTGCGCTGCTTCGACGTCCGCTTCTTCGGAACTGCCATGGCTCACTCTTCCTTGAGAGCCCGAAGGGCATCCCACCTGGGATCGGTACTGTCCTCGGCGCAGTCGCACGAATCGACGTTCCGGTTCACACCGCACCTCGGGCAGAGCCCTCTACACTCCGGACTGCAAACGACGTAAGGATCGATGCTCAGAATCATCTCCTCGAGCACCGGCTCTCCCAGATCCAGCTGTGCGACACCCTCGTCGAAAACGCGTGCGTCGCCCTCATCCACTGCTCCGGGCATCGATGAAGGCACGAACACCATCGTCACCTCCTCCGACATCCGGCTCGGCACCGCCTCGAGGCAACGCCGACACTCATGGCGCACCTCGCCCTCCAAGGTGCCTCGAACGATCACCTCGCCACTTCCGGCGTACGAAGCCCGGAGGTGAACCTCCACTGGGCTCTCGAAGGACACATCGAGGTCCTTCCAGAGCTCGTCGTCAGGAGGGACCTGCGCGTCCATCCGGACGGAACCCTCCCTCCCCAGGCGCGAGAGGTCAAGCCTGAGCATAGTCGGGAAAGCTAGCCGAGAGGCGTCGTGGTGTAAACCTCGGGGAAGACCCCTTTACAGGCCGATCCGATCCTGCGTGGAGAAGAAGAAGGCCGTCTCCACGCCCGCGTTCTCGTCCGAGTCCGAGGCATGGATGGCGTTCCGCTCCTTCGACTCGGCATACAGCTTCCGAACCGTCCCCTCCGCGGCCTCCGCGGGGTCCGTAGCGCCGATGACCTCCCGGAATCGGGGAACGGCGTCTTCCGCCTCGAGGATCATCGGAATGCACGGTCCCGAGGTCATGAAGTCCACCAGCGAGCCGTAGAAGGGACGCTCTCGGTGAACCGCGTAAAACGCCCCTGCCTGCTCGGACGTCAGCCGGATCATGCGCAACGCACGGATCCGGAAGCCGGCGGACTCCACGTGAGCGAGGATCTTCCCGGCATTACCGGCGGCTACGGCGTCGGGCTTGATGATGGCCAGCGTCTGGTTCATGAGTCGGAGTCGCCTTCGTTGAAGTCGTTCTGGTCTGCCTTGAGCGAGCCGTAGAGAGCCTGAAGGATGGAATGGCGCGTCACGAAGCCGATGAGCTCTCCCTCCCGCACCACGGGAAGCTGCTCCACGTCCCGGCTCACCATCAGGTTTGCCGCCTCCGCCAGGGCCTGATCCTCCGAGACACACATGACCGTGCGGGTCATGAAGTCCTTCGCGAGAGGGATATCCGACGCACCGGGCCGGCTCTCCCTGCGGTCTCCCGGACGCCCGCGTCGGAGAAGGTACTCCAGCGCGTCACCGGAGGTCATGATCCCGAGCACCTCGTATTGCTCTCCTACCACGGGTACGGCGTGGACGTCCCGCCGGACCATGAGGTCCATCACCTCCGTGAGGGGCGTGTCGGGGTACACCCGGTACTCCAATGGCTGGACCGCCTCCCGCACGAGGGCGGGAGACCGGAAATCGACCTCCAGCGCTTCCCTGATGCGACCGTGGGGAGTCCCCGCCCCCACCGTGAGCAGCATCCGCATCACGTCTCCCTCGGCGAGCACGCGGCGAAGAGCAGGCACCACCTGGTCCCGGGAGCTGGCGATCCGCCCCGGTGTCAGAAGAAAGAACGCGATCCGGGCGTTGTCGGGCGCGGCCTGGCCTTCGGCATGGGCGACCAGGAACGGCCGCGCCGACACCGCCACACCCATGGCCGGCGTGGCGAAGGCATCGCTGGGTCCCACGACCGCTACCACGTCATCGTTGACCCGAACGACTTTCCCTTCCTGACCCGTCACCAGCGCCCGCGCAAGGTCTTGCCCCCAGAGACGGTCCTCGCCAGCCGTCTCCCGGACACGGCCCAGGCCTGCCTGGAGCACCTCTTCGAGGTCTGCAGCCTCGACGGGGGCTACGATCCACCCGTCCATGAGGAGATCTGAGAGCTTCATGCCCGTCGCTCCCTCTGTTCGTCGCCGCGACCCGATCCTGTCGGGCTCGCCCGCAATCGGTAGTGGGGGAGGCGCCGCCGTCTACCCCGTCGAAACCCTGTCTCCCGGGCTCAGGCCAACGCCATCCGCACGAGCTCCACGATATCCACGGGGCGCTCCGCCACCGCGATGCCATTCTCCTCGAACGCCCGGATCTTCTCCCCCGCCGTGCCGGAGGACCCGCTGATGATGGCTCCGGCGTGCCCCATGCGGCGACCGGGAGGCGCCGTCCGTCCCGCGATGAAGCCTACCACCGGCTTGCTCACGTGGGCGCTCACGTACTCCGCCGCCTCCTGCTCGTCGGTGCCTCCGATCTCGCCGATCATCACGATGGCCGCCGTGTCGGGGTCGGCCTCGAAGGCCTCGAGGCAGTCGATGAAGCTCGTGCCGATGAGGGGATCGCCGCCTATGCCCACGCACGTGGTCTGTCCGAGACCGACCCTCGTGAGCTGATCGACCGCCTCGTAGGTGAGCGTACCGGACCGGGACACGAGACCCACCGGGCCCTCGGCCACGATCTGGGCGGGGAGGATTCCCACCTTGCACTTGCCCGGGGAGATCACGCCGGGGCAGTTGGGTCCCACGACCCGAACGCCGCGGTCCCGGGCGAATGCGTGAGCCCTGGCCATGTCCAGCACGGGGATGCCCTCGGTGATGGCCACCACCAGGCCGACTCCCGCGTCCGCGGCCTCCATCACGGCTCCGGCCGCGAAGGCCGGAGGCACATAGACCACCGAGGCGTTCGCCCCGGTCGTGGAGACGGCTTCGTCCATGGAGTTGAAGATGGGGACCGACCGTCCGTCGATTCCCTCGAACGTCTGTCCCCCCTTCCCCGGGGTAACTCCCGCCACGACGTTCGTGCCGTACTCCATCATCTGGCAGGTGTGGAACGAGCCGTCACGGCCGGTGATGCCCTGCACCGCCAGCCGTGTGTCGTTGTCGATGAGAATCGCCATGGTCTATGCCTTTGCCATCTGCACGGCCTTCTCCACCACCTCGTCCATGGACGTGTAGGCCGAGAAGCCCGCTTCTTCCAGGATCTTCACGCCGAGCTCTTGGTTGGTTCCCGTGAGTCGGATCACGATGGGCACTTCGATCCGGGTGCGTCGGGTGGCCTCGACGATGCCGCGCGCAACGTCGTCACAGCGCGTGATTCCCCCGAAGATGTTGAACAGGATGGCCTTCACGTTGGGATCGGCCGTGATGATCTCCAGTGCCGCCACGACCTTGTCGGGGTTCGACGAGCCGCCGATATCGAGGAAGTTGGCGGGCTCGCCACCGTAGTACTTCACCAGATCCATGGTGGCCATCGCGAGGCCGGCACCGTTCACGCAGCACCCCACGTCGCCGTCGAGCTTCACGTAGCTCAGGCCCGCGGCTCGTGCTTTGATCTCCGCCTCGGGCTCGTCGGCAGAGTCC
>JBDHGI010000232.1:0-6829 GCA_039589955.1 Gemmatimonadota bacterium | reverse complement strand
TCTCCGCGAACGGTCGTGGAGTCGCCACCATCCCGTGAGGGAAGGCGCGTGACCGAGGAAACCCCGACGGGCAAAGCACGGGCGACGCTGTCCCCGACGCTCGGTGCGTTTCTCATCGAGCTTTCCATCGGGGTGCACCGGTACGCGATGTATCCAGAGGGACATCCTGCGCTGGGATCCGTGGCCCGCAACATCGCTCTCCGGCTGGAGGAGCTCCTGAAGACCAGGGCGTCCTTGTCCATTGGGGTGGCAGAGCGGCGCCTCGTGGTCGAGGGGACGGTCACGCATCAGGGCCACCCCGTGCTCGCCGACCTCGCGCGAAGGTTGCACGACCACCAGCTGGGTGCCGTGTCCTTCCAGCAGGGCGTCACCGAGGAGGAGATCGCCCGGCTGGTCGAAGCCCTGGCCGTGGAGGTCGACCGAGGAGGGCAGGCCATCGGCCTTCGACTCCCTGACGAGATTCCCCGCTCGGCACACACCGCCGTCCACCCCTTGGGGTACGGACAGCTCGCGCTCCAGGCCGACGAGGATGGGGACGTCCGGGGTGCCGATCGGGCCTCGGTCCTGTGGCTGGGGCTCGCGCAGGCCGCCATGGCCTCCGAGGAGGCGCTCGCCGAGGCGCCGGACACGGCCGCCATCGCCAGGAGCATCCAGGAGCGGAGGGGCGAGTCGGGGTACGACGAGGTCATCGTGGGCTATCTCCTGCAGCTGGCCGACGAGCTCAAGGGCAAGGACAAGGACAAGGTCGGCAGTCAGGTGGCCGAGCTCGTGAACCGCCTGGACGGCGAAACCTTGGCCCGGTTGCTCCACCTGGGAGGCAGCGCGCAGCAGCGACGCCGGTTCCTCCTTTCCGCGAACGAGGGTCTGGACGTGGTCTCCGTGGTACGGTTGCTGGAGGCGGCCGCGACATCCGGCCGCCAGAGCATCTCCACGTCCATGACACGGATGCTGAGCAAGCTCGCGACGCACGCGTCCTGGCGCGGAGGCGGGTCGCGGGCGTCCGCGGACGTGGCACTGCGCGAGCACGTGGAAGCCCTCATCGACGACTGGGGGCTCGAAGACCCTAACCCGGTGGCCTACACCGGCACCCTGGACGCGATGGCCCGCGCCGCGTCGGTCTTCAAGCTTCCCGAAGGGGAGGTAGGGGACATCTCGGGGCCCGCGAGGATCGTCGAGATGGCGCTGGAGCTGGACGCCCACGGGCCCATCGTGAGCCGAGCGGCGACGGAGCTCGTGACCCGCGGGGAGGCGGACCTCCTGGTGGGGCGGCTGCACGAGGCGGGCGCGAACACGTCGGCCGCGCGCCGGATTCGCCAGGAGGTGACGCGCGGGGACGGGATCGGGCTGTTGCTGTCGCAGGGTCGTCTGGGACGGCCGATGCTCCGGGTTCTCACGGATCTCATGGGAGATGAGGCCCCGGGGCAGTTGCTGGACGTCCTGGAGCAGTCGGAGCTCAGATCGGTCCGACGGTCGGTCTTCGAGATGCTGGCCGAGATGGGACCATCCGTCGCCGAGGAGGCGGCCGCTCGCCTCGATGACCCTCGCTGGTTCGTGCAGCGGAACATGCTGGCACTCCTCAAGCGCCTCGACGCCATGCCCTCGGACTTCGAACCTCGTCCCTTCCTGGAGCACGAGGACGGGAGGGTGCGCCAGGAGGCGTTCTCCCTGGCACTGACGCGCAAGGAAGGGCGTGAGCGGACCCTGGTTGCCGCGCTCTCCGACCCGGACGAGCAGGTGGCACGCATCGCTCTCCTCAACCTGCACCAGGACGTGCCCGATTCCGTCCTTCCGACGCTCGTGCGCCGGGTGGTGGCCAACGAAGAACGCTCGGACGAGATCCGGGCCCTGGGTGCCACCATCGCCGGCGAGATTCGCTCTCCGCTTGCCCTCAACGCGCTCCTGGAGCTGGCCACGGCAGGCAGGACGTTCTTCGGCAAGCCGAAGCTCGCGTCGGCGTCGTCCGTGGTTCTGGCCGCCCTGCGAGGGTTGGCCCTGACCTGGTCGGGTGAAGGAGCCGCCGTCGAGCTCCTGGGGCAGGCGGCCCGCTCGAAGGACCCACGGGTGCGGGCCGCCGTCGAAGGAGAAGGGCTCGCCGATCCCGTGACCGGGGAGCAGCCGTGAGCTCCGCCGCCCGCTTCCTGACCAGCGCGGCCCAGGCGCTGTCGACGATGTCGCTCTACGAGGACGGACACCCCGCGCGGGACCGGGCGGTGGATCGGGCCTTTGGGGCGCTCTCGGACCTCCAGGACGAGACGCTCCACGTCCAGCTGACCTTTCTGGGTGGCGAGGTGCTGCTGGGCGACCGGCCTGTGCGGGAGCTTCGCGGCTGGGAGTGGGGTCCCCGGCTGGCCGCGGGAGGCATCCAACGCCTCGAGTTCAGGGAACGCGTGACCAGGGACGACTTCGAGGCCTTCCTGGACGAGGCCTTCGCCCGGATCACGGGGAGCCCCATCCAGACCGCCGAGGTGCGGCAGGGGCGGCCGAGCAACATCCGATACGGGGGCGTGGGCCTCACGAGGGACGAAGACCGGTCGGCTTCGGCGGAGCTCGAAGAGGAACTCGAGGTCGCCACCCTTTCGTACTCCCTGCGCGATGAGATCCAGGGCGTGGAGTGGCTCCACGACGAGCTGAGGGAAGGCGAGGGACTGCAGCTCCTGGAGGCCGAGGCTCTCGTGCGTTCCCTATCCGTGGCCATGCACGGTGATCAGGCCTTCTTCGTACCGCTGGTCCGCCTCAAGGAGTACGACCAGTACACCGTCACTCACGCCCTGAACGTGTCGGTCCTCACCATGGCATTGGCGGAGTTCCTGGGGCTCACCCCTACCGAGGTACGGGCGTTCGGCATGGCGGGGCTTCTCCACGATCTGGGGAAGGTGAAGGTCCCAACCGACATCCTCCACAAGCCAGGGAAGCTCACCGACGGGGAGCGGGAGGTCATCAACCGTCACCCGGCGGACGGCGCCCGCATGATCCTCGAGGCCGAGGAGAATCTGGATCTGGCAGCGGTGGTGGCGTACGAGCACCACATTCACCTGGACGGCGGCGGCTACCCTTCCTTGAGGTTCAAGCGCGGCTGCCACCAGGCGAGCAACCTGGTCCACGTTTGCGACGTCTTCGACGCCTTGCGGACGCGTCGTCCGTACAGGGATGCGTGGTCCACGGAAGAGGCCCTGGCGCTCATCGAGGCGGGCGCCGGTCGGGAGTTCGACCCCGATCTCGCTCACGCTTTTACCCAGATGATGCATCGATGGGAGCGCCGCGTGACCGAGCTCTCCTTCGACCACCCGGAGCTCCCGGCTCACACGAAGGAGTCTCCTCCCGACGCACTGCCGCGTTCCGAGCCCCCACCGTCGCCCGATCGCGGGAGCGCCCGGAAAGCACCCGAGTGAGCCGCGGCCCTGCGACGTTCACCTCCCGAAGGCCCGGAGGAGCGCCCCTACGTCGGTGAGGGTCCACGTCCTCCGATTTGGGCCCCCTAGACGCGGCGCCGGTGGTGCCGGTCGGCGCGTCCTTCTCCTGTATCCCGAGACGTTGACAGTTGTATACAAAGTGGTATACATTTACTCCATGAACACCATCACAATTGAACGAGACCACGGGGACGCCGTGTACGCGCAGGTAGCGCAGCAGCTTCGGAAGCTCATCGCATCTGGCGCCTTGCCGTCGGGGACGGCGATTCCCTCGGTGCGGCAGCTGGCGCGGGACCTCGGTGTGAGCCTCAACACGGTTGCCCGGGCCTACCGGCTCCTGGAGGCCGAGGGCTTCTTGGTCATTCGTGATCGGGCCGGCGTCACGGTCTCGGCGCCGGCCCCGAACATGGATGACACGACCCGGAGCGAGCTTCTGGGAGACCTCAGGACCATCCTGGCTCGACTCCGGCAAGCGGGAATGGGTGTCGACGAGCTGCTCGGCGTGGTGCGCGAAGAGGTCGCCGTCCTGGGCGGTGGACGCAATAGAGCAAGGAGAGCAGGACGATGAACGACGGAGGCGCAGTCGTGATGACGTTCTTCATGGTTCGGGTCCTCGTGGTCGGGGCCATCATGTACGCGTTCCCGCGCATCGCGCGCAAAGGCCTCATGTTCGGGGTCTACCTGGGCGAGGAGCGTGCCGAGAGCTCGCGCCGGGAGCTCCTCCGCAGCTGGGACACGGGCTCGGCCCTGATCATTCTCGTCGCCCTGACCGTGGGCTGGAGCATCGGCCTCACGGGCCGGTGGGTCCCCGGCAATCTCATCGGCACGGTGTTCCTGTTGGTCCCCTTCGTTCCCCTGTACTTCTGGGTGTACGCGAAGGCTAGACGTCTGGCTCCACCGGCCGCCGCGAGACAGGCCCTGACGTCGGCCGCATCACTGAGCGTGGACGAGAACCGCGGCCAAGGCCTCGCTCTCCTCTCCCTCGGGGCCTGCTTCGTCGTTTCACTGGCCTTCTTCGGCTACGCGATCGTCAGCTTCCAGACCATGCCCGATCGCATTCCCACGCTGGCCAACCTTTGGGGCTACGGCGAGGAGCTTACGGACAAGTCCCTCGTCTCGGTGATCCTGATCCCGGCCTTCAACCTCGTCTTTTCCACCTCCTTCGCCGGCATGGCCATGCTCGTCGCCCGGTCCAAGCGCTCCGTCCGCGGCGGCTCCGGCGGGCGCTCCGCCGAGGCCCAGGACACGTTCCGCGTCGCCATGTCCCAGCTTCTGGCCGGCACGGGGCTGTTCACCTGCTTGTTCCTGGGCGTCGCCTCCTTCGAGATGATCCGGGTCTGGCAGGGCCGTGCCGAGTCCTTGGGCGCGGCTGTCATCGGATTGGTCGCCGTCACCATGATCCTCTTCACGGGCATCGGCCTGGTCCGGATCATGCGGCTCGGCCAAGGGGGCGCGCGGCTGGAAACCGGCTCCGCGGAGGCCCGCCTCAGCGGCGGCCTCGCGGACAACGATCGCTGGATCCTGGGCGTCATGTATGTGGACCGGGCCGACCCGGCGGTGATGGTGGAGGCTCGCTGGGGCTTCGGCTACACCATGAACCTGGGCAACCGCCTCGCACAGGTACTCCTCGCCACCTACCTGACGGCGCTCCTCGGTCTGACGCTGCTCACCTTGGCTGCGGCCGGGGTCTTCTGAGGGGGTCTCCCGGTGCCGCGCCGCGTGGTGCGTATCTCATGCCAGCCAGGACGTGTCGCCCCACCCTCGCGACGGGCGGTTTGACGCTTCCTTGACGCTTGCGGATTATTATGCACCAAGTCCTCCCGCCTGCCCCCCGGGGGCGGGAGGCCAGGCCTTGCTTTCGAGGTTCGCCGCCGGCCCGCCTGCCCGGGCTCGCTGCCTGACGACGATCCTCCCTTGTTCAGGGAAGTGGGTGAACCTTCCTGCCCATCGGAGGAGTGAGATGAAACGAGCTCTCGCCGTCGTGTTCGCGACCGCGCTCCTGGTCGCTTGCGCGGACAATGATCCGCTGGGCCCGCCCAGCCAGGACGCGACCTCGCTGGTCGCCGAATACCGATCCGATCAGGCCGCCGGCCAGCTCGAGGTGTTGAGCCGCAACATGTACTTCGGCACGTCGGTCAACGGGATCGTGGATGCCGGGAACATCCTGGAGCTGGTTCAGGCCGTCGAGACCGCGTGGCAGACGATGCTGGCCACCGACCTTCCGACCCGTGCAGCGGGGATGGCCGACGAGATCGCCCGGGCCAAGCCCCACCTGGTGGGCCTGCAGGAGGTCGCCGTCATCACGAACTTCTACCTGGACGCTCAGGGCCAGCCGACGGTCATCACCCAGTTCGAGTTCCTTGGTGCCCTGTTGGCGGAGCTCCAAGCGCGGAATGCCGACTATCAGCTGGCCATTCAACAGGTGAACACCATCGTTCCGTTCCTGCCGCGGGCCGACGGGACGCTGGTCAGCTTCGTCGACCGGGACGCCATTCTCGTTCGAGGCGACGTCGCTTGGGGGAACCCGCATGGTGAGACCTTCGCGGCGCTGGAGGTGGTTCCTCCGCCACCGGGTACACCCGCGGGAACGCCCCCGCTGGTGATCGCGCAGGGATGGGTTGCCGTGGACGCTACGGTCAAGGGCAAGACCTTCCGTTTCGTCAACACGCACCTCCAGAACGCGCGCAACGCCGATGACGAGGCCGATGTGCAGCTGCCGCAAGCGCAGGAGCTCATCGCCAAGCTCGCCGACGTGACGATGCCACTCATCGTGGTGGGCGACTTCAACTCCGGCCCCAACGGCGTTGCCGACGATGGCTCACCGCGGACGCTGAGCTACGAGGCGATAATGGCGGCTGGCTACACCGACGTCTGGACGCTGCGTCCCCAACCCGACGGGCCGGGAAACACCTGCTGCCACGCCGACGACCTGTCGAACGCGTTGCCCGAGCTCGAGCAGCGAATCGACCTGCTGCTTACCAGGAACGTCGACCAGATGGGTCCGTCCTCGGGAAGGGAGAACGCTCAAGTCTGGCTGGTGGGCGACGCTGTGCGGGACCTTCGGTGGACCGGCATCTGGCCCTCCGATCACGCGGGAGTGCTGGGTCGCTTGGTGTTCCCCAACCCCATACGCGTCGCGAATCACTAGCTGCGATCGCTAACCACGGGACGTCTGGCGCGTGGCATCGCCTGCGGAGGGCCCGATGATGTCAGCTCGACGTACCCTCTTCGGCGCAGCCGCGCTGTCCATCGTTATCTCAGGATGCGGGGGCGCTTTGCCCGGGGCGCCCCCAAGTCCGTCGGAGAGACTGCAGACAAGCGAGCTCATCGTGTGGCACTCGCTTCGCCGTGTCCTTGCCCGGGAGGACGTGCGAGGGCCGGAGGTCGCCGCGATCTGCGTCGGCCTGGGAGAGGACGGT
>JBDHGI010000231.1:0-6844 GCA_039589955.1 Gemmatimonadota bacterium | reverse complement strand
AGAGGGCCCAGGAGTTCATCCAACAGGTGCTGGAGGAAGAGGTCACGGAGCTGCTCGGCCGCCAGAAGTCGGAGCGCAGAGCGGTCGTGGACGGGCGGCAGGCTATCGGAACGGCTAAGGGAAGCCCCGGCGGCTAGCGACAGGTGTGGCCGGAGGAAGGAGAGCAGCGGCGCTCCCAACCTGCTCAGGGACGTGTTTGAAGGCAGGAGGCTCGAAGACTGAAAGCCCGTCTCAACTAATCAGCGGAAGTCGGCCGCCTAGGACAACTACACACGTATTGACCCGACCTCTCTACGGACTCGGCGACATACAATGTGGCAATGGGCTACATGACACTGAGGCCTTGAGGAAACCAGGCTCTGGCACCTGTGTCCGCTTGTCCCACCCGCGTCCAACCGGGGTGACACCTGTCAGGAACGGTGCACCGTCTTTGGGCACCTCTCTTCGGGCATGTTCCTTGCCCTTGTGCCGAGCGTCCTCGATGTGAGGGCATCGTGAGCTGAAGACATGACGGGGCCTCCCTCCCGGCCGCGACTGGAGGGGAGTATGTGTGGTGGTATGAGGGGCCACGGCCTGATCTCGAGCTTGTTCCTGGGACTCTGGCTGGCCGGCGCGTGCGAAGTGAGGGGTCAGACAGGTGCATGGGGTCCTCGTATCGGGGTCAACCTCTCCGGTGTGCTCTACGCAGACGGGGGAGCCCAGAACGGAATGGTCCCAAAGATGGGCGTCCATCTGGGCGCGGCGGCAGCGCTGGCCATCGACCGGCACGTTTCCGTCGA
The DNA here is from genome assembly GCA_039589955.1 of Gemmatimonadota bacterium. Classification (GTDB taxonomy): domain Bacteria; phylum Gemmatimonadota; class Gemmatimonadetes; order Longimicrobiales; family Gaopeijiaceae; genus SZUA-318. Next base: position 6,065 of record JBDHGI010000231.1, on the reverse strand, counting down.
AGCCGCTGCCGTCCTCTCACAAGACGGGTTCCGGGGGGAAGGGTCGCAACCAGGCGACCTCCGGATGGACTACCTGGATGTCCCTCTGGTCGCGAAGCTGCGACTCCCGAATCGGGTATCTCCACACCTTCTGGCTGGCTTCACGGTGGGCTACATGGTCCGCTGTCGCCTTACGCGAGTGGCGATCGTGGGCAACACCACGTGTGACGATCGGCTGGTCGGCACCCACTGGCGAGCTCTAGACATCGGAGCGCTCGGCGGGATCGGGATGGGCCTGCCGACGGGCAAGGGCCGGCTGGAGCTTGACCTGCTGCTTCACTGGGGCCTCCGCGACCTGAAGGAAGATCTACTGCCCCCGGGGGCAGCGAAGAGAGTGGCGTTGCGACTATCCGCCACGCTCCTTTCCGCGCTGGGGGATCGGTCATGAGCCGGGGGCGGTTGGCGTTGTGGTGCACAGCATGCGTCGTCGGTGTCCCCACCGCGCTGTCACTCGCATGCGCCGAGGCCGCGACCTGGCCCGAGCTGGCCCAGCCATCGGTTCCCGAGGAGCGAGGCGACGGGTGGCCCGTGGGCGCAGCCGCAGACCAAGGACTGGATCCGGAGCGGATCGCCGTCATGGATGCGCTCCTGGAAGCCGGTCGCCTGGGCATCGATGCGGTGCTCGTAGCCCGCAACGGCACGCTGGTCTACGAGGGTTACTTCGCTCCCGGATTCAGCCCCGATGACCCGCATCACCTGGCGTCGGGCACGAAGAGCGTCGTGTCTCTCCTGATCGGAGCGGCGTTGGGGCGAGGCCTCATCGAGGGGCCGGAGCAGCGCGTTTCAGCCTTCTTCCCGGAGCACGCAGACATCTTCGCGGCCGAACCGGAAAAGCGCGATATCACGCTCGCCGACGTCTTGACCATGACTGCGGGTCTTCGTTGGGATGAGGGGGCGGTGGGGGACCGCGAGCAGGACGATTTCTACATGCGCTCTGCTCAGGATGCGGCGCGTTACGTCCTCGAAAAGCCCCTGGTGGACGAGCCCGGTTCACGGTTTCTCTATTCCGGCGGGTGCAGCACGCTCCTGGCAGCCATTCTGCGCAACGTCACCGGCGTCCAAGCGGACACATTCGCGGAAGGAGCGCTCTTCGGGCCGCTGGGCATCGAGAAGTACCGCTGGGGACACTTCGACGACGGACTCGCGGAGGCCGACGGGGGGCTCCATCTGCGCGGCCGGGACTTCCTCAAGCTCGGCCAGCTCGTCCTGCAGCAGGGGACCTGGAACGGGCGGGAGCTGATTCCGGCGAGTTGGATAGTGGAGTCGACGCGAGCCCGGATCGCCTCCCACAACGGCATCCGGTACGGGTATCACTGGTGGATGTACGCGCTTCACCGCAGCGACGGGACGGTGGACCCCCAGGGTGTCGTCATGGCCAGTGGCTTCGGTGGCCAGAAGCTATTCGTGGTCCCCGCCATGGACCTGGTCATGGTGACGTTCGGCTGTACCGGGGAGAGAGGTTGGCTCACTGGGTACGATTGTGGTTACGCTCACGACGCCGGTGAGCTCGTGCTCTACAACTACGTGCTGAAGGGAATCGAAGGACTGTGAGGCACGCGCGGCTGTCCAGACCCGGGCGCCATAGCTGTGGGAGGGCCGTCTAACACGTATCAGGCCTCCGGAATCAAGAGCGCGCGTGGGCCTCCTGCACGCCGGGCAGCGGCGCAGGTGGTCGAGGGCGAAACGGCTCGAGGAGCTCGGGGAGTCGATCCGCCTCGGCGTTCCTGATGCGGACGGGTCCGGGCCGCTCAAGACACGCGAGGACCCACCTGGGCTGGGTCGGGCGAGAGAACCGGTTGCGCTGCGATTCGCGGCAGAATGATCAGGGGGGCCTTCACATTGCAGTCGGCGCGCATAGTGTTAGAGGCGGGCGGTAGTCCGGCCCGTGTGAGCCAGCCTGTTCACCACACCGCGGGAGGCCGGTCATCTCTGGCACTAGCAGCACGAACCGAACCAACAGGAGCAGAGTCTCAACTCGTTCACCCGAGCTTGGCGAGGTGGAGCGGAAACTGGCTTCGCTGGCCTTGGCGAGGGTGCGACAAGACGGGAAGCTGAAGGTCCGTCAACGCGAAGAGCTTCGAAGGACGCTCTCCGCGGCCTCGGAGCTCTTGGCTTGGGATGTCATCATAGGTGGCAAGGTCGACCCCGTCGCTGAGGCCACCACCGACGTGACTCGGCTGACGGAATCTGGTGTGCGCTCGATGGAGCGCGACCTAGCCGACGAGCTGGCTAGCAAGAAGACCGAGATCTCGCAGCTCGAGCACGTCGCAAAGGACCTCAAGAGGATGGCGGGCGAGGGAGGTGTCACGTTCCCGGCCGAGGTCGAGTATTCGCGCTCGGCCCGCGACGGATCTCGCGGCTTCGTGACGAAGACGGAGACACTCACCTTGGGTGGTGCTTCTGAGGCACACGACGCTGCTGAGAGGATTCAGAAGGGGCTGGACGGCTGGACCAAGCTCAGAGATGAAATGGTCGAGGAGCTCAAGCAGCGGCAGCGCCGGGTAGCAGAGATGAAGAGGGACTTGTCGAACTTCGTCGAGTGGTCGGAGGGCCTGTTGCGTGATGTGCTCGCGACGCTTCACTAGCCTGTCCCCTCGCCTCTCACCTCGCGCTCCGCGTGGCCATGGTGGTGTGCAGCGGGATCGTCGTCACCAGCTTCTTTGAGGTGCTGAAGCGATTGGCGCCAACTGATACCGACGAACGCCACGGGCACAGTGAGGTCCTCTTTGCTGTTCCAGGGAGACCTCCTGGGCGGGCCATCTGACACCGAACAGGCCCCTGAGACCCAAGCGTGCGCCTTTCCCCAGCTGCGGACAACCCGGTATTGGTGACCTACTCCGAGCGAATGGCGTCCACGGGGTCCACCCGCGTCGCCCGGCGAACGGGAACGAGGGATGCAGCCGACACCGCCGCGGCCAGCACCAGGATACCCATGACCAGCGGCAGGGGATCATCGGCAGCAACGGTTCCGAACAGAAGCGCCGAGGTCACGCGGCGTCCCAGGAGGACTCCGATCAGGCCAAGAACCAGCCCCGCACCGGCGAGCTCGAGAGCATGCTGGAGGACCTCGCGGGCGATGCGGGTGCGGTCTGCCCCCAGGGCCATGCGCACGCCGATCTCCGGGGTGCGCATGGCGACCACGAACGAGACCACACCGTAGAGGCCCACGACCGCCAAAAGGAGCGCCAGCGCGCTGAAGACACCGACGAGAACCGCCGACACCCGGTAGCGCGCCGTCTGGTCGTCGACGACGGACGCAAGGGTCGTCACGAACGGGAAGACCAGGTTCGGGTCCAGCTCCCGGAGAGCTGCCTGAGCCGCCGGAGCCATGGCCGCAGCGTCGGACATGGTCTCGAGCACGAAATGCACTGTCGGCTGGTAGATCTGGAGCACCGAGCCGTACAGTTGTGTCGTGGGCTCCTCCCCCAGCTCGTAATAGACGGCGTCGCGGGCGACACCCACTACCGTGAAGGCCCTGTCGCCACCGAGGGTGAGGATCTGGCCCACGGGGTCGGCCCCGACGAAGAGCGTCTCCGCCAGAGTCTCGTTCATCACGACCGCTGGCGGCCCCTCCTGCCGAGCGCTCATACCCAGAGGTTGTCCCCGGACGAGAGGGATACCCATGAGCTCGAAGTACCCCGGATGCACGACGTTCATGCCGATCCAGACCGTACCGTCCTCGCTGTTGGGCATGGCCCCTGCGGGTGGCTCGATGTTCGTGCTCCAGTCACCCTGGAACGGGATCATCCGGCTGGTGGTCGCGGCCTCGACACCCGGGAGGGCCGCCAGGCGCTCCCGGGCACGCGGGATGAAGGCAAGGCCCTCCTCCTCGGAATAGCCCTGGCCTCGGAGATTGACCTGGACCACGAGTCGGTCATTCGCCTCCCACCCGAGCTCGAAGGTCCGAGCCGCGTTGAAGCTGCGGGCGAACAGGAGCGCCCCGGACACGAGAACCAGGGAGAGCGCCACCTGACCTACGACCAGGACCCCCCGCAGGCGGCTTCTCCGTGCGGCTGCTCCGACCCCTTGGATGGTGCGGGCCACGTCCGTACGCGACGCTTGGAGCGCCGGCGCCAGGCCCACCAGGAAGGACGCCACGACGGAGATCCCGACTGCGGCTCCCAGCACCGATGCGTCCGGACGGAAATCGGTGATGAAACGGAAGGGCAGCAGCGATGCTGCCGCGTCGGAGAAGAGGTAGGCCAGGCCTATCCCAACCGCACCGCCCGCCAGCCCCAGAAGGAGGCTCTCGGTGAGGAGCTGACGAAACAGCCTACTGCGCCCTGCGCCCATGGCCGTTCGGATCCCCATCTCGGCCGTACGGCTGGTAGCACGGGACAGAAGCAGTACCGTGACGTTGGCGGCGGCGATCGCCAGGACCAGGCCCACCACGGCCAGCAGCAATGTCGAGAGGATCTCGAGGGTGTCTGCTTGGCTGGGCCGGTACAGGTAGTCGCGGACCACGATGATGCCTTCCTGCTCGCTCCGGCCGTCGTAGCTGAGCGCGTCGGAAAGGGCTGTCAGGTTGGCATCCGCGGCCTCGAAGGTGACCCCTGGGGCGAGTCGTCCCACCAGCGTGAGCCAGTTGCTCCGAGCACCGGGTAGGCGCTCCCACCAGGCCGCGTCCGGGAAGCGGTTGAGTGCGCCGAACATGGCGATGGGAAACCAAGCGTCCGGGGCGGCCTCCACCGGGCTCACGCCGCGGAACGCCGCGGGAGCCACGCCCACCACGGTGAAGGTGATTCCGTTCACCAAGACCGATCCTCCTACCACACCCGGGTCGCCGCCGAGGGCCCGCTTCCAGAAAGCGTCGCTCAGTACCATTACCGGCCGGGCGTCTGGTTCTGCATTCTCCTCGAGCAGGAAGAACCGGCCCTGGGCGGGGCGCACGCCGAGAACGTCGAAGTAGTTGTCGGAGACGAACCCCCCCCTCAATTGGGTGGGTTCAGAGCCCCCGGTGGAGAAGGCGCCCACCGTGCTTCCCCCGTATGCAGCGAGACCCGACAATGTGGACGCATTCTCGCGGTAATAGAGGTAGTCAGCGTGCTGCATGGACCCGCCGCCCTCACCCGGTGCCCAGGAGCGGAACGCCCGGAAGATCCGGTGGGGCTCTGTCACCTCGGGCGGTCGGTCGAAGAAGATACGGTTCACCAGGGTGAGCACCGTGGTGGGCGCGCCGATGCCGAGCCCCAGGATGAGGACGGCGGTGCCGGCGAAGGCCGGACGGCGAGCGAGGGTCCTCATGCCGAAGGTCAGGTCCTGCAGCAGATCACGTCCCATGAAGCCGCTCCTCGTCGTCGTCGTCGTGATCCTCAGGGGACGTCGTGGGCTACGGTAAAGGCCGAGACGCCAGCGGGGCAGGGCCGCTACCTCTCTCCAGAGATGCCGGCGGGCGGCCCGGTCCCCCAGGCGCTCCGACCGCGCCTCCACGGACTCCTCGAGGTCACCAAGCACGTCGTTCCGGCGGCTCGCCGGAACCAGCAGATGAACCAGCCAGCGGATCGGGGCGGGGAGGCCTGCTCGGCCGCTCACACCCCCTCCGCCTCTACCATGGTCCACAGGCTCTCGCGAATCTCTCGACTCTCTCGAAGGACCTGTTCTCCCTTCGAGGTCACCGCGTAGTGCCTCTTCGCCCGGCCACCGCGGACGGCGGTGGGCTCCCCCAACCAGGAGTCAACGAAGCCCTTCCGGTGCGATCGGTCCAGGGCGGAGTAAATGGCCCCAAGGGTCACCTCCCGACCCGCCGACGCCGCCAGTAGGGTTTGGATTCCTACACCATGCGACTCGTCGCCCAGCTGCCGGACGCACAGCAGGACCAGCTCCTCGAACTCCCCCAGTCGCTCGCCTTTCATACCTGACTCCCAGGACAGTTTTTACTACATAAGTGTATGTAATAGAAATGGCATGGGTCCGTCAATCCCGGCCACTGTCTGGTTGGCTCGGGGGCCGATGGTCCTCTGAAAGCCAAGGAGATGCCCGGGAAGAGGCAGCAGCTCAGGCAGTCTCCGGCGTCACCGCACGATCCG
>JBDHGI010000230.1:0-8616 GCA_039589955.1 Gemmatimonadota bacterium | reverse complement strand
CCCGTCGCCACCTCGCCGAAGCGGCAACCGATGGCCAGGGTCAGGTCACACCCGGCGGCCACTTCCCGGACGAAGGAAGGGGCCGCCTCGCCGAAGCCCGGCCACAGGAACAAGGCGTGGGACTCCGGAAACACGCCCTTGCCTTGGAACGTGGTCGAGACGGGAGACTCCAACAGCTCGGCCATCCGGCCTACCTGCCCGGCCGCGTCCGCCGCCCCGGCCCCGACGTACAGGAGGGGTCGTCTCGCGCTCCGGACCATCTCCACGGCCCGGGCCAGCAGCGGCTCCCCGACGCTCCGGCGCCTCGGGAGGGAGGGAGACGTCTCCGTCGGGAGAGAAGCCGCGTGGGTGAACAGATACAGATTCGCCGGCACCTCGACGAACACCGGGCCTGGCGCCCCGTCCCGGGCCAGGAAACAGGCCTTGCGGACGACGCCGTACAGCTCCTCGCCCGACTCCGGCCTGAAGGTCCCCTTCACCACGGGCCGGACCATGCTCTCCTGGTCCACGTCATGGAGCTGGAACGCCCGTCCCGTGTCCCTCCTTATCCCGCAGCCGAGGACCAGCATGGGAACGTTGTCCAGGTAGGCTTCGGCGATGCCCGACAGGGCATGAGTGAGGCCCGCCCCCGGCACCACGTTCACACACGCCATCCGTCCAGAGGCCCGCCACACCCCGTCGGCCAGGAACGAAGCGCTCTGCTCGTCGGTGACCAGCACCGTGCGCACGGACTTCGAGGTGGCCAGGGCATCGTACAGCTCGATGTTGTGGGTGCCCGGGATTCCGAAGGCGAACGGGATGTCCTCGTCCTCCAGGGCCCGGACCACGATTGCTCCACCCGTCGGCTTCAAGGAGAGACCCCGAGGTCCTCGAGCACACCCTCGGCAACGCGGTCGGCCAGGGCCATGATGGTCAGGTACGGATTGATCTCGAGGGAATCGGGGAAGAGGCTCGAGTCGGCTACGCGCAGCCAGGGGATGCCGTGGACCCGTCCCCAGGCGTCAGTCACCGAATCGTTCGCGTCTCGACCCATGCCGCAGCCACCCATGAGATGCGCCGCCGAGACCGAGCACCGCCCCGGGAGGAAGTGCTCCCGTCGGATCCGCTCATCGATGCGCTTCGCGTCGGCGCGCCCCAGGAGCGCCGGGCGCGCCGGGGGAGCGTGCACCCGCTCCGCGCCCGCCGCGAAGAAGATCCTCGCCGACGCTCGGGTGGCTGCGACCATGCGGTCCACCGTGTCCGACGTGAACGTGTAGTGGACCACGGGGTCTCCCTCGCGGTCGACGGTGATCCGGTTCTGCGCCACGGCTTTGTCCATGGCCAGCACCAGGATCATCTGCAGCCGCGGGAAGGCGCGCAGGAGAGCCTCGTGCTCCTCCCCGAAGCCGGTCAGGTTCTTGGCTGTGACGAAGGGAAAGTACATGCACGTCTCCAGGACGAAGCCCTCTTCCTCGGCCCGGTCCACGTAGAAGCTCTTGGGGTGGCCGACGTCGTTCGTGATGGGCCGCGCATGCTCTCCCACGAGGATGAGCGCGGGCTGCGCCGTGAAGCCATGGCCCAGCCGGGGCAGCCGTCGGTCCAGGCCCGACCGGAGCAGCAAGGCGCTGGAACCCACCGACCCCCCTGCAACGACCACGCGCTCCGCCGAAACGCGGTATGCGCCGGGGGTCCACTCCGACGGTGCTCCCAGGGCGGCCTCGGGCCTCTCCGCGACCCGGACGACGACCGCCCGCTCCTCGATGGTCACCGGGCCTCGGCGCAGGGGAGCTGAACCTTGTGGGTGCCCTGCTTCGCTCCGTTGGGACAGCCCAGGTTGCAGAGGCTCGATCCCCTACAACCACGGACGTTCACGGGGAACTGATGACAGTCGTACCCCGCCTCACGGCACCCTTTCACGAAGAGCCGGTTGTTCTCGTTGATCTCCTCGTCCGGGAGGAGGTGCACGTTGTTCTGTGACGCATACGTCCCCATGCGGCGCGTGAGGTCGGCGTGCTCCAGGCCGGGTACCCCCCAGGCTCGGATCACCCGCTCGGAGCAGGGAAGCGACGTGCCCGTGTAGACCACCGTTGACCCTCCGTACGCCTGTCCGAAGGCCAGGGTCATCGTGCCGTCGGCGGTGAGGAAGCCCCCGGACTCGGCATAGAGCGCCGGTGCCATCCGGATCTCGTCGCCGTCGAAGTCGTCGTCCCGGAGGCGGGCCCCTTTCTCCAGCACCAGAACGCGCCTGCCCGCCCGGGCCAGTGGTGCGAGTCGGCTCGCCACGGCTCCGCCTCCGGCGCCGGATCCGATGACGACCACGTCGGCGTGCACGTCACGCATGGCCGTCGCCCTCGGCCACGAGGATTCCCTCCTCCGGCCCTCCGGCACCCGCCCGATCCTCCCACGGGGTCCGTGCGCCTCCCCGCATCTCCCAGCCGCGCCGGTCGGCTCGATACCCGAGGTCGGCCCGGACCTCGGCCTGTCCGTAGTACCCCATGAAGGCCAGGGTCCTGATGCCCCAGAATCCTCTTCGCGCGAGCAACAGACGCGACCGTTCGAACGCAGACAGGAGCGAGTGGAGGCGATCCGGCTCCAGCTCTCCCAGGGACCGGCCATGCCTCAGCCGGCTGAGCACCTCCAGGGCCTTGACGAACAGCACCAGCTGACGACGCACCCGAGCCGAGCGGTCTCGGAGGGCATCGTCGGCGATCTCCTCGGCCCGGCGCCAGCCGGCCTCGTCGAGTCCCGAGGAAGCCGGAGCCACGGCCCGGGTGATGGCGCGAAAGGAATCGCGGATGGGCGCCAGGGTGGAGTCCGAGGTCATGAGGGGGCCGTGTCAGGCAACTACCAGATGCCGAGGATCATCAACACCGACCACACGATGATGGAGCCCACGATGGTGCACACCGCGACCACGGTCACCGGCTGCTCGGCGAGCCACCGACGAAGCATCTTGTCGTCATCGGAGAAGGGTCGGCGTATCCAATCGATGGCCAGCCAACCCACCAGGAAGCCCGGGACGATGAGCCAGAGGATTCTCATGGGCGGAATCTCCACGTTCGACGAGCTTGGTCGGAGGGTCGAGGCTCCCACGATGGCACCTTCGGAATCCGGGCGCCACACCGCCCGCGCTTGGCTCCCGGTGGTCGAGGCTCCACTTTAGCCCCATGCCGAGAACATTGTTGGTCATCGGGCTCCTCGTCGTCGGATGCGGAGAGGCATCGCCCCCGGCCCTCGTGGTAGGCGACGTCGGCTTCACCCGGGACCAGCTGTTGGGCCTGTCCGATGCCCGCAAGACCTCGCTTGCGCATATCACGGCCTTCGCGCTGGCCGTGGCGGATTCCGCCACGGACGAGCTGGGCGCTCCCTTGATCCTGGAATGGGAGGAGGAGCGCCTCCTCGGCCTCCTCGCCGCCGAGCTCACACTCGAGAAGAACGGAGTGGACGACGCCGTCCTGGAGGCCCGGTATCTGACGGATCCCTCCTACGAGCTTTCGGTGCGGCACATCCTCTTCTTTTCCGAGCGTTGGGAGACGGAGCCCGTGAGAGCGGAGGCCCGGGCCAAGGCCCAGCGGGCGCTGGAGCTTCTCCAGGGGGGCGCCGACTTCGCCGAGACGGCGGCCTCGCTGTCCGAGGAGCCCGGAGCCGAGGGCCGACAGGGGTTGCTGACCCCAGGGCGCGAAGGGGCCTGGGTGGACGAGTTCTGGGCGGCGGCCTCGGCGCTCTCGGTGGGGGAGATCAGCCCCGTGACGGAGACGCGATACGGATTCCACATCCTTCGGCTGGAGGGACGGGAGGTCGTCCCCTTCGAGGAGGGACGCTCCCGCATCGCCCGGGATGTGGCCCAAAGGGTCGAAGACCCCCAGGTCGTCCTCGACGACTGGCTGGACGGCCACGGGCTGGCGGGTCCGGATACCCGCGGTGAGGCGGCACTGGCGGAGGCTCGCCGGCGCGGCCTGTCGATTCCCGAAGCCGAGCGAGCGGATCTATCGCGCCGATGGGACGATCTGGTGTACCGCTGGTCGACGGCCCTGGGCATCAGGACGGGACTCGGGCGGAATCAGGTGGCCGATGTCGCGCTGGCCTCCCTCGCCCGCACCGGACAGGGAGCGGACATCGCCCGCAGCGAGCTGGACGCCCACGCCGAGCTCCTGGAAGCTCTCTATCCACCGGAAACCCCTCCGCCGGAGCAGTCGTAGGGCTCACTGGGACCACGAACACACCGGTTCCGCGAGGACGAGCCTCGCGGGCGACACGACGACACGACTGGGAGACCATGGCCGATCCGACCCGCCGTAAGCTGCGATTCCTCGCGGGATTCGCCGTCTACTTCGGAGCCCTTTGGTTCCTCTGGGATACGCCCGCAGTCTATCCACTGAAGATCTTCGTGGTGCTGCTGCACGAGATCAGCCACGCCCTGGCCGCCGTCGCCACCGGCGGCTCGCTCGACAGGATCGTGCTGGATCCCCGCCAGGGTGGCGCCACGATCACCATGGGCGGAAGCCGGTTCCTCACCCTGTCCGCCGGGTACCTCGGTAGCCTGGGTTGGGGAGCGCTGATGGTGGCGGGCTCCCGCCTCCCGAGGATCCGGTCGGACATCCTCAATGGCGTCATCGGCGGCCTGGTGGTGGCCCTCACGCTTCTCTACGTGCGCAGCGGGTTCGGCATCGCCTTCGGCCTGCTCTTCGGCCTGGGGATGATGGTCTCGGCGAGGAAGCTGTCGGTTGGCGTGAACCGGGGCCTTCTCCTCGTTCTCGGGTTGACCTCCAGCCTCTACGCCATCCTCGACATCAAGAGCGACATCCTGGATCGGCCGGAGCTCCAATCCGATGCCTACATGCTCAGCGAATACACGGGAATCCCCACGGCGGCGTGGGGATTCCTGTGGATCGCCGTGGCCCTGGCGGTCACGGTAATGCTGTTCCGCTGGGCCTATCGCCGAGCCTGAGCCAGCTGCCGTCTCCCCGACGCCCTTCCCCCCAAGGGGGGCTCACATGGCACCCGCAGGGTCCGTCCGGTCGTGGCTCCCCGGGGCCCATCCACCATGCCACGACATGTGGGGGGAGGCGGCGGGCCGGGCACGAGATGCTGTAGCGCGTCATCCGTCTTGCGATCCGACCGTCGGCTAGGTAGCTTGGGGCCGACCGTGAGAAACATATGGTCTGGGCCGGAGCCGGTCCCTCCCGAGAGGGTCGGTTTCGGACTGCGGGACCGCGAGCCCGCCGGTGTTCAGCCCGAAGTCCAACCGCTGCTAAGGAGGTGATCCTTGTCTAGTCCGAGTACACTGTCCAGCCTGGCCAGGGCAAGCGATCGCCGTCACGGCTCCTAAGCCGAACCGATCACGCTGTTCGCGCCGTTCCGGCCATCGTGCCGGGCTGCTGACAGTCGGACGCCACCGGGGAACCAGCCCGGTGGCGTCCTTGCTTTTCAGCCGAACCAGGGCGGGTTGTTGCCCGGCTTCCACTTGATGTTGCACCCCACGCTGGGGATCTGCGCCCCGGACGGGATGGCCCCCGTCAGCACCGCGTCGCACGCTCTCCGCAAGTCCCTTCCCGTGATGGGCTCGTCGTTGCCGGGACGACTCGCATCGAACTGCCCCCGGTATGCGAGCTTGCGCTCCGCGTCGTACAGGAAGAAGTCCGGCGTGCACGCCGCCTGATAGGCCTTCGCGACCTCCTGGGACTCGTCGAACAGGTAGGGGAACGGGTAGCCCCGCCGCTCCACCTCCTCCGCCATCTTCTCCGGGCTGTCGTCCGGATAGTTGGCCACGTCGTTGGCGTTGATGGCCACGATGGCGAGCCCCTGCCCGTCGTACTCGCGACCGAAGTCGGCCAACGCCCCGGCGATGTGCTTCACGAAGGGACAGTGGTTGGAGAGGAACATGACCAGGAGGGCACGAGACCCGGCGAAGTCGTCAAGCGAGGTGGTTCGTCCCGAGGCCGGCTCCGGCAGGGCGAAGGAGGGCGCCGGCGTTCCAAGGGGTAGCATCGTCGACGGTGTCTTGACCATGGTCGATTCGCTCGGATGAGGGATGGGCTTCTGGGGACGGCAAACCCCCCAGCCCCCCCCTTGTGCCCTCACGGTCCGCCGCCCTACCCCTCCGGGTGGGAGACGGAAGTCGTTAAATTTGATCCGTGTGGCCCGCGACCCTCCTGTCGTCAAGCGGCGAGCCGGCGACCTCACCCGTCGGCGCCGTGAACGGAGGATACGTGACTGCCTTTCCCAAGAGGCTCCCCCGGACGTTGCTTCTCCTCTCAGGGCTCGCCACGCTCGCGGCGTGTGCCCGAGGACCGAACCCCGAAGAAGCCGGGATGAGCCACATGTATGCCCACTACGCCCGGGTGGGTGAGATCCACGCGGCGGTCGTCGACGGCGCCGTCGACGATACACGGGCCCCCGCCCGCTGGCTCGCCACTCACCGGGAAGACCAGTTCCCGGCGGCCGGACACGAGGCACTGGAGGCCATGCGCAACGAGGCCCGCATCATCGCCGCGGAGCGAGAGCTCGCGTCGTTGGGCCGTAGCGTGGCCAGGATGGGCAATGCATGCGGCTCCTGTCACAGCGCCCTGGGGGGTGGACCACGCATCGCGGTGGGCGAGCCTCCACCCACGTCCAGTGTCCCGTCGGAGTACATGAAGCGGCATGCCTGGGCCACCGATCGCCTGTGGGAGGGTCTGATCGGTCCCTCCGGCCCGGCGTGGGCTGCGGGGGCCGGTGTCCTCGGCAGCAGCCCGATGGACTTCGGGACCAACGACCAGGCGAACCGGCTGGCCAAGCGAGTCCAGGAGCTCTCGAAGGCGGCATCCGAGGCCAGCACCCCCAGGGATCGCGCGAGCGTGTACGGTGAGCTGCTGGAAACCTGCTCCCTCTGCCACGGCACGCTTCAGATGAGGATGAGGTAGGGGATCGACTGAACCGGTTGCTGTCCTCTCGGGGCGGGACGCCCAGTCGGGACGGACCTGAGGCATCGCCCTCGATCGCCGTGTTGCCCACCGGTGGTCGGGGGCGTACGGTTTGGGACACTCTCCCATCGCCCGGAGTGCATCATGGCCGCCCACGCCTTGAGCCGACGCGAGCTCGCCCGCCTCTTCGCCTTCGGGGGCTCGGCCGCCTTCCTCGGACATCCCGCCTTCCGTGCGCTCCGCATCCATCGCCCGGGCCCGCCGGGTCCACCCCGATCGGCCGCGGACTGGAACGAGATCAGGGCCCGCTTCCTCATTCCTGAAGCGCTCACGGTCCTGAACGCCGCAAACCTGTGCCCGGCGCCGGCTCATGTGCTCCAAACCGTGCAGGAGTATACCGAGCGGCTGGATCGCGAGCCGGTGCCGAGCTTCCGGAACGAGATGCACTCGGCGAAGGAGGCCGTGCGGGAGCGGCTCGCCAGGTACCTGCGCGTGCTTCCCGAGGAGGTCCTCATCACCAGGAACACGAGTGAGGCCAACAACTGGGTCTCCTCCGGTCTCGACCTCGGACCCGGCGACGAGGTCCTGATCTTCGCGGACAATCACCCCAGCAACCATCTCGCGTGGCGGGCCAAGGGAGAGCGTTTCGGGTACGCCGTCCGAGAGCTTCCCGTCGAGAATCCCCACCCGGGTCCCGATCACTACGTCGACGCCTTCCGGAGCGCCGTGACCGCCCGTACCCGTGTGTTGGCGTTTTCCCACCTCACCAATACCGTTGGCGATCTCTTTCCCGCCCGAGAGCTGTGCAGCCTGGCCCGGGACCTGGGGATCCTCACCCTCGTGGACGGAGCCCAGACCCTGGGCCTTCTGGACCTCGACCTGTCCGACATGCAGCCCGACTTCTTCTCCGGCAGCGCCCACAAGTGGCCCTGCGGCCCCAAGGAGACGGGTCTCCTCTACGTGAACCGCCGAGTCCACGATCGCTTCTGGCCTTCGGTTTACAGCCCCTACGCCGGCACGATCGGGCTCTCCAGGACCCACGAAGGCATGGGCCAGAGAGACGAGCCTGCCATCCACACCTTCGGGGAGCAGATCGACTTCCTCACCGGCATTGGCCAGGCGGCCATCGAGGCCCGAAGCCGGGACATCACCAACGCTCTCGTCGAAGGCTTGGCGTCCATCGATGGCGTGCGCCTATGGTGCTCAGCTGATCCCGACCTTCGCGTCGCCGTGGTCTCGTTCGACCCGGCCGGTCTCGATCCCCGCCGCGTGCTCCAAGCGCTGGAAGCCGACGGGATCGTCGCCGCCGCCCGAGCGGGAACCGACCGCGCCGGAATCCGGTTCGCGCCCCATTTCTACAACTCCTTCGAGGACGTGGATCGGGCGGTGGGAGCCATCCACCGATACGTCCGGACGGGATTGTAGCACCGGGGCGTTCCGCCTCTGCCCCCGACAGACGGGCCTCCCTCGGCCTCTTGACGCACATCACGTCGAGAGTTATTCATACGAACGTATGAATGATATGGAGACCACCACGACCGCCGCTTCCCCGCGTGGCGAGAGCTCCGCCTCGGGACGCCGGGGCGAGTCCACACCGACCGCCCTGCTCTCGGCGGGGCGACGGCTGTTCGCCCGGCGGGGCTTCGACGGAGCCTCGGTACGGGACATCACCCGCGAGGCCGGTGCGAACCTCGGAGCCATCACCTACCACTTCGGGTCGAAGCGCGGGCTGTAC
>JBDHGI010000229.1:0-6935 GCA_039589955.1 Gemmatimonadota bacterium | reverse complement strand
CGCTCGTCCTTCAACGCCACGTCGGCCCCCACGGGTCAGCAGCGTGAGCAGCTCGCCATCGCCGCGGGCGACCTGGAGGAGCTCCGGCCGAGGATCGACGCCCTGCTGGCCGAGATGGCCGCCTTGGAGGATCGGCTGAGGGAGATGGGCGCGCTCCTCATGCCTGGCGGCTGACCGCCACGTAGCGCCACGACGGGCACGAGGCTCCGCCGGTCCCGAGAGGGCGGCGGAGCCTCGGCGCCTTCCCTCCCTCGAGGATACCGGAGGGGCCGGAGTGGCGTCCCGATCGACGGATCGGTGCCGGAGGCTATCCGGCCCGGCTCCTGAAGACGTCCCACCGACGGGCCCACGACAGGGCCACGCTGGCCGTGACCGCCATCACGCCGGCCAGCGCGTTCACGCCCACGTCCCAGATGTCGTAGACCCGGTCGGGAACGACCGCCTGGAGGCCCTCGTCGACCCAGCCCAACAGGGCGGTGAGGACCACCGTGAGGATCGCCGGTACCGGGACGCGTCGACCATTCCGGGCGCGCTCGGTGAGGGCCTGGTGGATGAGGACGGCCAGGAAGCCGTACTCGAACAGATGGGTGCGCTCCTCGGGCCCGATCCCCATCCGCACGACGATCATGCCGAAGACCGCAATGACGCCGAGGGCCACCCAGATCTCTCTCTTGCCGGCGCGCCTCCTGAGCGCGCTGCCTCCGATGGCGGCCAGCACCAGGAGGAACGCGAGCGCGAACGCGACGCTGAGCAGGTTCCGCTCACGCAAGCTCTCGGCCAGCGTTCCCGCCACTCCCACGGTGGAGTAGATCGCCACGAGCACGGCCGCGGCCCAGAGCCAGAGCCGGCGCTCCCGCGGGGAGGTGAAGTAGGACATGGGGATCACTATAGCGGTATAGCGGCGCCTCGCGGGAACGTATATCTAGCACGAATATACTATAGGCCGTATGATGTCGCTCTGCACGAAGAACGTGGCCCCCTGACGAAAAGGGAGAACGCAGCATGAAGGCACGCCCCTCGCCCGAAGACTTCCTGCCCCTGAATCCGCCGCAATACTACATCCTCCTCGCCCTGGGCCCCGACACCAAGCACGGATACGCGATGATGGAGGAGTTGCAGGAGCGCACCTCCGGGCGGGTGACGCTTCTGCCCGGAACGCTGTACACCAACATGGCGAGGCTCCTGGAGGAGGAGCTCGTGGAGGAGGTCGACGGACCGGACTACGAGGTCCGGGGAGGAAAGCGCCGGTTCTACCGGGTCACGGACCTGGGTCGGGCGGTCGCGCGCGCCGAGTCCCGGCGTCTCGCGACCGTCCTCGACGTCGCCCGGGCCGCGGGCTACCTGGCGGCCGAGGAGGGCGCGTCTTGAGGGCGGGGCGCCAGGACCCGGGAGACCCGCCGTCGACCGCCCTCGAGCGCCTCGCCTTCAGGGTCTACTCCGCATGTGTGCGCCTCACCTACCCCGCCGGATTCCGGGCCCGATTCGGTGACGAGATGATCGCCTGGTTTCTCAGGGAGCTGCGGGCGACTCGGCGCACCGGAAGCGGAGTGACCACCTACCTGGCGTGGGCCCTCGTCGACGCCTTGCGGACCGGAACGGCGATCCGGTGGCGCCGCGTCCGGCGCGTACGGACCTTCACGGAGAGTATTCGGCAGGATATACGCGGCTCGCTGCGCACGGTCCGTCGGCACCCGCTCCTGGTGGGCGCCCTGGTGCTGACGCTGGCGCTTCCCATGGCGGTGAACACCGCCGTGCTGGGCGTCGTGGATGCCGCCCTGCTCCGTCCCCTGCCCTACCCCGACCCGGAAACGCTCGTGGCGGTCTGGGTCCAGCAGCCTGGTGCGGGGACCGAGCGTGCTCGCCTGGCGGGCCCGGAGCTCAGCTTCTTCTGGGACGAGGCGAGATCGTTCGACGCCGTCGGAGGCATCTGGTCGCGGTACGGCACACTGGGTGGTGAGCCGGGGCCGGAGCACGTGGACATCGGCTACGTCACGGCGGGGTTCTTTCAAGCCCTGGGCGTGGCGCCCCAGCTGGGTCGGGTCGTCGGCGCCCAGGACGACGTCGAGGGAGCCGGACGGACCATCCTGCTCTCCCATCACCTCTGGGTCAGTCGATACGGCGCCGATCCCGCCGTGGTAGGCCGCCGCGTGGACTTCAACGGAGCGCCGGTCACCGTCATCGGCGTCCTCCCCCGGGACTTCCTGGTGGCGCTTCCCCGGGAGGCCCGGCTGGCTTCGGGCATTGACGCGTATCTGCCCTGGGGAGGCGGCTACGCCGACATGCCCATGGCCTGGCGGCTCTTCGCCACCGTGGGGCGATTGGCGCCCGGCGCCACCGTGGAGCAGGCGCAGGAGGAGATGGCGGGCCTGGCCCCGGAGCTCCTTCGCCGATATCCGGACTACGGGGACGCCGGGCTTCGGATCTCGGCGGACCCCTTGCACGCCGAGGTCACGGCCCCTCTCCGTCCTGGCCTTCTCACGCTAATGGCCTCCGCGGTGATTCTCCTGCTCATGGCGGGCACGAACGCGTCGGCCCTCCTGCTGGCCCGAACGCTCCGGCGGGACACGGAATTCGCGATCCGTACCGCCCTGGGCGCCGGCCGGGGCCGATTGGTGCGGCAGATCACCGTCGAGCACGTCGTCCTCTTCCTCCTGGCGGGCGGCGCCGGCATGATCCTGGCGCCGACGGCGCTCAGGTGGTTCCGGGGATTGGTCCCGGAGGGCATGCGCTTCATCCACGAGCCCGCGTTGGACCTGCGGATCCTGTCCGTCACCTTCGTCGCCGTGCTGGGCCTGGGAATCCTCTTCGGGATTCTGCCCGCGCTCGGCCTGGGCCGACGTCCCGGCTCGATCCGGGCCGGGAGGCTCTCCGAGGGAAGGAGGGCGCGAGCGCTACGCGGTGGACTTCTGTCGCTCGAGGTAGCCCTGTCCATCGTGCTCCTGGTCGGTAGCGGGCTGTTGCTGCGCTCCTTCATCGTCCTCCGGGCGACCGACCCCGGCTTCCGGGCGGAGGGAGTCCTCACGGCCCGCCTGTCGCTCCCGTCGGGCCGCTTCAGCTACGCCGAGCCGCAGCGTATCTCGGGGTTCTACGAAGAGCTGCTCCGACGCCTGGAGGGAAGCCCGGCCATCACCCACGCCGCCCTCACCGAGCAGCTGCCCCTGGTCGCGGGCAGCAACGACGCTGAGCCGTATGCCTGGGAGGGGCCCGAAGGCGAGACCTCCTGGGGCGAGACCGTCGCCCATACGCGCCCCGTCTCGCGGAGGTACTTCGAGACCGTCGGTGCGGAGCTGCTGGAAGGTCGGTGGTTCGACGAGAGAGATGATCTGGACGGTGAGCTCGCCGTGATCGTCGACGACCGCCTCGCGACGCGGGCGTGGCCCGGCCGGTCCGCGGTTGGGAACCGAATCAAGATCCCGCTGTTCCTCCATGAGGAGACGGTGCCGGCCTGGGCGCGGATCGTGGGCGTCGTCCGACACGTGCAGCTCACGCCTCTTGCGGAGCGCGGCCCCGCCCAGGTGTGGCTACATCACCTCCAGTCCCCCCGCCGGTCGTCGTCTCTCGTCGTTCGCGGAAGAGCAGACGCTGAATCCCTGGCAGCCGTGGTGCGTCGTACGGTGACGCATCTGGACCCGGATCGGCCGGTGTTCGAGGTGGAGCCCATGTCGGCCTTCGTCGAGCGATCGCTGGCGCCCACCCGCTTCCTCATGGGGCTCACGGGGGCCTTCGCCCTTCTCACGCTGTGCCTCGCTGCCGTGGGGTTGTACGCCCTGCTCTCGCAAGCGATCGCCGGCTCCCGGCGGGAGATCGGCATCCGCCTGGCGCTCGGTGCTCCCCGACGGCACGTGGCGGGAGGTCTGCTGCGGTGGATCCTGGGCCACGTGGGACTCGGCACCCTCGCCGGTGGCCTGGTGGCTCTCTTGATCGCGGGAGCCCTCGAGTCGTTGCTCGTGGGCATAAGTCCCCGAGACCCCGCGACGGTGATGGGGGCGGTGGGGCTCACCGGCGTGATGGCCCTCAGTGGGACCGTGGGGCCTCTCCTCCAGGCGGTCCGTACCGACCCGGCGCGGGTTCTGGACGACAGCTGAGGTGAAACGCCACCCTTCTCCAGGCTGCCCTCAGGTCAGGTCGAACCGATCGAGGTTCATCACCTTGTCCCAGGCAGCTACGAAATCGCGCACGAACGCCTCCTGCGCGTCGTCACACCCGTAGACTTCCGCGATCGCCCGAAGCTGCGAGCTCGACCCGAACACGAGGTCCACTCGCGTGCCGGTCCACTTCAGCTCGCCCGTGGCGCGATCACGCCCCTCGAACAGGTCCTCGGCTTCCGAGGTCGCCGTCCACTCCGTGCCCATGTCGAGCAGGTTGACGAAGAAGTCGTTGGTGAGCTTCTCGGGACGGTCGGTGAAGACCCCATGCCGGGTCTGGCCGACGTTCGCGTTCAGCACCCGCATGCCGCCGATGAGCACGGTCATCTCGGGTGCGGTCAGCGTCAGGAGCTGCGCCCGATCGAGGAGCAGCTTCTCCGCGGAGACGGTGCAGGTGCCCTTGAGGTAGTTGCGGAACCCGTCCGCGATGGGCTCGAGCACGACGAAGGACTCCACGTCCGTTTGTTCCTGTGACGCGTCCATGCGTCCCGGGGCGAAGGGGACCTCGACGTCGTGCCCGGCGTTCTTCGCGGCCTGCTCGATCGCCGCACAGCCGCCGAGGACGATCAGGTCCGCGAGCGAGACCCTCTTGCCGCCCGATTGGGCGTCGTTGAACTCCCCCTGCACAGCCTCGAGGGCGTCGAGCACCTTCGCCAGCCGAGCCGGCTGGTTGACCTCCCAGTCCTTCTGCGGCGCGAGGCGGATGCGCGCCCCGTTCGCCCCGCCGCGCTTGTCGGAGCCGCGGAAGGTCGACGCCGACGCCCAGGCGGTGGCGACCAGATCGGAGATGGGCAGGCCCAACGCGAGAATCCTGCCTTTGAGCTCGGCGACGTCCTGCTCGTCGATGAGCTGGTGATCGACCTCGGGGACGGGGTCCTGCCAGAGGAGCACCTCGGCGGGGACCTCCGGTCCGAGATAGCGGGAGCGGGGTCCCATGTCGCGGTGCGTCAGCTTGAACCACGCACGGGCGAAGGCGTCGGCGAGCTCCTCGGGGTTCTCCAGGAAGCGCCTCGAGATCGGCTCGTAGATGGGGTCCATCCTCAGGGCGAGGTCCGCCGTGGTCATGATGGGGGCGTGCCGCCTCGAAGGATCGTGGGCGTCCAACACCGCCTCCGCCGCCGCCGGATCCGTGGGGACCCACTGCCAGGCCCCCGCGGGGCTCTTCACCAGATCCCAATCGTACGCGAACAGCGTCTCGAGATAGCTGTTGTCCCACCGGGTCGGCGTTGGGGTCCAGGCTCCCTCGATGCCACTCGTGATCGTGTCGGCGCCCTTGCCGGTCCCGAAGCTGCTCCGCCAACCGAGGCCCTGCTCTTCGATGCCGGCTCCCTCAGGCTCGGCACCGACGAGCGCCGCGTCACCGGCGCCGTGGCACTTTCCGAACGTGTGTCCGCCGGCGATGAGGGCGACCGTCTCCTCGTCGTTCATGGCCATCCGGGCGAATGTCTCCCGGATGTCCCGACCGGCGGCGACCGCGCTGGGCACTCCGTTCGGACCTTCCGGGTTCACATAGATGAGACCCATCTGCACGGCGGCCAGCGGCCTCTCGAGCTCACGGTCCCCGCTGTAGCGCTTGTCGCCGAGCCACTCGGTCTCGGCGCCCCAGTAGATGTCCGCCTCGGGCTCCCACACGTCCTCCCGCCCTCCGCCGAAGCCGAAGGTCTCGAAGCCCATGGACTCCAGCGCGCAGTTGCCGGCGAGGATCATCAGGTCGGCCCACGAGATCTTCTTGCCGTACTTCTGCTTGATGGGCCAGAGCAGACGGCGCGCCTTGTCGAGGTTCGCGTTGTCGGGCCAGCTGTTGAGGGGCGCGAAGCGCTGCGTGCCGGCGGACGCGCCCCCGCGACCGTCCCCGGTACGGTAGGTGCCCGCGCTGTGCCACGCCATCCGTATGAACAGCGGCCCGTAGTGACCGTAGTCGGCCGGCCACCAGTCCTGCGAGTCCGTCATCAGCGAATAGAGGTCCTGCTTCACTGCCTCGAGATCGAGCCTCTTGAACTCCTCAGCGTAGTCGAAATCCTGGCCCATGGGATCCGACAGGGGAGAGTTCTGGTGGAGCGTCCCGAGGTCGAGCCGATTCGGCCACCAGTCCCGGTTCGACGTGCCCCCGGGCGTGGCATGTATGGGAGACCCGTGCACGACCGGGCACTTGTCCCTGGTTCCTTCCGCGCTTCCGTCCATGACCCTTCTTCCGGTGTTGACGGTTCGACTGAGTCGAATGATCGCCTTGAGGGGAGGGGGGGGGGAACCCCCCGGGAGTGGCACCGGTCCCACCCCCCACCGCCGGCGAGCGGGCTTGGTGCGGCCCAGCCTCTCGAGCGCACCCGAAGCCCCACAGGCAGGCTGGCTCGAGGCATCCCTGACCGTCAGAATGTCACGAAACCGAACCGCATCCCAAGAGCAAAGACATGTCGAGCATCGTGCGCGTGTTCCAGGCCGAAGCGAAGGCGGGCGAGGAAGACGAGTTCCGGAGGTTCTTCGTGGACGAAGCGCTTCCCCTGGTCCGAGCTCATCGCGGGGTACTCTCGGTCGCAGTAGGACTTCCCGAGAGTCGGACGCCTCGATCGTTCCTCATGGTCTCGACCTGGTCGAGTATCGAAGCCTTGAAGGAGTTCGCGGGTGAGGAGTGGACAGAGGCTGTGATCGATCCCCGCGAGGAGCATCTTCTCGAGCGAGTCAGTGTGTCCCACTACGTGGGACTCGACAGCTGACGCCGAGGCGAGTCATCCGACCCCTGATCGCTGCCGGCCGGTCACGATTGAGGCTCGCGCGCCAGATGCGCGATGCACA
>JBDHGI010000228.1:0-6998 GCA_039589955.1 Gemmatimonadota bacterium | reverse complement strand
TGCGCTCCCGCGGCCTGGCCCGGGAGTCGCGTCGGCGGGTGCTGAGGCTGGCCCGGGAACAACGGAGGCTCCGGCAGCAGGCTCTCTTCCTCGTGCCGTTCCAGCGGCTGTTCCGGTACTGGCACGTGCTCCACCTGCCGCTGGCGACGATCATGTTCCTCGTTCTGGCCGTGCACGTGTCCGTCTCCATCATGTTCGGGTACACGTGGATCTTCTGAGGTGTCCCCGGCCGGGCAGCGACTCCGGCACGCCGAGGTCCCGGGCATCCGTGCTGGCATGGATGCTCGTGCTCCTCCTGCCGTCGACGCTGAGGCCGCCCCCGGCGGCCGGTCAGCTGATCTCCCCAGGCAAGCTTTCGGCGGCCCACGCGGAGCTGGAGGGCATGCGCAACTGTACCCGCTGTCACCGGCTCCGACAGTCCGGGACTTCAGCGGAGCGGTGCCTCGAGTGTCACCAGCCGGTGGCGTCGAGGATGGAGCGTGGCGAGGGATACCACGGCCGTCTTGCGGTCCGGGAATGCGATGGGTGTCACAAGGAGCACTTCGGGATCGACTTCGCCCTGGTTCGGCTGGATACACTGCGCTTCGAGCACGGTGAGCAGGTCGGCTATCCCCTTCGGGGGGAGCACGAATCGGTGGCGTGTCGCTCGTGCCACCGCGGGGAGCTCGTGTCGGATCCCGTCGTCGTCGAGGGCAAGAGAGCCCGGGAAGCGCTGGAGCGCACGTTCCTGGGACTGGGCACCGCCTGCGGGAGCTGTCACGCCTCGGACACGCCCCACGGGGATCAGTTCGACGGGCAACCGTGCGAGGACTGCCACCACGAGGCCGGATGGTCCGGTGCCGACGGATTCGACCACGACCGGACGTCGTATGCGCTCGCGGGGCTCCACCGAAGAGCCGCCTGCGAAGGCTGTCACCGACCCCTCCCGGGCGCGGCGGTAGCCGCCGCGCTCCAGTACGCCGGGGTTCGCGCCGACCGATGCACGGCCTGCCACGAGGACCAGCATTCGGGATCCATGCCGGGCCGATGCGAGAGCTGTCACGTCACCTCGGGTTGGAATCGGGTGAACCGGGGGCGCGTCGAGTCCACCTTCGATCACCGAGCCACCGGATTCGTCCTGCTGGGGGCCCACGCCACCACACCCTGCTCGTCGTGCCATCAGGGCCCGCCTGCCGGGTCGGCGGTGCATCTTCGGTTCGAGCCCGCCACCAGGTCCGACCCGTACCCATCCCCCCTGGTGGCGGGTGCCTGCACCGACTGTCACGAGGATCTCCACGACGGAGTCTTCATGGACCGCCCCGCCCGGGGCGTGTGCGACGGCTGCCACGGGCAGGCCGCCTGGCTGCCCACCGACTACGACATCGAGCGCCACAATCGCGAGTCCGATTTCCTCATCGACGGGGCGCACCAGGTGGTGCCGTGTGCTTCCTGTCACCCGGCGCAGAATGGGATGCCGCAGCTGCGGCTCGCCTCACCGTCGTGCTCGGACTGCCATGCACCGTCGGATCCCCACCGAAGACAGTTCGGAGAGCGGGGCTGCGACTCGTGCCACTCGGGGTCCTCCTTCCGCATCGCGGACTTCGACCACGACGAGACCCGGTTCCCGCTGGACGGAGCTCACCAGGACGTGAGGTGCGAGGCGTGTCACGAGACCGAAGACGGCTCGTCCGGCGTGTCCTTCGTCAGGTACACACCTCTTGGGTTGCGTTGCGTCGACTGCCATGGGAGTGTCGAATGAAGACCCGTGCCCTGATAGTGGCCGCTCTTCTCGCAGGCTGGCACGCTGCCTTGCCGGTGGCTGCGTCGGGGCAGGTGCTGCCTCATCCCCACGGATCTCTTCCCGACGGGCTGGACTGCTCGTCCTGTCACACCGACCGAGCCTGGACGCCTCTGCGTCTTCCGTTGCCCTTCCAGCATCACGAATGGAGCAGCACCCGCCTTACGGGAGCCCACGAGGCCCTCCGATGCGGAGCGTGCCATCTGGATCTCCGCTTCGATGTCCTGGATGCCGCGATGGACGACTGCGCCGGGTGCCATCTGGACGTCCATCAGGGGCGAATGGCGCAGGATTGCGCAGACTGCCACGACACCCGGGCGTTCCAGGGTGTGGACGGTGAGTGGGTGCACACAGGCACGAGCTTTCCCCTCGTCGGTGCCCACGCCCAGGTGACGTGCGAGAGCTGCCACGTGTCTGACATCGGCGGGGCCTACTCCGCGCTGGACACCGACTGCGTCGCCTGCCACCGGGAGGAATACGAATCCGCGGTGTCCATCGACCACGTGGCCGGCAGCTATCCCACGGACTGCACGGCCTGCCACAACGCCATGGGCTGGGCCGACTCCCCCACCTTCGATCACGCGGGGGTGGTGAGCGGCTTCCAGATCGTGGGAGCCCACCAGGGGTTGCGATGCGCCAGCTGCCACGTGGTGCCGGGCTACGCGCTCCTGTTCCGTGTGCCGGCCGGGCAGGACGACTGCGTCGCCTGCCATCAGGACGACTACGATCGCGCCCACGGGGGAGCCGGATTCCCCACGGACTGCGCAGGTTGTCACGGCGACACCGCCTGGGAGCCCGCCACCTTCGAGCACGACACCCGCTTCTTCCCCATCAACTCGGGGGCGCATGGTGGAAGGTGGAGCCAGTGCGCCGACTGCCACGTCAACCCCGGCGACCTGTCGGTCTTCTCGTGCCTGGGCTGCCACGAGCATTCGCAGTCCAGGATGGACGAGAAGCACCGGGAGAAGTCTGGCTACGTCTACGAGAGCGGCCAATGCCTGTCCTGCCATCCCAGGGGTCGCTCGTGAGGAGGGCGGCCCTGGCGCTGTTCCTGGTCGCGTCGGTCCCGTCGGCGCTGGGAGCCCAGGAAGGATACCGAGTGGCCGTGCAGGTCCGGCAGGTGGCGGGGGCCAATGTGTACGTCGACATCGGAACCCGGCATGGGCTGGCCGCCGGGGACACGCTGTCAGCCGCCCGGGATACCATCGGGCAGCCGGAGGGCAGCGTGGTGGTCGTGGCCGCGACGGAGGACCGGTCGGTCCTGGCCTTCGCCTCGGACCCGTTTCCAGTGACGCGGGGTGCTCGGCTGGTGCTGTACCTGCTCCGGGAGCCGGCAGAGGAGCCGCCCACGCCTGAGAGCCCGGGGATTCGCCCGGATGCCTCCGTTCCGACCGAGGCTGTGACAGCCAAGGCGCGCCCCTACGGACGGGTAGGGCTCGAGATGTCGGCCAGCCGATCCACGACCCTCGTGGGTCAGACGGATCCCGAGTCGGTGCAGAGGACCTTCGCGACCCCGGTGCTGCGAGTGGACGCCACGGTACCGGAGGCGATGGGCGGCTTCACTCTGCGGACGAGCTTGCGTGCCGCGCACCGTCATGCCAGCCAGAGGCTCATCACGCCTTCCACTTCGGTGCGCGTGTACGCCGCCCACCTGGAGCGCGACTTCGAGGACCTCCCATTGAGATTGGCATTCGGGAGGTTCAGCAGCCCCGTCGAGTCCTACAGCGGATACTGGGACGGTCTCCTGGTCCGGGTCGGAAGCAGGGGGTTGGGCGTGGGTGCCATCGTCGGGTTCGAGCCCGAGCGTTGGAACGAGAGCCCGTCCACCGAGCGAGCGAAGACAACGGCCTTCCTTGACCTGGACCGCCGCGGACGGTCGTGGCGGTGGCGTGGAAACATCTCGGCCCACGCGCTCCGCCCGACGAACGACGTGCCCACCCACACCTACCTGGGCGCCACCCAGCGGATCTCCGTTCGTGGGCTCACTCTGAGCCAGGATCTCCAGCTCGATCGGGATCCCTCGGAGGGAGCCTGGCGGATCTCTCGGCTGCGTGTGCGCGGGGCCGTGTCCCTCGGGGGTCCAGTCGCTCTCCGGGCGGGCTTCTCCCGTCGTGAGAGCTTCGTGCTCGGAGGGACCCTGCCTTTCGCTCCTCGCAGCGATCGGGTGGACGCGGGCTTCTCGATCCGAGGGGAGGGGGGATTCCTGTCCGCCGACGTGGGAGCCAACGAGGACGCGCAGGGGAACAGGACGTGGGGCACGGCAGGCAGCTTCGTGGTGTACCGGATCGCCGGCCTGGAAGCTACGGGGGCGTCGGGCTCCGTGATGCGCTGGACGGGCCCGAACGGGGATATCATCTCCGCCAGTCCCTCGTTGAGTCGTGACCTGGGCAGCGCCCGGATCAGATTGGGCTACCGGTTCAGCCACGCGGACTACCTGGCCAGGGTCACCACTACCCACGGCACGCATGCCTCTGCGGACATGCGCCTGTCCGACGGGGTCCGGCTGTTCGCTCGCGTGCGGGTGCAGTGGATGGGTGCCCTCAGGAACGAGGGGGTGGACCTGAGGCTCTATCGCGTGTTCTGACCGTGAGCGTGGACGTCCTCATCATCGTCGCCGTGGGCACGGCCCTCACCCTCGTGACGGCCGCACCCTTCCTGAGGGGGCTTCGGCGGAAGGAGCGGGAGACCGAGGAGGCCAGCATCGAGGCCCTCAGGTACGGCCTCCACGAGCCGGTGTCCCTCCATCCGGTGGTGGATCCCGCCGGGTGCATCGGAATCTCCAATTGCGTATCTGCGTGCCCGGAAGGAGTGCTGGGCATTCGCACCGGACAGGCGGTGGCGGTGTCACCGGCCCGCTGCATCGGGCACGGCCTCTGTGAGCGGGTCTGCCCCATGGATGCCATACAGCTGGTGTTCGGCACCGAGAAGCGGGGCGTGGATCTGCCGAGGGTGCGCGAGAACTTCGAGACCAACATCGAGGGGCTGTACATCGTCGGGGAGCTCGGCGGGATGGGGCTGGTTGCCAATGCCTTCGAGCAGGGCAGGCAGTGCATCGAGGGGATCCTGGCCGAGAACGGCGGCGGACCGGAAGGGCTGCTGGATCTCGTCATCGTCGGGTGTGGCCCGGCCGGTCTCTCGGCCTCGCTCAGCGCGTTGGCGCACGGCCTGAGCTTCGTCACGCTGGAGAAGGAGTCCCTGGGCGGGACGGTGCGCCACTATCCCCGGAAGAAGCTGGTCATGACCCGGCCCGTGAGGGTGCCAGGATACGGGAAGCTCCCCGTTCGGCACATCCTGAAGGAGGAGCTCATGGACCTTTGGGAGGAGATTGCTGACCGGGTGGGGTTGGCGGTCAAAACGGGGCAGACAGTCACCTCCGTGGATCGGCTCGGCCCCCGCCACTTCCGCGTGTCCGCCGGGGACCAGACGTACCAATCCCGGCGGGTCGTTCTCGCCATCGGACGTCGCGGGGTGCCGAGAAAGCTGGGCGTGCCGGGCGAGGATCGGGCAGCGCACGTGTCGTATTCCCTGCGGGAGCCGGAGGCGTACCAGGGAGACCGTGTGCTCGTCGTGGGCGGCGGCGACTCGGCCGTGGAGGCGGCGCTGGCCCTTGCCGAGCAGCCCGGCAACGAGGTCCGGGTGTCATACCGGAAAAGCAGCTTCGCTCGCATCAAGCCCGCCAACCACGAACGGATCCACCAGGCGGCTACGCAGGGGAGGATCGAGGTGTTGTGGTCCACGCAGCCCCGGGAGATCCGGCCCGATCACGTTCGGCTGGCGGGCGATGACCGAGAGCCCTTCACGGTGCCGGCCGATCAGGTGTTCGTGTTCATCGGCGGGGAGCTGCCCACCTCGTTCCTGAGGGCCTGCGGCGTGGCCATCGAAACCCACTTCGGCGCCCCGTAGCGCAACGTCTCCGGGCGCGATTCGAAGACAGCCGTGCCCGTAGCATCCGGGCACGGCTGTCGGCCGCCGAGCCATCGGAGCGGTCAGGCCGCCTCGACCTCCCCCTTCCGGATCTTCTCGAGGACGTCCTGGAGCGCCTCTTTGGGGTAGGCTCCCACGACGGCGCCCAGGGGCTCGCCGTCCTTGAAGAACCCGATGGTGGGAATGGAGCGCACGCCGAAGGCGCCCGCGGTCCGCTGGTTGTCGTCGACGTTCAGCTTGCCGAAGCGGACCTCGCCGGCGTACTCCTCGGCGAGCTCCTCGATGACGGGTGCTACCATGCGACAGGGGCCGCACCACGGGGCCCAGAAATCCACCACGGTCAACCCCTCGGCGACCTCGGTGTCGAAGTTGGCATCGGTCAGCTCGATCACGGCCATGTTCATCCTCACTATCGGGATCTCGGAGTCCATACCAGAGGACAGTACTTTCATATAAGTATATGAATATTCATATTCATGTCAACTCCAGCTCCCCGGGACAAGCTCTCGGCCCTTCATCCCGCGGCCCCTTCAGCGTAGGTTACGCCAGCTGCCAGGGGCATCCTGGCCGGCCGACGACCGGGACATCGTCGGTACGGTACGGGATTGAGAATGACCCTCGGAACCTGATCCGGTTCAGACCGGCGGAGGGAGCGCGGCGACGGAGGGGATGACGTCCTTCCGCTCGTGGTCCAGGCCATGGCTCTCTCCGCGTGACTGCCCAGAGAGGTGAAGGACCATGAGCGAGAGCAACGGACGGCCCCGCACGGCACCCCGCACCGACGACGTGGGCACCGACTATCCCGGGGCCTTTCCCAACTCGAGGAAGGTCCACGTAGAGGGAAGCCGGGGCATCCGTGTGCCCGTGAGGGAGATCCACCTCACCGGAGGAGAGGCTCCGCTCCGCGTTTACGACACCAGCGGACCCATCGACGTGGACGTCCGGAGGGGGCTTCCGCTCCTGAGGGAGGATTGGATTCGGGACCGCGACGTTCGTGAGACCGGGCGCACCCGGGACCCGGCGGCGGGCGTAGAGATGCCCGACGGGCTTCGACGTCGGACCCTGCGAGGCGGTGGCGCCGTGACCCAGATGGCCTACGCGAGGGCCGGCGAGGTCACGCCCGAGATGGAGTTCGTCGCTCTGCGTGAGGGGATGGCCCCGGAGCTCGTCCGCTCGGAGGTGGCTCGGGGCCGGGCCATCATTCCCGCCAACATCAACCACCCGGAGCTCGAGCCCGTCATCATCGGGAGGTCATTCAAGGTCAAGATCAACGCCAACATCGGCAACTCGGCCGTGA
>JBDHGI010000227.1:0-7029 GCA_039589955.1 Gemmatimonadota bacterium | reverse complement strand
AGAGGCCCGCTGGACCGGGTCGAGCGGAGAATGTCGTCCCCGGGATGAGCCGGGGCAAACGGCGACCGAGTGTCGTTTACGTCCGATTCGGGTCATACCCTCCACGGCTCCGTGGCGAGGGACCTGCCCGTCGAAGCGGTCCGCTCCGTCGAGGTCGATGTGGCCGTTCGGGACGACCCGGACGGGACCGCGGTCGACACCATCGACGGCTCCATCGGCGAGGCATCCATGTTCGCGGACGTGGCCGACCTCCAAGCCCAGGTCCGCGATGCCGTGGAACGAAGGATCGCTTCCGCCGCGGGTTCCTGACCGACGGCCGCACGGGGACGTTTCCGCGGAAGCGTTACAGCTGAAACGTCGGAGGGAGCGGCATGGCCTGCCATGAAATACCGTCTTGACGTGACAGCTTTTCATGTACATCCTGGTATATGATCGAGCGCACGGCGATCCTGGATGCCCTGATGCGCGGCCTCGACCGGAGTCGAGTCGTGGTCCTCACGGGTCCCCGCCAGTGCGGCAAGACGACTCTGGCCAGGAAGCTTCTGGCCCCGGATTCGGTCAACTACTTCGACCTCGAGGATCCGGCGAGCCTTGGCCGTCTGGACGAGCCGATGACCGCGCTGCGCCCGTTGCGGGGGCTGGTGGTGATCGACGAGGTCCAGCGCCGTCCGGATCTCTTCCCGATCCTCCGCGTGCTGGTCGATCGGGAGGAGGAGCCTGCCCGGTTTCTGACCCTGGGCAGCGCATCGGGTGAGCTCCTCCGGCAGTCGTCGGAGAGCCTCGCCGGACGGATCGAGCGCATCACCATCGGGGGATTCTCCATCGACGAGCTCGGTGAGGACGCGATCGACCGTCTCTGGCTTCGTGGCGGGCTCCCGCTCTCCTATCTCGCCGAGGACGAGACGGACAGCGTGGCGTGGCGCGAGGGGTTCATTCAGACCTTGCTCGAGCGAGACTTCCCCCAATGGGGCGTGCGCATCCCGGCCGTGGCGCTTCGGCGCTTCTGGACCCTCCTGGCCCACTACCACGCCCAGACCTGGAACGGGGCACAGGCGGCGCGCGTCCTCGGGGCGAGCGAGTCGACGGCGCGGCGATACCTGGATCTCCTCACCGATGCGCTTCTCGTGCGTCAGCTCCAACCCTACTTCGCGAATCTGAAGAAAAGGCAGGTCAAGTCTCCCAAGATCTATGTGCGGGACACGGGCCTTCTGCACCAGCTCCTCGGGCTCGATTCGCAAAAGACGCTGCTTCTCCACCCCAAGGTCGGCGGATCCTGGGAGGGATTCGTGATCGAGCAGGTCCTGCGCTCCGAGCCGCACGACGAGGCTTTCTTCTGGGCGACCCACCAGGGGGCCGAGATCGATCTGGTCCTCCGCCGCGGCGACCGCCTGCTGGGTGTGGAGTGCAAGCGGGCCGACGCTCCGCGCCGCACCCGCTCGATCGCCATCGCCATCTCCGACCTGGGGCTCGAGCGTGTCGCGATCATCCACCCCGGTGTGAAGCGGTATCCAGTGTCGGAGGAGGTGGAGGCCGTTCCGCTTTCGGCACTGAGTGCTCCAGGGACGCTGTTCGGCACGACGGCGAGTGCGGGGGCCTCGTAGGCGGCCCCACGCGGGTCCAGGACCGGAGTCCGCGGCCCCCGCAAGGCGGGGCGCCGGGGAGTGCCCCGACGCCCCGCTCCTGGTGGCGGCTCGCTAACTCGCCAGGTTGGGATTGTGGTCCCGCTCCCTCTGATCGATGGGGATGAACCGCCACGTATCAGCCGCCAGATGCCAGCGATCGAACCGCCGTTGGTCCGGCAGACGGGCACCGGTGAGGAAGAGCTCCTTGTCCCTCTCCTCATAGATGGTGTCCAACGTCACCGAACCGGAGATCGGGCCTATGCCGTGCGACGCGCGCACCGCGTTGATGAGCGACGCCGCATCGCCGGAGGCGCTTCCCCTCACGACGAGCTCCGCCAACACGAGGTTGTTCTCCTGCCAGGACACCACGTCGAGCGGCGCCGACGGCCCCGGGTACTTCAGCTGCACGTAGAACGTGATCCCCCCGCCCAGAATGGGCTCCAGGGGCAGTCGGCTCGCCTCGGCCGGATCTGCATCCACGTACGCCTGGAACCGCGGGTCCGCGGTATACTGATTACGCTGCGACCCCGCCTCGATATCGAAGTAGGTGGGATCCTGCGGCGTGTACTGCGCCTGGTACGGGTCGTCTCCTTCCGTGAGACCCTGGGCGGCGTGGGCGGCGGCGGCGGCGTAGTCCCCCTGATAGAGGAACGCCTTCGCGATGGCCGAGTGCACCACCCTCTGTTGATAGGCGTCCGCATGAGCGAGGGCGGCTTCCATCTTCTGTGCTGCCAGACCGTACAGCTCGTTCGACGGGATGAACGGCCCGTTGTCGATGGCGGCGCCACCCATGTTCCTCTCCAGGCCCAGGTAGGTCGCTCCGAAGTAGCGGGCGAGGCCCCCGTAGAAGTTCCCCACGAACTGGGCCTCCCTGAGCGCGGCCTGATCGACGCCCTCGATCACGTCGAGGCGGCGAATCAGGTCGTCGGCCACGAGCCGCAGCAGCCCGATGTTCGCGTTGATGTTCTCCACCTGGTAGTTGAACAACAGCGGATAGCCGTTGTCGATCTCACCGAACTGTGGGAAGACAGCCGAAGGTGTTCGTAGATCGAAGATGAACTCGTCGGACAGGCCCGCCGCGTTCACGAACATGTCGTCCATGGTGTACGACAGCTGCTGCCGCACACCCGTGATCAGGAAGTCCACGTTGTTCGGTGAGTCCAGCTCCGAATCCTCGATGACGTCGATGAAGGGGTCCAGATTCGTCACGTAGTCGCCGCACGACGTCAGCAGGCTCAAGCACGGCACAGTGACCAGCAGTGCCCTCAATAGCCGTGTCATGTCTCTGTATCCTTTGTCTGGAATAGCCATGGCCGGGTCGCCTCTCAGAACGACACGTTGACCCAGAAATTCAGGACCCGCGGCGGAGGCAAGGTGCCGTAGTCGACGCCCCATGCGCTGGAGCGTGCGCCAGGCGCGTTCACCTCGAAGTCGCCATCCTCGTATTGCGAGAGCCGCAGGAGATTCTTGGCCGCGATGCCGAGGATCATTCCTCTGACCCTGGAAGACGTCAGGCCGTAGCGGGACAGCACGTCCGTGAGGTCATAGCTCAGGCTGAGCTCCCTGAGCACGAAGTAGTCCGCGTCGAAGATGTAGTTGCCGCGGTAGTAGGGGTCCACCCGGGCGAACTCGTGAGCCAGAGCCGTATACTCCGGCGTGCCGGGCGTCAGCGGTGTATAGTCATTGAAGTCGACGGAGCTGATCCAGCCCCAGTCATCGTCGAGACCGAGTCGCGCGGCCATCTCCGCGAAGGGGGTGTAGCCCCCGTTCCGGGCCGCGAACTGCCGGAAGATGCTGAACACCTTCTTGCCGAGCCCCCAATCGGCCATGCCGGTCAGGTTGAAGTCCTTCAGGAACCGCAAGTTGAGGCTGAACGACCCGGTGTGGTCCGGGATGGGGTTGCCCAGGGCGACCCGTCCATCCGATTCCTCCACCCCGGCATACCTGCCTTGCTCGTCGAATCGGGCTCCCGTGGTGATCACCGCGTAGTACTCGTGCTTGGGGAGGCCCTCCTCGATGGCGTTGACCCGGTAGTTGGCGATGATGGGGCCCTGGCCGTCCAGATCGACGACCTCATTCGCCTGCCAGTTCCACATCAGGTTGAAGTCCAACCCGTAGTCCTCGGTGCGGATGAGATCGCCCTGCACCGTCGCCTCGATACCCTGGGCCTCGGCCTTCCCGATGTTGTAGGGGACAATGATGTTGCCGAACCCGGTGGACGGGGAGTTCGGCCTGCCGATGATGGAGTTCTCCGCGTTCTGCCTGTAGTAGGTGAGCTCCAGGGACCACTTGCCGGAGATCTCCGCGTCGAGCCCCAGCTCGAGCTCCTTGATGCGCTCGGGCTCCAGGGACGGATTGCCCATCTGCGTGGGAATCGCGCCGGGACCGTACGCCGTGCCCTGAGCGCCCCACAGCAGTCGCTTGGTGTCGCTGGGCTCGGGAAGCTGGCCGCTCTCGCCGTACGCGGCGCGCAGCTTGAGGATGTTCAGGAAGTCCGGAACGGACTCGTACTCGTCGAGCCGCACCGCAAAGCTCGCCTGCGGGTAGATGATGGAGGGAGCCTCCTCGCCCACGGCGCTCGCGTAGTCCTTCCGCAGGGAGAGCGTGGCGAAGTACTTGCTCTGATACGACAACGTGTGGGACGTGTAGATCCCGGCCTGTCGCTCCTGGAACTGGCCCTCCCACATGCCCCGGTAGTCGGAGCCCGAGCCGATGTCGCTGATCAATCCGGTGGCGAACTGCCTGTTCTCCACACCGGTATTCCTGGCCTCCCTGTCGAAGATCTGGCTGCCCACCACCGATGTGACCGCCAGCTCGGGCACGGGCTGGTAGGAATAGCTCGCCTTGACGTCGTAGGTGTACTGCCTGTTCGACCGCTCGGCGATCCGACGACGTCCTCCGTATCCCATCCAGTACCGGAACTCCGGAGGATAGAACTCGTCCTGCCGGTGATAGCTGTTGTCGACGCCGATGCTGCCGAAGAGATCCAAGCCGTCCATCATGTTCCACGTGACCTGCGCGGAGGCCGTCGTGCGGTTGTTCTCCGCAGGTCCGATGGTGGAGGCGATCGCCAGGCTGTCATACCACTTCCAGGGCGTGTCCACCATGATGGTCCCCCAGTGGGGAGACAGCACCGCGTCATCGCTGTGAGGCCGCTCGAGGCTGTTCTCCGAGTAGCCCACGCTGACCGAGAGGCTCAGTCGATCGTTGGGGACGGCGGAGACATTCGCACGGGCCGCGTTGCGTGTCTGGAAGTTGCGCGGGGCCATGCCCTCTTCGGACTTGTTCTCGTAGCTGAGGAAGTACCGGAGGATGCCCGAGCCGCCCGAGAGATCGACGCTGTGATCCCGGATGACTCCGTTCCGCAGGAGGTTGTTGTAGAGGGCAGCGTTGTTGTACAGGGCAGGGTCGTAGTCGAACGGCATCCTGTTCTGGCCGTAGCTGAACCTGTAGTTGATGGCCGCCCCTCCGTCTGCGGCCACCCTCCCTTCTCCGGACTTGGTCGTGATCAGGACGACGCCATTCGAGGCGTTGGTCCCGTACATGGCTGCAGCCGCGGGACCCTTCAGCACCTCGATGGTCTCGATCTCACCCGGTGAAAGGGAGAGCAGGTTCGAGTATCCCTGACCCCCATTCCACAGCAGGGCCAGATTCGAGTCGTCCATGCGCACACCATCGACGTAGATGATGGGCTGGCCGTTTCCGTTCAGACCGCCGCCGCCCCGTACGAAGAACCGATAGCCTCCCCCGACGTAGCCGGCCGCCGGGTGCATCTGAACGCCCGATATCTTGCCCGAGACGAGCTGATCGAGGCTGGTGTAGAGCTGCCGCGCCGACAGCGCTTCCGCGGAGACGCGGGCCACCGACACCTCCGCTACGGACTTCGCACGGCTCGAGGCGATGCCGGTGACGACGATGGCCTCGGACTCGAAGGGGTCGGGGGTGAGGGCGATGCGCAGGCTGCCCAGATCGTCCGTCGGCGAATGGACCTGGCGAGAGGTCCTGTAGCCGATGAAGGACACGACCAGGGTGAAGTCGGCGCCGGTCGTGTAGTTGAGGGAGAAGCGTCCTTCCCGGCTCGTTGCCGTCAAGGCGGAAGTGCCTTCAATGGACACCGTCGCGCCCGCCACCGGGGCACCGATCAGCTCGTCGACGACGACTCCCTGGATCTGGATCGTTCGGGTCGCCTGCGGGCCTGGAGCGAGGGCCTCCAAGGCCGACGCTCCCGGGGCCATGCTGAAGAGAGCGCCCAGCAGGGCGGTCGTCACTATTCTGGTTCCCATATCCCTGTCCTCCCGAGAAGTGACGTGGATGCCCCTCCATCCCACGCTCGTGGTCGACGGAGGGGACGACGAAAGGAGGGCGTCGCGGACGAATCCACGGCACCCTCGAGAAAGGCGCGCTGAGCTTGTGGGGGTCTTTGCCAGGTGGAGCGGTGACCGACGGCGTTGTCGCCAGGCCGAGCCAGTGCCCGCCGGCGTCGGCGACCAGAGTAGGCCAACTGCGGCGCCGGTGCTTCTCTCCTACCTGGTTCCTTCGGTCGAAGGCCACAGGAATCGGCTCAGGCGACGAGAGTATCGCCCCGCCGACTACCCGCCCGCAGTACCGTCGTCGGTCCGGGTAGCTCGATGGTCCAGCCGGGTAGCACGAAAGCTACCCAGCCGGCCTCGTCGTGCAAAGCTGGTCGGGGCCCTTCCCGATTTTCCTGTTGCAGCAGGGGACAGCCCTTCGGCAGCTTGGAATAGGGGGCGGAGTCCGCACGGGCCCGGCCCCCGGATCTCATCCACTCCTGAGGTGGCGTGCATGCACGGACCCGGCTCCACGACAGGCAGCTCCCGTCTGAGTCGGAGTGTGGCTGGGCCGCTCCTGCTGACGCTCCTCACCGTCGGCTGCGACGACGACGGGGGAGCGCCCTCCGCCGGGCTGCTGCCAACCCGATTCGAGGCCGCGGCAGACTTGGGAGCCGTCCCGTTCTTCGAGGACCTGGACGGCGACGAAAGGGACGAGATCATCCAGGTCTTCCGGCCGACGACCCGGCGACCCGGACGAACGTCCGTCCTGATCCGGACCCCCGAGAACCCCGACGTCCACCGACTGGACTACGTCGGGTCCGTGGGCCGGCCACATGTCCTGGACTTCGACGGGGACGGGACACGCGAGATCTTCATCCCCGTCGTCAGGGGCGACACGCTGCATCTGAGCGTGGCGGACGCGAGGGGAAACGAGCTCCTCGAAGTCCCGCTGGTCACGGGTCGACCGAGGATCGAGCCCGAGGGAGAGCTGCCGTGGGACCCGACCGTCCTGGGCTTCCACCTCGTCGACCTCACCAGAAACGGACGGCGTGAGCTCGTCAGCGTGGTCTCCACCGGCTATGCCCGCTATCCGCGGGGGGTCTTCGTGCACACGC
>JBDHGI010000226.1:0-7031 GCA_039589955.1 Gemmatimonadota bacterium | reverse complement strand
GTACGGGGGGTTGAAGCGCGCGCTCCTGGGAAGCGTGGCAGACAAGGTCCTGCGGAGCAGTCCGCTGCCCCTCCTCGTGCAACGACCGACCTGACCGGTAGCCGCGCTCCGACGAGAGGGCCGGATGGCATGCGCCATCCGGCCCTCCGTTGGTGCGGGTGCTGAGCCCGGTCAGACCCGCATTCCGCGCAGGCGTGCGACGCGCTCCTCCGTGGGAGGGTGCGTCCGGAACAGACCCATGATGCCGCCGCCCCGGCCGCCGGAGAAGGGGTTGATGATGGCCAGCTGCGCAGCCGCAGGATTCACCGGCAGCGGGATCCGCTGGGCGTGGCTCTCGATCCGCTGGAGGGCTCCGGCCAACCCGAGGGGGTCGCCGGTGATCCGCGCCGCGGTGGCGTCGGCCTGGTACTCGTTCTGACGGCTGATGGCCATGTGGATGATTGCCGCGGCCAGGGGGGCCACTATGGCCATGATCAAGAGCGCAAGAGGATTGTCCCCACGGTCGTCCCTGCCTCCGAATCCTCCCAGAATGAGTCCCCACCGCGCGATGCTGGCGAGCATGGCGATCGCCCCCGCCATGGTGGCGGCCACTGCGCCCACCAGCATGTGTCGGTGTTGGATGTGCGCGAGCTCGTGGGCGATGACGCCCTCGAGCTCACGGGGAGGAAGGGCGCGGAGGATGCCTGCGGTAACGCACACGACCGCGTGATCGGGATTGCGCCCCGTCGCGAAGGCGTTGGGCTGCTCGGAGGGCGCCACCGCGACGGTGGGCATGGGCAGGCCGGCTCTCTCACGGAGGCGGTCCACCATCTGGTAGAGCTCGGGCGCGTCCTGGGGCCCGATGATACGGGCGCGATACATGCGCATGACCGCCCGGTCGCTGAACCAATACATACCGAGATTCATGGCGGCGGCCAGGACGAACGCGAAGACCGCCCCTCCGGAGCCGCCGAAATAGCTCCCGATGGCCACCACGAGCACCGTGAGGCCCGTCATCATGCCGAAGACCTTCAGGGTCTGCACTGCTCCACCTCTTTGTCTGTGATCCGTCTCTCGAGCTTCAGGGACGGAATCTCTACACCGGAGTGAATCCGTGTGTTGCGGTACAGTTGGACGCGGGCTCCGGCCTTCCAGCCGGTGCCTAGTATCCCCACTCCCGGAAGATGAATACCCCCCACACCTCCTCCGGATCGATGGCTCCCCCGAACCCCCCCACGCCGCTGCGCAGAAAGCGGTCCTCCCAGAAGCCCTGCGCGCTGTAGTCGTCGGACAGCGCGATCTCCACGCGAGCTCCCCCGAAGAACCTCTCGACCCCGCTGTCCCCAGGCCGGGCCACGGGCTGGAAGACCAGAACGAAGAAGATGTCGCTTCCGATGTACTGCCCGACCTCGACCTGGGTGCCGGCGAGGATCGACCCCGAGGCTCGCCCCGTGATCACGTCCAGGTCCGCCGTCTGGGTTATGGACAGGTAGTCCACGCCGATCTGCTGGGCGAAGGCGGCGCTCAGCTGGTTCGCCAAGGTGCCCGTGGCCCACGTGACCCCGAAGCCGGTGGCTGCGCCGGCCAGAGAGCCGGCTGCACCTCCCACGAACGCCTCTCGCCCCGAAGCCAGCTCGTAGCTCGGCCGCCCGAAGATCAGATAGCTCACCAGATCCGACTCGGCCACGCCCTGCTCGTCGCTCGTGAGGGTCACGCGGGGCTGCGTCAGGTTGCCCGAGACGGTGGCCACCACGTCCAGGGGCTCGCCCTCCCGGCGCCGGACCCGACTCACGGCCCGGAGGTCCAACGTGGGGTTGATTCCGGGCGTTCCGATGAACCCGACCACTCCCTCCTCCACCTGGAAGCGGCGCCCCAGAACCGTATAGTCTCCCCGGAGCGCCTGCAGCTCGCCCACCATGACCAGGTCGCGGCTCGCGCGGTCGTAGGTCATCTCCAGCTGGCCCCCGATCTCCACGTTCATGTCCCGAGACCGGAGCCAGCTGTCTCTCGGCACGGACAGATCCACGTCGACTCGGAGGCTCTGGAGGAAGGGGTTGTTCATCCCCGCCAGCAGTGGACGGTAGCTGAGGGCGGCGGTGTCCGCGCTCTGGAGAAAGCGGTCGTCCAGGAGGGCCGGATCGGAGAGATCCACGACCTGGGCGCTCCTGGCGAACTCCTCCAGAAAGAGCGTCCCCCTGTCCACTCTCAGGCTGCCCTCCACAAGAGGACGCTCGTACGTCTGCAGAAGCCGCACCTGGCCGCTGATGCTGCCCTCGACGTCACGGCGATCGACGGCCTGAAAGCGGGAGAAGGTGACTCCGAGATCCAGCGTGGGGTTGGTCAGTGGGTCCATGACGACGGTCCCCGCCACCGTTGCCGTGCCTCCCGAGGATCCGCGGAGGTCCACCTCCACCGTCCGGTCGGGTCGAAGCGTGAGGGTGCCTTGCACCCCCCGGTGCCGCACGCCCAGCGCCTCGAAGGTCCAGGCTCCCCCGGCGAGGTCGAGCACGCCCGATGGCTCAGGAGCATCCAGAGGCCCGCCGATGTGGAAGTCTCCCGTCAGCGCCCCTTCCTGATCCTCGAGGAAGGTCAGGTAGCTGAGCAGGACCGCCGCATCGAGTCCGTCGGCCCTCACGCTCACGTCCATGGCGTCCTCGGTCACACGAGAGCCTTCCGGAGCCAGGGCCAGATCAACGGGGACCGCCCCCTCGGCGAGGAAGACCTGCGAGCCCTGATCCCGAGCTTCAAGTCGAAGGTCAGCCGCCCGGTCCCGGTAGTCGATCCGGCCCGAGACGTTCCCGAAGGATATGTGACCGTACCGGGCGTCCCGGACGGAAACCGACCCGTGGATGACAGGGGTCTCGGCCGGCCCGGTGACGCGTACGCCCAGATCCACCTCTCCTTCCACGTCCGGCCCGGTCCATTGTGTCACCCGCGCCAGTCGCTCGAGGTGGAGGCCACTTACATCCGCCGAGAAGTCCGAGGCGCCGACCCAGGACAGCTCGCCGGCGGCGCTCAGACGCATGGGATCATCGTCTTCGCGGGCCAGCTCCAGGTCCTCGATGGCCAGCAGCCCGGGTCCCCAGCGGATCCGAGTGGGCCGTCGCAGACGCCACAGGGCCTCTTGGAGGCCCAGGTCGGCTACCTGGAGATCGACCTCTCCACCCTCGTCGTGGAGGGTGAAGGCGCCCGCCAGGTCGTACCGCTCGGTCTCGCTACGAACGACGGCGACGGTTCCCTCCCCTCGCCGACCTTCCAGCAGCACCTCCGCATCGACCCCGGCGAAGGTCCGGCCACCGATCAGAATGCCCTCCGCCTGGAGATCGAGATCCACGGACCGGCTGGACGAAGTCACGTTCCGGGCCACGACCCAGGCATTGGCGCGCTCCAGACGGTCCTGGCCGTAGACGCCTCGATGGAGTCTGAGTCCACCCTCGACGTCCATGGATGACGCGGATCCGTGGATGAGAAGGCTCCCTTCCAGGGCTCCGTCCATGGCCACGTCGGCCTCGACGGGAAGCGTGTCGGGATCGACACCCTGCATGGTCAGGAATCGGCGCTGCAGCTCGGTGAGCCCGTCCCGAGTGAGGACCGTGTCGCCTCTGAAGATGGAGCGGAGCCCGAGCAGGGATTCCGAATCGAAGTCGATCCTGGCCGACCCGGTCCGTGCTTCGATCAGGCCGAGCTCCCCGGAGCCCAGGATCCTCACGTCACCGAGATCCGCGGACAGCGTGTCGATGTGCAGGATCCCGCCAGAGGCGGACACGTTCACCTCGAGATCGTTCACGTGCAGTCCGCCCAGCCTGGAGCCCGATACGGAGAGGGTGCCCCTGCCATCGAGGGTTTGCAGGCGCCCTCCTCCGGCGTCCACCTCCAGGCGGCCAAACCAGTCCGAGGGAACGGAGACCCGGTCCGAGAGGTCGGCCAGGTCCACGCCCGATGCCTCGGCGGTGAGCAGGTAGCGCCGCGACAGGTCGGTCATGTCGAGAACGGCGTCCACGGTGAGGTCGCCCCCTCCGGCCCGGAGATCCCCCGACACGCGCAGCGCTTCCCACGGGCCGACGGCCCGCACGGGACCCTGGATCCCTCCACGGAGGGAGAGACCCGGCGCCCACCCCGCCATCATCTCGAGGGACAGGGGAGCCAGGTCTCCCTGCACGTCGCTGACCCACCTGCCGTCTTCGGCGCGACGGGTCGCGCCCCGCGCGAGGATCCGCGACGCTGTCGCCCCACCGGGGCCGTGGGCCACATCGACCGAGAACCGGACGCCGTCATCCACCCGTCCCGAGGCTTCCAGTCGGATGCTGCCATCGCCCGGAACCGCGAAGGCCGGTTGCAGCGCGCTCAGGATCTCGAAGTTGAACGGATCCACCCTCGCGGTCAGGTCGGTCACGCCGGGGTTGACGCCGAAGTGCAAGAGGCCCTGAAGATCGGCGGTGGTCGGGCGGCCTCCGTGCCCGGCGGGGACCAGGGTCACCCGGGCTCCGGTGCGCAGCTCGTCCATGGTGCCGGAGAGGATCATGCGGCCGCTCAGCCAACCGTCTACGGGGATATCCCTGCCGAGCCATGGCTCCAGGCGGGAGAGCGCCACGGGACTCGCCCGGACGTCGAGTCCCCGGAGAGAGAGACGGCGCCCCACGACGACGTCGCCGTCGACGGCCAGCCGACTCGCCTCGAGCCCGATGTCCGCTCCCTCCAGATGCACGATGACTCCCCCGTCCAACTCGACGCCGATCCCTCCTTCCAGCGTCCCCGTCGGAATGCGCGCATCCAGCCAGCGCAGGTCGGCCAGGGCCGCCGGCCCGTCCGTGCGAAGGGCCACATGAAACCCCCACGAGGACTCGCCACCCTGCTCCGGCCCCAGGAACAGCTCCCCGTCCAGGCTCGAATCCGGCAGGCGGAAGGCG
The DNA here is from genome assembly GCA_039589955.1 of Gemmatimonadota bacterium. Lineage (GTDB taxonomy): Bacteria > Gemmatimonadota > Gemmatimonadetes > Longimicrobiales > Gaopeijiaceae > SZUA-318. Next base: position 2,145 of record JBDHGI010000226.1, on the reverse strand, counting down.
GCGTCTCGGATGCTCAGTCCCTGAGCTCCAAACGTCAGGCTTCCCTGGACGCGGTTGATCCGGAGCGGATCGGTGAAGATCCCGACGTCGGTCGCCAGCTGGGTGAGTCGTCCGGCGAACAGGTTGCCGTCCTGGTCGAAGAGGAGAGCGTCGTCCAGCTCGAGTCTCATGTCCTCCAGGGCCAATCTTCGGAGGCGGCCCTCCCCGGTGGGGTCCGACACGGTCGGTACCCGAGCGGAAGTCCCGGGCGCAGCCGGGGTGAGAACCTCCAGAAGCCCGCCCTCGATTCGCACTGTCCCCAGCCCGATTGACTGCCCCGGTTGGGCGGAGTCCGGGGAGGGGGGACCGGGCTTCACCAGTCGGGTCACATTGGATCCCTCCTCACCCGCGAAGCGGCTGATCACCACCCGGGGTCCCCAGAGCGTCAGCCCACGCAGGCGGGGTCGGGCGCCCAGAAGGCTGAGCATCGAGTACCTGACCTCGACCGAATCGACCTCCAGGAAGGGGCGGTCCCCCTCGGCGTCCAGCCGAAGCCCGATCAGCGTGGCCCCGAAGAGGAGGGAGGGGCTGCGAATCTCCTGCACGGTGAGGGATCCAGCGAGGTTCTCCCGGAAGCGATCCAGCATTGCACCGAGGACGAGGCGTTGCCCCGGCCGGGTCAGGATCATTGCCGCGACGGCGCCTCCGGCCAGCAGCCCGCCCACGAACAGGGTCAGCAGCAGACCCCTGCGGCGTCGCCCACGACGCCTCGGCTGCTCGGACGGACGCCCGGTGTCCATGTCAGAACGCCTGCCCGATGGAGATGTGGAGCTGGAACCGCCGCAACGACAGCGCCGGAGAGTCGTCGAAGAAGACCGGATCCAGCGTGACGAGGGCGTCGGACCGTACCCAGGGGATGGGAACCCTCGTGTCATCGGGCAGCTTCTCGGTCAGTCGGTCCAACTCGTCGTCGATGGCGGGATCGAACTCGCGGGGAAGCTCGGTGATCACCGAGAGGAATTCCCCGCCCCGGAACCGATAGGCCAGGTCCACCCGGACCGGGCCGATGGGGCTGAGGTATCTGATGCCGACGCCGGGAGTCACCTCCAGGTCACGGATCGACACCGTCTCGTCCACGTCCCAGACCTGACCGACATCGGTGAACGTGGCTGCCTGCACCCGTGAGGCGACGGGGAAGCGGAACTCGATGTTGCCCTCCAGGACCCGGGTCCCACCGGTGGGTCTCGGGTCGAAGCCAGCGTCGCCCAGAGCCGTCGCGTCGCATACCTTGTCGAGGATGGACTCGGGCGAGCAATTCTCAAGATCGATCATGCCCTGGATGTCGGCGGTGAGCACGCGGGGCCCCAGACGCCCCTGGGCGAATCCGCGCACCGAGTTGGCCCCCCCGGCGTAGAACCGCCTCTGGGGGTGGACGATATCGGTGCTCTCCTCGCGGGCCGGGAGCCCGGGAAAGGCCCCCGCGCTCACCCATCCTCCCCGAAGGCGTGCCGCCAGCACCCCACCGCCACCGAGACTCTCGTACCGGGCTGCCTCGACCACGACGCGGTTGTAGGGGAAGTTGGACCCGGTCCACCCAGCCGCGTGCTCCAGGTCCACCACCGCCGAGAAGCCTCGAGACGGGTTGAGGACGCTGTTTACGGTGCTTCGCGTGACGCTGAGCCCCACAGGTGCGATCCATTGGGCTCCCTGAAGGGCGTCGATGTCGGCCTCCCGGCACACCAGGAGAGTGGTGCAGAAGAGGACCTCCGCGGCTCCATCCAGTCGCGAGAGCTCGGGTCGATAGGACAGCGTCAGCGGGGTGCGTGGGCCCAGGGCCCGGGTCAGAGCTGTCGTGACTCCGACGGCCTTGCGAACGAAGATGTCCGGAAGGCTCTGACGCTCGTAGAAGACCGACGCCTGGAACGAGTTGCGCGTGGAGAAGATCCAGGGCTGGACGAAGTCCACGGACGCGATCCAGTTCAGATCACCGTAGTCCCCGGAGCCGCTCTGGGGACAGAGCAGCTCGTGAAACCCCTGGGCCAGGATGTTGGAGACCCTCGCGCGCAGCTGCAGTCGCCGTCCACCGCCGAAGTAGTTCCGGCTCACCCAGCGGGCGTCCACGTCGAGGCACTCCGACGTGCTCCATCCGGCCCCTGCCCGCACCCG
>JBDHGI010000225.1:0-7035 GCA_039589955.1 Gemmatimonadota bacterium | reverse complement strand
TTGCCCGAAGCGTTCCGTCAGGTGTCGGGCATCCTCCGCGGACCTGGCCTTCGCCAGCTCCTCCCGGACCCGGTCCGTCCACGAACGGATGATCCGACGAACCATCTGCTCCAACGCCGAGACGTCGGTGTCCTCGAGCTGCTCGGGCGAGGCCCCGAGGTAGAAGTGGAACCGGGCCTGGTCGCCGGCGCCCAGCGTCAGGTGGTAGTTCAGAAGCTCGGCGTCAAACATGGAGACCAGCGCTTCCTCGATAGCCTTCCGGACATCTCCCGAGAACCGGTCCTTGGGCAGGATCACCATCACGGTGGCACCTCGGTGCAGGGGATCCCGCCGCAGCGTGACTCTGACCCCGGCCGTGTGGTAGGAGGTCAGGACGATCCGGATCTCCGAGCCTACTTCTTCGGCCGAGGCGAGGAAGAGCTCTTCCTTCGGAAGGGAGTTGAAGATCGTGATGATCTCCTTGTGGTCGTGCGACCCTTCCTTGGCCTCCGACCTCTCCAGGATGGCCCGCAGCTTACGCCGCAGAATGGGGATGTCTTCCGCGGTCTCCGAATACGCCCGCGACGTGAACAGGCCGAGGAAGCGATGCTCCCCGACGGCCTGTCCCTCGGGCCCGATCTTCCTCACGCCGATGTAGTCCATCCGGGCCCTTCTGTGGACCGTGGACTCAGCGTTGGTCTTGCTGATGATGAGGAGGGGGCCCCGCTCGACGATGTCCCTCTGGCCTTTTTCCAGCTCGTCGATGGAGACGGGTCTGGCATAGGAGGAGGTGGCCTCGTCCCGTAGCACACCCAGGCCGGATCCACGCGTAACCGTGATGCATCGGCCACCGTCTCCCGGGGTGAGGTCGTAACCTCTGTACCCCAGGAACACGAACCCACCGTCCCGGAGCCAATGCAGGAAGTCCAGGATCTCGGCGATCTCCTCGCTGCGGTCAGACACAGTCTCGGAGCGCTCCGACAGCTCCTGCACTACCACGTCCAGTGCATCGACCATGAGGGGGAAGTCGTCCGTGGCGCGGACCACGTCAACGAGCCTTCGCTCGAGCTCCTCCGCCAGAGCTCGCCGGGCTTCGGGGTCGGCGATCTCCGTGACCTCACAGTGGACGAGGGACTCGTGGCTCTCTCCCTCCCGGAAGGGCCGAACTCCGACCACCTGGCCACGGTCATCCCGGTCCACGTGGAGCACCGGGTACACGATGGCTTCGATCACCAGCCCCTGTGCGTGCAGGAACTCACGGATCGTGTCGACGATGAACGGGCGCTCCGTAACGCTCGTCCGCACCACCGTCACCGGTGCGTGCCAGCCTTCGTCATCCGGCTCCCGGTTCTTCACTTCCACGTCGACCTCGTCCGGGCGCGTCCCCCGGACGAACCCGAGCGTCCCCAGGGCCATCCGGGCCAGCGCTTCCGGGCTACGCGCCCGGATGAGGTCGACGGGAGCCTTGGCGAGGAAGGCCGCAGTGAACGTCGCGGCTGGCTCCACCTCCGCGGGAGAGGCCAGTCGCCGGACCTCCTGGCAGGCCGCTTCGATGGTGGAGGAGTCCTGGCGGATACGGCTTCCGGCCGGTTCGACGATGTCACTCATGGTACGGAGGGGCTCCAGGCCCCGCGTGAGGATGCAGTCGCCGCGGATCGCGGATCGCCCAGGCCAAGCGGCTGGACGCAGGCGATAAACATATCGATTCGCCTCGGGGGGAGAAGGTCTGCACGCCGCCGCGTCCGCTCTGCGAATTCCCTCGTCCCCGGACACCCACTACCTTCGCGTATGCGCTTCGTCCACCTGGCCGATGTCCACCTGGATACCGCTTATTCGGGCCGCTCCCAGCCCGTTCGAAGGCGACTCCGCGAAGCTTCCCGAGAGGCCCTGGGTCGAGCCGTGGACCTGGCCATTCGAGAGGACGTCCAGGCCTTCCTCGTGGCCGGCGACCTCTTCGACGGGGAGCTGCTCTCCTTTACCACCGAGCGATTCCTGCTGGATCAGGCTCACCGTCTCGCCGACAACGGCATCACCATGGTGTACGCCACCGGGAATCACGACCCGGGCATGGCCGAGTCGGGTCCACGACGCCTCCCCTGGCCGCCGAATGTGCGGGTCGCCGGGGACGGCACCCCCCAACGCATCGCCATCCACGATCGCGAGGGCCGGACCTGCGGTTTCGTCACAGCCGTAGGCCACGCCTCTCCAGGGGAGCGCGACGATCTCTCTCGTCGTCTGCCGCGGCCCGACGGCGAGTTGCCCGAGGTCGCGCTCCTCCACACTCAGGTACACACCTCTCTCGGATCGGAGGCACATCACGCCTACGCCCCCTCGGAGCTGACGTACCTGATGCGTGCCGGCTATGACTACTGGGCGCTCGGGCACGTCCATGTCCGCCAGACCCTTTTCGACGACCCGCCCGTAGTCTATCCGGGGAATCTCCAGGGTAGGACCCACGCCGACACGGGCCCGAAGGGGTGCGTCCTTGCGGACCTGTCCGACCGCGACGCTCCCGCGCTCTCCTTTCGCGCCATCGCTCCCGTGCGCTGGGAGACGATCCGGGTGCACGGCCTGGAGGAGGCCGATACCCTCGATCGCCTTGAGCGCAGGGTGGTGGTGGCCTGGAGGGCGGCGCGGGAGCAGGAGCCCGTCACCGCCGAGATGGAGTGGATGATCAGGGTGGTGCTCGCCGGACCCTGTCCGCTGTGGAGAGAGCTGCGCAGGGAAGAGGACCGGGCGGCCCTCTCGGACGAGCTCGTCGAGCTCCTCGGTGCTCTGGATGTCTCCGTGGTCCACGACGCCGTTCATCCCGTGGTCGCCGTGGAGGAGCATCGAGGGAGGCCGGACGTGCTCGGCGAAGCCCTCAGGCTGATCGAGGAGATCCGACGGGGCCAGGCCACCCTGGAGGGACTGGATCCCGGCACATTGGCCGGTTTCACACCCGAGGGGCAGGACGCAGTGGACGCCTACCTGCGCAGCCTCCTGCAGGGAGTGGACGGGGAAGTGGCAGCACGCATGCTCGGGGAGGACGGTGGCGGATGAGGATCGAGCGCATCCGCGTCGATTCCTTCGGTCGCCTGCGGGATCTGGACACGGGCACCGAGGCGCTACCGGGCCTCGTCGTGGTCCTCGGTCCCAACGAGGCAGGCAAGTCCACCCTGTTCCACTTCCTCACCTCGATGCTCTACGGGTTCATGCCGGCGACCCGCGAGCGGAATCCTTATTCTCCCTGGCATGGAGGCGATCCCGCCGGAGCCGTCGCGATCCGGCTGGACGGAGGGGGATGCGCGGACGTCGAGCGGCGGTTGCTTTCGCACCCCTCCGGACGCATGACCACGGGCGACGGAGTCGACGATCTCAGGAACCGTCCCCTTCCCTGGGTGGCCCACATCCCCCGGGCCGTCTTTCGACAGGTGTACGCCCTCACCCTCGCCGAGCTTGCGGCGCTGGACGGGGAGGCCTGGGGCCAGGTACAGGATCGTCTGATCGGCTCCATGGGCGCCTCGGATCTCCGGGGAGTACGTCAGGTGGTCTCCGAATTGGAGCAGGAGGCGGGAGAGCTGTGGCGTCCCACCCGGCGAGGGAACCAGCGGATAAGAGCCGTCCAGGAGGACCTGCTGGCGCTCCGCGGCAGGCGGCGGGATGCGCTCCAGTCCGACCGGCGCCTCAGAGACATCGTCCGGGAGATCTCGGGCACCCGGGAACGACTCCAGGAAGCTCGCGAGATCCGCCAGCACGCGCGCCTCACGGTGCATCGGATCCAGGAGCTCGCTCCCTTGCGGCGCCAACTCGAACGCATCCGGGTCCTGGAAGAGCAAGCCGGAGACTCCGTCGTGCTGGAGGGGCTGCCCCACGACCCCGCCGGGGCCATCGCCGAGCTCGAGGGAAGGAGTGCAGATCTCCTCAACCGGATCAGCGTGCTCGAGAAGGAGCGGGAGGCTCCGGCTTCAGCTGCGGCGGCCATGGGTCCCAAGGAAGAGGCGCTTGTCGGCGCCGCAGACAGCATTACGGCCCTGGGAGCCAGGGTCACCGGGCTCGGTGCCGAGAGGGCCCGCCTCGCATCGGCGGAGCAGGAGATCCGGGATATCGACCGGAGAGTTCAATCCACTGCCAGCCAGCTCCTCGCCGACCCTGGCGATGACGTCCTGGACCGCATCGTCGCCATCCCCGCCGCCGAGCTGAGGGAGCGGGTCGGCCACCTCCGAGGGACCAGCGAGGAGCGACGTATCCTGGAGGCGGCCCGGGAGCGATCCGCTGATCGGGGGGAGATCGACTCCGTTCCGCTCCTGGCTGGCGTCATCGGCTTGCTGGTGGGACTCCCTCTCCTCGTCGCCGGCCTGATCCTGGACAGCGCTCCGGCCACCACGGTGGGTGGGGTCGTAGCCGTGCTCGGGCTGCTCTGGTTGCTCACCCGGGTGCTGGCGAATCGCGCGCGTGCCGACCGCGGGTCGGAGGGAGCTCTGAACCGGCTCAGGGACGAGGAGACGAAAGCCAGGAATACGATGCTCGCCCTCTTCGGAGATCTGGAGATCTCGTCCTCTGCAGTGGAGCTCGACGGTGCGTTGGCCTCGGCGGTGGAGCGCATACAGGACCTCGCCCGAGACCGGGCTGAGCGCGTCCGCTCCGTCGAGCTCCTGGCGAGCAAGGCGAGCCATGCCGACGAGGCCGCAGCCAGGCTGGCGTCCCACCTGGGTTACGACCTCGACGACACGGATGCCGAGTCGACGGCTCAGCTTCTCGAGAGGGAGCTGCATCGGGCCGAGAGGCTGCAGGAGACCGCGTCGGCAGCAGGGCGCGAGGTGGGTCGCCTCGATCGGGAGAAGGAACGCCTGCACGCGGAGCTGAGTGACGTCCGGCAGGCGACGAAGGAGCTCGCAGCGCGCATCGCCGGCGCCGGTGAGTCGACCTCCCCGGACGGCTTGGACTCACTCCGGGTGCGCCTCGACGCCTCGGTCCGTGCCCGGCAGCTTCGGGACGAGCTGGAGCACAACCACTCCGACCTGGCCGAGCTGGCGACGAGGATACGGGAGGCCGAGGAGGCAGAAGAGAGCTGGACCATGGAGGACGACGCTCTTGCCGTCCAGCAGGCGCGAGAAGAGCAGTTGTCCGAAGAGGTGGAGCGCCTCGCTGCCAGGGTGGAGGCTCTGGAGCGGGACGCCGCCCACCTGCGTCAGGCCGAGACGGCCGATTCCATCGACGGTGAGATCGCCGCGCTGCAGGAAACCGAGTCCGTTCTCCTCCGTGAGCGCGACCGCCGATGGGTCCTCGCTCAGCTCCTGCGCCAGGCCGATCATCGCTTTCGGGAGGAGCATCAACCGGACCTCATGCGCCGTGCCGGGAAGCACCTGACCCTCCTCACCTCCGGGCGGTACACGGGAATCGCCGTGGACGACACGGGGGACGGAAGTCGTTTTCTCCTTCTGGGACCGGACCTTCCCGGGCCGATCCCCCTCGCCCCACCCATCTCCACCGGCACGCTGGAGCAGGCCTATCTCTCCCTGCGGCTTGCCATCGTCGACCACCTCGATCAGGGTCTCGAGCGGCTTCCCCTGTTCGTCGACGAGCTGTTCGTGAACTGGGACGAGCGGAGGCGCGGTCAGGGACTCGACATCCTGAAGGCAGTTGCGCAAGAGCGGCAGCTCTTCACGTTCACCTGCCACACGCCCGTAGCGAGGGAGCTCGAGGCCGGAGGCGCCAGAGTTCTGGTCCTGGACGTCGACAGGTGAGCGACACTCCCGCCCCATTGCACGTGGAGATCCATGGGCGTGAGCCGAGTCGCGGCGTGCCCACATTCCTTCTCGTCCACGGATACGGTGCGTCCTCTTTCTCGTGGCGGACCTGGGTACCCGCTTTGGCGGAGCGGGGACACGTGGTGTCCGTAGATCTCAAGGGCTTCGGTGCTTCTCCGAAGCCGGACGACGGTGCGTACTCGCCGGCCGATCAGGCTGAGCTCCTCGTCCGGCTGATCCTCCTGCGAGATCTGCACAGGGTAACGCTGGTGGGGCATTCCCTCGGCGGGGGCATCTGCTTGATGGCTTCTCTTCGCCTGCTGGGGAGCCACCCGGACCGTCTCTGGCGACTGGTGGTCGTCTCGGGAGCATCGTACGCGCAACCTCTTCCTCCGTTCGTATGGTTCGCGAACCATCGCCGCCTCGGCCTGGGATTGATGAGGATGTTGGGAGCACGCTTCGTCGTTCGGTGGGTATTGAAGCGGATCGTCTTCGACCCTTCTGGGATCTCACACGCACAGGTGAGAGGCTACGCCGAGTCCCTGACCCACAGGGACACTCGCAGGGCGCTCGTGGACACCGCGCTCCAGATCCTGCCACCGGACCTCGACTCCCTCACCGCACGCTACGGGGACATCAGGATCCCGGTCCTGCTCATGTGGGGGCGCCAGGATCGGGTAGTTCCTCTCCACTTCGGTGTGCGGCTCGCAGACGACCTGCCTGACGCCGAGCTGGTGATCCTGGACGGGTGTGGGCACCTGCCGGCGGAGGAACTCCCCGAGCAGTCCCTGAAAAGGCTGGAGTCCTTCTTGGACCGCACGGACGCGACCTGATCGAACGGCGCGGCACGGGCACTCTTTCAAGATGCTTGCAGGTGCGAGAGCGAGTCTCATAACGTGAAAGTGTAGGACTCACTCCCCCCCCCAGGGAACCAAAATGTCGTTGTCGAATCGCCTCGGCGGTCGCGCCTCGCGCGTGGGGCGCCTTGTCGGTGCTGTCTTCTCGATCGCCTTGATCGCGGGCTGCGACGGTTCGCCGAGCTCGCCACAGACCGGCACCGTCCCCCAGCCCTTGCCCCCCACGGCCGACTTCACGTTCAGCGCCGCCGAGCTCCACGTCGCGTTCACCGACGCCAGCTCCGACCCCGACGGCTCCGTCGCCTCCTGGAGCTGGAGCTTCGGCGACGGCTCCTCCTCCACCGCCCAGAGCCCGTCGCACACGTACGCCAGCGCCGGCTCCTACGACGTCACCCTCACCGTCACCGACGACGACGGCGCCACCGACTCACGCACCCAGACCGTCTCGGTCAGCGCCGCCAACCAGGCCC
>JBDHGI010000224.1:0-7074 GCA_039589955.1 Gemmatimonadota bacterium | reverse complement strand
GGCTGGAACAGGAGATCGGGTCCATCAGAGGTTCCCTCGTCGTGAACGATGTCCTTCCTCGCTCCGAGCTTGGAGTTGTGTTCGGTGAGGCCGGCTACTCGGTCGTCATCGATCGCGGGCCGGGGGAGGTTCTGTTCCACTCCGAGACAGGATCTGGTCGGCGAACTTTCTGGCCCATGGACGGGCTGGGCGATTGGAGACTCGACGCCGGGCAGAGGGCCACCCTTGAGGGGGTTCTCTCCTATTCAGAGGACGGTGTGGACCGCGTCCTCCTGACGGTGACGATCTCCTTGGCCTTCGTCCTCCTCACACGACGGGCGACCGCCTCGCTTCTCAGGCTCTCGGAGGTCGCCGGCGGAGTATCCCGAGGGAAGCTGGACCCAGTCCTTCGCCACACTGCCGCGACCCTGCGGCTCGTCAACGGCGAGCACCCCAAGGTCGTCCAAGAGCTCCTCGGCCACGCCTCGATCACGCTCACGATGGACACCTGCTCCCATGTCCTCCCAGGCATGCAGGAGGAGTCCGCGGCCCGGCTGGACGCACTGCTAGCATGGACGTTCTCGTCCACGATCGGGTCGTGAGATGCGCCGTCATCCGTTCCGTGATGACTGCCCGGACGTTGGATTCTCCTGAGTCCTCGCGTTGCTCGAAACGCGAGAGGTGCCAGCTAGGGCTGGATCAAGCAGGAGCCGCCCGCACCGAAGAGCCTCGTGGTTCCTCCCTCAGGTTCACCGTGCGCCGACGAGCCCGGCCGGTCCCCACCCATCCCACTAGGCCGTTCCGTCCGCGAGTTTCTGTGCAACCAGATACCGGTGCACCTGTTCGATGACGACCGATCCTTCGCCGACGGATGACGCGACGCGCTTTACGGAGCCGTGCCGCACGTCGCCGACCGCGAAGACGCCGGGCACGCTGGTTTCGAATAGCATCGGATCCCGCCCAGCGCTGCGGTCCCACGAGGAGTCGGCCTCCGATCCGGTGCAAAGGTAGCCCTGGTCGTCTCGAACCAGCTGGGGAGGCAGCCACTCGGTATGCGGCCAGGCGCCGATGAGGATGAACAGCGCCGCCGCGGACGTCCTGGCGCTCTTCCCCGTCGTCCGATCGCGAACGGCTAGCCAGGTCAATCGACCGTCGCCACCCCCGTCCACGACCTCCGCGCTGTACCGGACGGAGATGTTGTCGGTGGCGGCGATCTCGTCTTGTAGATACTGGGACATGGAGGTGGCGAGCGTGGAACCTCGAACCAGCATGGTGACGCTACGGGCGTAGCGGGACAGGCCTACCGCGGCCTGTCCGGCGGAATTCCCGCCGCCGACGACGAAGACGTCCTCGTGGGCGAGCGCCTGCGCCTCGGATACGGACATCCCGTAGAAGACGCCCGCCCCAGACAGCTCCTCCAGGCCGGGGATATCCAATCGGCGGTATGAGACGCCCGTGGCCAAAATCACCACCCGCGCCGTCGCTCGGTTGCCGTCAGACATCGTAAGCACGTGGCGGTCGCCTCCACACTGCAATGCAGTAGCCCGTCGCATGAGCAAGAAGCGCGTGCCGAAGACCCACGCCTGCTGGTACGCACGTTGCGCGAGCTCGGCGCCGCTCACTCCGCGCGGAAATCCCAGGTAGTTGCGGATGAGCGAGCTCGAGCCGGCCTGTCCGCCGATCGACTCGGCTTCCACCACCAGGGTGCCGAGGCCCTCGGAGGAGGCGTAGACCGCGGCTGACAGGCCCGCCGGGCCAGCGCCCACGATGGCGACATCGAATTCCCGTTGGTCGCCGAGCTGCGTACTCACACCGTAGGCGCGAGCCAGTTCGGTACTCGTCGGATCGACCAGCACCCGCCCGTCAAACGTGACGACGATCGGCCGATCAGAGACGGGCTCTCCGATCTGAGCGAGCAGGCTTCGCGCCTCCGGGGAATCACTCGGGTAGAAAGCGTGCGGAACACCATTCCGGTCTAGCTGCGCGCGAATCTTGTGGCCGCGTGAGGACCACCGGTCCGCGAGCACGACGAGTTCGCGCAACACACCGGGTCGGACGCGCGACCACTCATGGAGGAACTCGGAGACCGTCCGATGAAACAGCTCGTCGGGCGATCGCCAGGGCCTGAGGACGTAGTAATCCATGTGCCCGAGGGCCATTGCCCGGAGCACAGCCTCGGCGGTGGGCTGGTCACCCCAGGCGCCGAAATCGATCAGAAGTGCTCGCTTGGCCCGGGGGTGCAGAGCCTTCGCGCGAATGAGGAGCTCCTCACCCGTCAGGGACTCCATCCATTGTGCCGCCAGCACCAGAACCAGAGCGTCACCCTTCTCCCGGATTTCTTCCAGGGTTCGAAGAGCCGCCTGAGCCGACCCCTGACACACGATTCGGTAGTCGCTCGCATAGCGACGCTCGAGCTCGTGACGTATTCGCCCCAGCGCGTCCGCATCATCGTCAGCGACCAAGAGCGTCGGCTGAGCGCGCTGACCGCCATCGCCGCTCAACATCGGCCTCCTTTCGGGAAGACAATAGTCACAGCACAAGTACCCGCCCATCGCGAAGGGTGGCGGAACGCTCCGGGCTCATGCGCCCATGGCCTGTTAGGGAAACACGAGCAGGATACAACCTCCCTGATGTAGCGACTAGACCTCCTCCACGGAGGAGAAGTCAACGGGCGTGAGCGCCTTTCGTTGCAGGATGGAGAAGTAGATCTCGATCTGATTGAGCCAACTGGCGTGCTTCGGGAGGTGGATGAGGGAGAGGTTGTCGTGCTGGCTCTGCAATCGGTTGACGCCACGCTGACCTCGGTGGATCGTGCCGCCGTCGACGATCCAGTAGACGCGTCGGGCCGAGCGATACGGCTCTCGGCTCATCACCCGAGCGACCAGGGCGTCGAAGGCGACGATGGAGATCTTGCGGACGACGTCACCGAAGAGCCGAGCACGATGGACCTCCCACGCTGCGATGTAGGCACAGACTCCGTGGCGGCGATACTCATGCTCGACACGGATCGGTCGGCCCGGGGCAGGCGGCAGGATGGGATGACACGGGGTCCGGATGCCGATCTGGGCCTTCTCGTCCGCGCTGATGACGAGCTCGTCGTCGGCCAGTGCGCGGCCCTTCCAGCGTCGGTGGTACAGATCGAGCACGGGACCGGCCTTTGCGGTGAAGTCGGGATCGCGGGGGAAGATCCAGCTCCGACGACTCCAGGGACGCAGCGCGCCCTCGTGCAGCCAGCGCCAGATCGTGACTCCGCTGATCTCGGCTACGATCCCGGCTGCCAGCATCTGACGTCGCAAGTCAGCGCGGCTGAAGCGAGACAACGGCAACCCCAACGTGACGGGGAGCTCACACGCGAGAGCCCTCACCTCCGCGACGACCCGAGGGGGAAGAAGCAGAGGGGCGACCTCCGCGGGACCGATCCTCGAGCCCCGGGAGTCGTTTTCGATAGAACCGCTTTCGCCACTTGCTCACCACGGGCCGCGGCGTGTCGAGACGCTCTCCGATCTCCTTGTTCTGGAGCCCCTCAGCAGCGAGCAGCACGATCTTGGCACGGGCCGCGTCTCTTCCTGCCTGGCGTTCACGCGCCGCTAGCCGTCCCAAGAACCTCCCTGTTTGCAGCCGAGGGACTTCCTTCCTACTCTGGATGCCTTGATGCTGGGAGTACCGAACTGCGTGCGCCGTTGGCAGGAGTAGCTGATGCCGATCTTCTTGGACCGTCACCACGCGGGCGAAGCGTCCGCGGAGGATGTCGCCAGGTATCATCTCCAGGACTTGGAGGTGCAAGAGAGATACGGAGTGAAGTTCCTGACCTATTGGTACGACGCTTCGCGTCGCACGACTTTCTGCCTCGTAGATGCACCCGATAGAGAGACGGCTAACAAGGTTCATGCGGAGGCCCACGGACAGGTGGCCCACGAGATCATTCCCGTGGACCTGTCGGCCGTAGAGGCCTTTCTCGGTCGCATCCAGGATCCGCCCACCGCGAACACGAAGCCAATCGACGAATCGGCCTTTCGGTCCATCATGTTCACGGACATGGTTGGGTCAACGGAGATGACCGGCCGACTCGGGGATGCCATGGCGGTGGAGCTGATCAGGGCGCACGACGCGATCATCCGTCGGTGTCTGGAACGCCACGGTGGCGCCGAGGTCAAGCACCTCGGGGACGGCATCATGGCTTCGTTCAAAGATCCATCGGATTCGGTCAGATGTGCGATCAGGATACAGGAGGAATTCGCGACCTACAACGCACACAGCAAGATCCCGCTCAGGATCAGGATTGGGCTGCACGCCGGTGAGCCGGTGGAGGAGAGCAACGATCTCTTCGGCTCGGCGGTGCAAATGACGTCGCGCATCTGCGATTCCGCCCAGGCAGGTGCCACCCTCGTATCCCGTGAAATCAAGGATGCGTGCAGCGGCTCCGATCTCAGGTTCGAGTCGATGGGTTCGAGGACGCTGAAGGGCTTTTCTGAGCCGGTTCAACTCTTTTACGCGATCGAGTGAGGCTGGCGTCAACGCAAGGGGTAGGGCGCGCGGGCGGGAAGCATGGCCACGACTTCCGCGCCGCGCCCTCCCCGTCGCCGGTCCATCCTTCTTCAAACGATCGGCACAGGTCGGCTCAATCTCCTATCCCCTCCTGTCATGGCGGTCCTCTTCGACGTCGATGGGCCCCCATTCGTCCTTTCGGATGGACTCCAACTGGGACCCCAAACTCCCCGATGCCACTGGGACCTCAGACAACCTCAAGAGATCGGCTGGGTTCTGGGCACGCACCTCCGTATCCTGGATCACTGTTTGAGTCGGAAGATGATCTGACAATGCTCCCTCCGAACCAGCCATCCGTCTTCCGGCTTCCGCTTACGGGCGCTACTCGGCCAGACTTCGACGCGGAAGAGACCAGGCCCAGGTGCGCCTAGTGACAACCAGCGTTCCGTAACCGAGAGCAGTTCCTCATACGTGGAGCTGTCGCCCCTGACCTCTACGTGGCTCTCCTCTGCCCTGCAGGTGCCATCCGAATGCTGACTCGCGACGTGCGCAGCCTTGTCGGAATACGTGACCGACATCCCTTCGAGATGAGCCATCATCATTAGCATATCTCGGTAGAACCGCCTTGCTCCCGGCTGCACACAGGCCCAGGGCGCGAGGTGCTTCCGCGCCTTCGCGTGGCCACGGCTCTGCTGCGCGGAATCTTGGGCATCCACCGTTCGAGCTCTGCCCCGTGTCTTCGGACCTTCGAGTCGGATGAACCACGCTGGGCCGAAGGCATCCCCCCGGACGTGTCCGCGCGTTTTGCGGAGCGCAGCCAGCAAGCAGAACGGGCCGTGGGGAATCGCCTGGAGGGGCAGGACTAGCAGGCCCCTCTCCTTGAGCTGAGTCATCCATGGATCGAAGACATCTGGAGAACCCACTGTTGCCACGATTCGGTCGAAAGGCGCTGTCGACGCGTGACCATTAGCTCCATCTCTGGTGACCACCTTTACGTTGCGAGGCCCAGCGGCTCGCAAGGCGCGCCGTGCCTGACGAGCTACTGCAGGATGGAGTTCCACTGTGGTAACTGACCCGGAGCCGCCCACGAGTCGCCCCATCAAGGCCGCGTTCCACCCCGTTCCTGCTCCGATCTCGAGAACGCGCATCCCTGGCTCCAGGCGCATCTGGCGGAGCGTGTGCCCGACTAGTGAAGGCTGTGAAATCGTGCTCAGCGGGCCAGGCGGGCGATGTGTCGTGAGGGCCTCGTTGCTGTAGATGCGCTCAAGCTGAGTCGCGCTGGGACGATCAGGATTCACCTTCACCATGCGCGGCTTCTTGCGCTTCGTATCCAGGTAGTGATGGACAAAACGATGCCGCGGGGTCGCTCGAAACGCGCTCTCTAGGCCATCGGCGCTAAGCGCACCTTGCATGCGCAGCATGTCGATGAAGCGATTCTGATACTCTGCAACAAGCTCATCTCGCTCCCGTGAGCGCCGGTTCACGGTGTCAGACCTGTGATGCTGCCGTCATGATCACGCCTTCCGCCATCGATTCGCTTCTGGCTTCAATGTCAACCTGGATGACGACGCGTACGCGAACACGGCTCCAGCGTCGTCCGTCGTGAACGATGTCAGCCAAAGCCGCTCAGTCCCGATTGTGGAAGCTCGGTCAGACATTGACTCAGTCATGCCTCCCCCGACGCTTCCGGCATTGCAGCCAACGTTCGCTTCTCCGCACTTCGTATAATCCACCCAACTGCGGGCATCTGCGTATTCGGGATATGTGAGTGCGGACGGGGGTTGCGGAGATGTTCGTGTCAGGACCCTGTGGGTTCTGTTTGACCTCGACTTCTCGACCGGCGGAAGGTCAGGCCAACATACGGGTTGCGAGCGACAATCGCAGCAGCAGTTCCTGCCGCCTGCTCTGGGGCGCAGCAGGTTCCGACTCCGCTCTCGAAGGAGCCAACTACCACGGGGTGCTGGAAGGAGACCAACGGTAGGCCGGCGACCTGAGCTAGCGCCGAGCGCAACACATCCATTGGGTGCCGGGCTCTGCCCGGTGCCACGTTCCTTCGTGGGCGTCTGAGCTTGTCCGGGGCGGGCTGAGCGTTCTGGGACGATCGGGTAGGGTCCGAGGACATTCGTGGGGCTGACGCGTCCTGCCGCGCCTGTGCCGGCCCGACGTTCCCGTTCCCAGGTGAATGGGCTTTCTCAGGAAGCCGGGATTCACCCCTTTTTTCCGCCGCCGCCGGCTCGAGTTCGTGCCGGCCAAGTTCTCTAACAGATTTGTGCAATGACACTTGGAGCGCCAAGGCTAGGCAACTTGCCTGCGGCATGCCTCTTGCTCCCTGTCCCTTCATTCGCCGTGGTCCGAATGTGATCGAGCAGGGAGGGTGATCCGATGAGTCTGCGAGCTGCTGGTGCCCCGGTGATAGCCATCGCGGCGTTGTTCGCCGCCCCAATCCTCCAAGCTTGCGGCGGCGGCGCGGTGGTTACGACCGGCGGCCCTGCTTACTCCGTGCGCACCCAGGAGCAGGAGATCCAAGGGATTCCGCCTGGACACATGCCGCCACCCGGGGGCTGTAGAATCTGGTTTCCAGGGGAACCCCCGGGGCACCAACCCCCTCCA
>JBDHGI010000223.1:0-11449 GCA_039589955.1 Gemmatimonadota bacterium | reverse complement strand
CGCTGCGAGGCTGCTCCAGAAGAAGGGGAACGACCGCAGACGAGTCCCAGAACCGCATCAGCGGCCCTTGGAGCGTTCTTCCAGGAGGATCTCGAGAGAGCGTCCCCCGGGATCGTGGGCACCCGGGCGAAGAGCGATGTCTCTCGCTACCGGGGAAGTGGGAGGTCTGATCCGGCCCTGTCTCATGAGCTGTGCCACGCGGCCGGTGGGTGTGTTCCCCCCCCCCCCAGCGGCGTGAGTCGCGCCACCGGTCGCCCACGTTCGGTCACGATGACCTCCTCGCCGCTCTTCACGGCGTCAAGGTACCGGCTCAGGTGGGCCTTGAGGATGCTGATCGAGGCCTTCTTATGATAGATGCAAGATGGTCAGTTTTGAGCCTTGTGGGCCTGGGCGGGTGGACACACCGGGCGTCCCGCTGGCCATGGTGGAGTCCTGCCCTACTTTCCGGAAGACCCAAGAGCCTGAGGACCCGCTGCTCGTCCGACCCAGCCATTCTCCAACCGGTAGGCCAGCCATGACGTTCGTATCAGACCTCGAGCCGAAGCCTCTGTGGAGCCACTTCGACCAGATCCTCACCATTCCCCGGGGATCCAAGGAGGAGGACGAGATGCGGGCCTTCGTGATCGGCGTCGCCGAGCGCGGCGGCCTGGAGCACCGTGTCGACGCCACGGGGAATGTGGTGGTGAAGAAGCCCGGAACCGCCGGCAAAGAGGACGCGCCTGCCACCATTCTGCAGGCGCACCTGGATATGGTGAACGAGAAGAACTCCGACGTGGACTTCGACTTCGCCACCGACGCCATCAAGCCCGTGATGAGTGGGGAGTACCTGACCGCAGACGGCACCACGCTGGGCTCGGACAACGGCATCGGCGTGGCGGCCATTCTGGCCATCATGGAAGCCACCGATCTGGTGCACGGCCCCCTCGAGTTCCTGTTCACCATCGACGAGGAGACCGGACTCACCGGCGCCATGGGCCTCGACGCGTCCCTCTTCTCGGCGAAGCGGCTCATCAACCTGGATTCCGAGGAAGAGGGCACGCTCACCGTCGGGTGCGCCGGCGGTGCGGACACCGACGTGACGCTCACCCTGGAACCTGTACCGACCCCCGCGGGCGTGACGGCACACACCGTGAAGCTGTTCGGGCTCAACGGCGGACACTCGGGCATCGACATCCACCTGCAGCGGGGCAACGCCGTCCAGATCCTGGCGCGTATACTGAGCGCCGCCGCCATGCCCGGGTTCCTGGCGGACATCCAGGGCGGCAACAAGCACAACGCCATCCCCCGGGAGGCTTGGGCTACCGTAGTGATCCCCGACGGTGCGGCCGGTGATTTCCTGGCGCGCATGGACGCCCGGTTCCAGGACGTGAAGGCCGAGTTCGCCGTGCCCGAGCCTGACATGGCGATGAGTGTGGCCGAGGGCACCATGCCGGATGCAGTGTGGAGCGCCGATACCGGCGCTCGGGTGCTCCGCCTTCTCGTGGCCCTCCCCCACGGCGTCGTGGCCATGAGCAACGACATTCCGGGACTCGTTGAGACCAGCACCAACATGGCTGCCGTGAAGAACGACGGCGGAGAGCTGAAGGTGCTCATGAGCTCCAGATCGTCGGTGGCCTCGGGCCTGGACTGGATCCGGCACAAGATCGAGGCGGTGGCGACGTTGGCCGGCGGCACCGTGGTCCATCATGCCGGCTACCCCGGGTGGAAGCCCGACCTGAGCTCACAACTGCTGGGCGTCGTGAAAGCCATACATGCCCGGGTGCTGGGCTTCGAGCCTCGCGTTGAGGCCATCCACGCGGGCCTGGAGTGCGGGCTCATCGGTGAGATGGTGCCGGGCATGGACATGATCTCCATCGGCCCCCAGATCGAATTCCCCCACTCCCCCAACGAGCGCGTGCAGGTGGCGTCCGTCGGGCGCTTCTACGACCTCCTCACAGAGACCCTCGAAGAGCTGTCGGCGTAGACGGGGGAACGCCATCGCCGGCGTTCAACGGCCGGGCCGGCGAAGCAGGTTGCCCTGCAGGCTCTCGACACCCGGACGGTGGACGCGGGCTAGACGGCGAGCGCCGGCCGTCAGCGGCCCAACCGCTGCAACGCCCCCTCCTCCCTCATCACCGCCTCGATCTCCTCGACGGTGCGGGGGAGCCCCGGAGAGAGGTTCTCGTAGCCGTCCTCCGTGATGACGATGGTGTCCTCGATGCGGATTCCCATGGTCTCTGTCTGGGGCATGTTGATGTCGCAGGCGAAGACGAAGCCGGGCTCCAGGGGCTCGTCCGGACCCGTCATGGAGGACATGACGTCGTGGGTGGCCAGGCCGATGGGATGGTTGTAGCAGCCCCAGCGGATAAGGCCCCGGAAGCGGTCCTCGGAAGCGTCGTATCCGTTCTCGACCAGCCAGGCCCTCACCTGCTCCCCCACGGCGCTGAAGGTCGTGCCCGCACGGTAGTTGGCGAGGCAGACCTGACGGATGCCCAGTCCCAGCTCGTAGAGCTCCCTCTGCTCCGGAGTGAAGCGGCCGTTGGCCGGGAACGACGTGGAGACGTCCACGTTGTAGTAGGCATAGTCGGGGGCGGCATCGAGAATGATGAAGTCGCCGTCCTCCAGGGTGCGGTCGTGCCGGTGGTAGTGGCCCCAGGGGTGATGTTCCCCGGACATGATGATGGTCTCATAGGCCAGGTCCTGGGCTCCCTCCCGCTTGGACACGAACTCGAAGAGTGCGGCCAGCGCTCCCTCGGTCATGCCGACCTGCGTGGAGCGGATCACCGCCAGGTGAGCCTGCACCGCGATGCGGCCGGCCTCGCGCACCACGGCAACCTCCGCCGGTGATTTCACCTTGCGCATGACCTGGATGGGGAGGAAGGCGTCCCGGATCTCCACCCCCGGATAGAACGCCTTCAGGCGCTCCACGAGCTGGAGCTCCCGGGTGAGACGCCCGTCCCACGGATTCTCCGTCATCACCCGCTGGAGCGCCCGGAACACCTCGTTGGTGTTCATCCCCGGCAGCTCCTCCGGGCGGTGGGACACGTACAGGACCCCGTCCCGCCGGACCATGTCGCCCAGGAAGTCCCGCATCTCCTCCACACCCAGGGCCCGCTCCACCCCCGTGTAGGACGCTGGGCTCACCGCCAGCTCCGCCGGAATGCCCTCCCCCCGGGCATCGTGCTCGTCCAGGGTGAGGAAGAGCGTGCTCTCCCGGCTGACCCCATCCACCACCAGCCAGGCGTCAGGGGCCTCCACACCGGTGAAGTAGAGGAAGTCGTTGTTCTGGCGTAGCGGACCCTCGTGGATGGACGCGGTGGCTCCGGGAATGATGACCGCGCCGTCGGGGACCTCGTCCATGAGCTGCTGTCTCCGGACGGCGTACTCCGCGTTCTCCACCAGGCTCCCGGGGAGAACGAAGGTCACCTCTTCGGGCGGGGAACCCTGGGGCGGAGTCCCTTCGCTCCAGCAGCCCCCGGTCAGAACGACGAAGCAGGGCAGGAGAACAGCATGGAGGATGACGGGCCAGCGGCCGTGGGAGTCGTGGTCAGACATGGCATTCGGGTCTCTTGGGGACAGGTCCGGACATACTGCCTGCGGAGCGTACATCGTGCCAGCACCAGAGGGCACCGGGCCCTCCCATTCCCGTGCCGCCATTCTTCCCGTACCGCGGCAGGCTCGAGGTTGCGCCGGTTGTCGAGGACGAGCACTACCCGGTCGCGCCCGTCTCGCCTCAGGAGGCCGTGGACTTCATGCTGGAGCAAAGGAATCTCGGCCGACCCGACCTGCACGACGCCATGGGCGGCGGGAGCCGGGTCTCGGAGTTCTTCAGCGGGAAGCGCGAGCTCTCCAAGGCACAGGTCGAGGCGCTCCACCGACTTCTCGGGATCCCCACCGACGTGCTCATGGGATTGGGGAGCGGGTAGGCGCCCTTCCCCGGAGACTTCCTACCGTCTGGGCTCCGCCAACCGATCGAAGGGCGCGAACCCCCTGAGGGAGATCAGGTCCGGGGTCCGATGCATCCACGCGTTCCGCATACCGATGCGTAAGAACCCCTCATCGATCGCCTCTGTGAGCAACCTGACCGCCATCGCGGAGTCGCCCCGCACGGCCGCCAACAGCCCACGCCCCCACGGATAGTCCAGCTCGTCCAGACGACGGTCCACGTCCTCCGCAACCTCCGTCCGTCCCGATCTGTAGGCAGCGACTCCCAGGAAGGTCAAACGTCCCACACTCCGGGGATTGACCGTGACGAGGCTGTCGAGCAGCCGGTACGCCTCGTCGTGCTCACCTGCCCAGTACAACGTCCGAGCCAGGTCATTGGGATCGCTCTCCGCATCAGCTCTATAGAGGTCCACGGCGCGAGCGAAGGCCCTGCTACCGAGTCTCGGCTCGCCGGCGCCGCGAACGCCACCTCCAGAAGCGAGTCGGCCTCCGCAGTCCGGCCCAACCCGATGAGCCCCCGAATCTCCAGATCCAGAATGTTCAGCGACTCCGGGAAACGGCTGCGCGCGTCACGAGCCACCCGGAGCTCTTCCTCGTAGTCGCCCAGGATGTGGAGCGACAGACTCCACACCTCCCACCAGGGCTCCCAGTTCCGCCAGCACGGTAGGTCCAGATTGGATGCCTCGACGTGCCTCACCGCGGCTTCGGCCCGGTTCGTCCGCATGGCGCCCCACGCAGCACCGTATTGGTTGTCTGGGTAGATGAGCGCCATCTGCTGGCCGGATCGGTAGACCGCCTCCGGATCGCCGTCGAGAAGCCACGCGCTGAGATACTCTGTCATCGCGCGCTCGAACCGGGTCTGCCGGCCCGACAGCGCTGCGGCAGCCCGGACCGCCCTCCGGGCATCCGCCCCCCGACCCGCCAGGTTTCCATACGTCCCGGCGGCGACGAGCCACGCCGCGACGTTGGTGGAGTCCAGCTCGATGGCGCGCTCCAGCTGCACGGCGGCCTCACGGTACTCCCGGCGACACTGGTGGGCCATTCCCAGAAGCGTGTACCGGAACGACTCCGGGTTTGCCGGCGCTCCGTACTCGGCGAAGGCGGCCGCACCACCGGGATCGAACTCCGCGAGGGCGGCGCTCACCAGCCGCTCCGTGGCGGCGGTCACCACCACTTCAGGATCCTGTGACGGCCCCACGGCGGTCTCGACAGTCCGGATGATCTCCGTGGTCGCCGGATCGATGAGCTCCAGATCGATGCGCAGCTCCTCGCCGGATCCATAGAGCTGTCCGGACACGGCTACCGTGGCCTCCACGTACTCGGCCAACGCCACCACTCCAGCACTCCCAACCTCCGTGACGGCCTGTCGGGCCTCCACGACCACCGAATAGGGCACGACGTCGATGACCCCGGCACGGTCCAGGGCCCGCGCGAAGAAGCTGGTGGCGTTCTCACTCCACACGTCCAGCTCGGCTTCACCGGTGCGGTTCGCCAGTGGGATCACCACGAGCTTCCCGGGGACCGCGTCCTCGGGTGCTGGCCCGCCGCGGCTTACCGCGAAGACCCCCGCCAAAGCGACAACGACGGCCGCGGCCAAGCCCCACAGGTAGGCTCGACGCCTTCTTCCCGGCAGGGCCGTCGTCGGCGCGATCCCCCCGCTGGGGGTCTGCAGCGCCTCGAGCTGGGCGCGGAGCTCCTCGGCGGTCTGCCACCGGTCCGCCGGCCGCTTCTCCAGACACCGCATCAGCACCGACGACACCGTCTCCGGCACCGCCGGCCGGATCTCCGTCACCGACCGGGGCGTCTCCGTCACCTGGGCCCCCAAGATCTGCTGGGGCGTGCTCCCGGTAAACGGGGGCCGGCCCGTGAGAAGCTCGTAGCCCAGGATCCCCAGGGCGTAGATGTCCGCCCGGTGGTCGATGGTGGCGTCGGCCGCGGCCTGCTCCGGGGCCATGTAGGCCGGTGTCCCCAGGGCGACCCCAAGGGTCGTGACCTTGTTCTCCCCGGTGGCGGCGGTCAGGGCCTTGGAAACCCCGAAGTCCGCGACCACCGCGTGGCGCCCCGTCAGAAGGACGTTGTCGGGCTTGATGTCCCGGTGCACGACGCCCTTCCCGTGGGCGAAGGCCAGGGCGTCGGCCACCTCCCTGAGGAGTCTGAGGGCGTCGGGAACCGGCAGCTCGTGCTCTCGCTCCAGCTTGTCCCTGAGGGACTCGCCTTCGATGTACGGCATGACGTAGTAGAGGGTCCCCCCAACCTCGCCGGAGTCCAGGAGGGTGAGGACGTGGGGGTGCTGGAGCTGTGCGACGATGCGGATTTCCTGGAGGAAACGCTCGGCCCCGACGGACTGTGCCACCTCGTCCCGGAGAACCTTGAGGGCCACGGCCCGATCGTGCTTCAGGTCGTGGGCCAGGAAGACGGTGGCCATGCCACCGCTCCCGATCTCACGCTCGATGCGGTACCGGTCCCCGAGGGCTTCGCTCAGGCGATCGGCCAGCTCCATGCACGGCACCTCCGGTAGGGTCGCGGAGAATGTAGGTCGGGCGGCCTGAGGGAGAAAACGTGCCCCCCGCTGTCTCCGCTCAGCGCCACACGAGGGCGAGCTAACCGACGCCCATCATCTCCCGGGCGACAGCATGCGCCTCGGCATCATTCAGGGCCGGCATGATCTCGAAGTCGCAGATCGCATGCCAGGCGATGAAGGCCTTCGCCAGGGCCTCGGCGCTGTCGGCCTCGGCGATCAGCACACCCGTCAGGTTCGAGAGGTCGTGCCATCTCTCGATCAACGTCACCTCGGGACCGGTGCTGGCCCGATACTCCTCCAGCTCCATGTCCGCGAACGCCTGGAGCACCTCCTTGCGTTTATCGCTATGGACCGCCCAATGGATCATGAACCTCATGTCTCTGCTCCTTTACTGCGAATGGATCGGTGCTACCGAGTCTGTTCCAGCCTGGCCAATGCCGATAGCGACCGCGTCAGCTCCGAGGCTCTTGTCATCAAAGTGTGAAACCGATCATCGGCGCGGAGGTTCGCCAAGAAGGGGTCATACTCCTGCAGGTACTTCACGTGCGTGATGCCGTACTCGATGCCGCGCTCCAGCCAGTGAAGCGCCGAATCCCTCTCATTGATCATGGCATACCCGTCTGCCATGACCACGGGCCAGAAGTCGTCCCACCGCGCGCCTTGTTCCAGATCGTCCGTGACCGCTCCGAGAGCCTCTTCTACTTCTCCCATCCAGGCGTGCCTGAGGAAGACCCCCAGCGCGGTCAGGAGGTGATCCGGGTTCTCCCTGCGCATCCGTTCGACTATGGCGTTGGCCTCGGATGGCCTTCCGGCGGCGGCGGTCAGATACGCATGAAGGAATCTCCAGGGTGACTTGGCCTCCTCCAACAGGCCGAACCACCCTGACCATGATTGGATCGCAGCGCCGAAGTCTCCCTCATGGAACCAGTGGAACCAGGCCATCCCCCCTTTGTTCACAGGCGTGAGAGGGTCCACCCGGGCGAGCCGCTCCAGCAATGCCACCGTGCCCTCAGGGGCCCAGCCCCCAGCGGATCCGAGAAACCCCAGGAACATCAGGGTGTCGGGGTCACCGGGGTTGAGGAGCAGTGCTTCTCGGAAGTGAACCACAGCCGCCGCCGGATTCCCGCGGTTCATGCTCACGAAGCCCTGAAGGGCGTGCCCGGCAGCCGATTCGGGATTGAGCTCGACGGCGCGGTCCGCGCAGTCCTGAGCCTGGGCCAACAGGCTCTCGTAGGTCTGTGGTGGCTTGATCATCGCGTTGACGAACTGGAAATAGACCAGGCCCTTGAGAGCGAGCAGCAAGTCACTATCGCCGGCGAGAGCCAGGCCTCGCTCCGCGAGCTCCAGAGCCTTCGTCAGGCTCGACTCGTCCAGGGAGCCCCACACCTCGCTCCTGGCCCTCAAGAAGAGCTCATAGGCCTGCAGGTTCCCTGGCCTCCGCGTCCCCACGCGATCCCTCTCGTTGGTGAGCAATCGGAGCTCCAGGGCTTCGACTATGGACCGGGAGACCTCGTCCTGCATGCCGAAGACATCCTCCAACACCCCGTCGTACTTCTCGGCCCAGAGGTGGGAGTCGGAGGCGGCGTCGATCAACTGTGCGGTGATGCGAAGGTCCGATCCGACCTTCCTTACGCTCCCCTCCAGGACGTACTGGACCGCCAGCTCTTGGCCGATGGTTCGAACGTCCTTTTGTGTGCCCTTCAGCACCATGGCGGAGCTTCGAGAGATCACCCGGAGAGAACGTATGAAGGAGAGGTTCGTGATGATCTCTTCCGTCAAGCCATCCGCGAGGTAGGCATCAGCGGGGTCCGGGCTCACGTTGTCGAAGGGAAGGACCACGATCGACTTCCGATTTCGCCACTCGGCCTCACCGTCCCGCATCCTGTCGGCAGCGCTGGCCGGAGACTCCACTCCCGCAGGATCCGGAAGGCGAGCCTCTTCGGGCTTCAACTCGTATGCCCAGGCAAGGACCAAAGCGATCGGGAGTCCAGCGAGCAGCAGGACGCCGATGGGGATCTGGATGCCTCCCCACACCTGGGAAGGGAGGGCAGCCTCTCCCAGCCCGATGATCCCGGCTCCCACCACGACATAGACGGTCGCGGCCCGGTAGACCCTCCGTCGTTTCAGCTCCCGGAGGAACGACGAGAGCTTCGGAGCCATCCGTTAGTCCTTGCCAGAGGAGGGACGGGATGCCGCTGTCCTTCGCCAAGGATTGAATTGGGTAGATGGAATGGCAAGTGAGGGCCGGGTCCGTGGGGTTCAGGATACTGCCGCACAAGCCCAGAAGGGGCTATGCGGATGCTCAACTACCACCACGTCCCGCCGGGCGTGCCAGAGGGGCCATTGCATGGCCATCGTCCGGTCCGGTATTATCGACTCGGACCCTCCCGATCGGTACGGACGACTCGCCGGTTTCCTCGACCGCGTCGCGCCTGGCAGCACCGACCCGGGAGCTCGGCGAGCCACTGTGGCGGATCAGCGCCAAGGAGGCTGTCGTGCCGGAGCGGGTCACCCTTCCCCCCCACGAGATCTGCCCGCCGAGAAAAGACCCGTCGGGTCAGGACATCCGACTGAGCATCGCGGACCTCCTGCCGGCCGACGTCCTCCTCTCCTACACCGAGGGAGGCGACGGACTGTGGGTGCCATCGTGGTGGGTCCGTGCCATCGAGAAGGGCTGCTATAGCCACGCGGCACTGTACGACGGCCACGGCTGCGTCATCGAGGCCAAGTCGCCTTCGGACGGTGTCGTCGAGTCCACGCTGCCGGATAAGCCGTACCAGTACGCCGACGTCTTCCGGTACCAGTGGACCGAGCCGGTCGCGCCTGATGCACGCCAGGCCGTGGTCGAGTCGGCCAGGAAGCTCGTGGGCAAGTCGTTCGGTGTGGGGAACGCGATCCTGGTGGGCCTCCTCGCCCTCACGCGTCGAGTCAACCTGCCGGGCAGGCTCGAGGACTCGCTGCGCACGGTGCTCGATACGGCGTTGTCGGTGCTCACCGAGATCGTGCGGGACGGTCGGGACTTCATCATCTGCTCGGAGCTCGTCTACGTTGCGTACGCCGACACCGGCAACCGTCTCGACATCGGGCCCCTGCACCCCAGGGCACCCGAAGCGATTCTGGCGGCCCTCCGGGAGGCGGACGAGACGGCCAAGAGCCCGGAGGCGTCGGCGATCCAGGCGCGGTTGAGCAGCATGGCCGAGCTGTACCTGAGCTGTCGGGACCGGCACCGAGCGGTCCTGGCCGGAGTGAACAAGGCCGCCGACGTGCCCGACTTCGTCACCCCCCTGGACCTCCAAAGGAGCCCGAGCCTCGAGAGAGTCGGGCGTCTCGACCTGGGGTCTGCCCGTTCGTCGCCGGACCCTCGCGGGGCGACGAAGCGGTGAGCCCCCGGGCCGGGTGGGGCGCCATCCGCGACCGGCTCACGGGCCCCGGACGTCCCTGGCTCCTGCACCTGTTCGAGGTTCCCGGCGTCGAGCCCCTTCGACTGGCGATCGCGGTAGCTGTCGTCTTCACACCCATCAACTACATCACCGGCAAGCCCATCGCCACGCCGCTCATCCTGGCCTACACCCTGGGGATCTCCGGCTACCTGATCGATCGGCAGAAGGCGGAGCTGGACGCCCTCTCGCCGGTCCTGGACGGGGACTCCGCGGCACGGGTATGGGTCCGGGATCGACTTGGCCAGCATCCACGCTACCTACTCTGGATGGCCTGGCTTTTGGGCCCCCTGCTCACCTTCGTCGTGAACTACGACGGGGCCGGGGTCACGGCGCTGCGCCTCGGACAGCCCATCGATCCCGTAACGGCGTGGGGCCTCGTGCTGCCCGTGATCTTCTGGGTGGTCTTCGTGCAGATGATGGTGATCTTCCTCCGCAACGCCTGGACGTTCCACCGCCTGGGCAGGGAAGCCGTGCGGGTCAACCTCCTCGACGTCGAGAGCCTCGCACCCCTGGGCCGGGTGGCTGTCCGCAACCTGCTGATCTTCGTGGGCGGCTACGCGCTGACCCCTCTGACGCTGATCGACAGCCCCACGGCCATGGACGCGGTGGCCATCGGCATGGCCATCACCTCGCCGTTCTCGGTGGCTCTCCTGCTGCTTCCCGTCTACGCGGTCCACCAGCGACTCGTGCGGGAGAAGGCCGCCGAGCTCGAGCGGCTGCGCCTCGCCATCCGCGGAGACCGGTCCGCGTTGGCGGGCTCGCCTATCGACGTGGATGCCGAGAGCATCCCGCTGAGCAACCTGGTGCTTTACCGCGAGACGATCGCCCAGGTGAAGGAGTGGCCCGTCAACACGCCGGTGCTCCTGCGGTTCGGTGCGTACGTCGTGATCCCGGTGCTCGCCTGGATCGCCGCGGCCGTGGTCGAGCGCTGGGTCGACGCGCTGCTCTGATCGGTGCCCTGGACCGAGTGGCGACCTTCGACCGGGGCTTCGACCGGGTGGGTCGGGTGACGCGCGTGGACCTCGCGTAACTTCCCCCGGGTAGCCGGGACCTTCAGACCGGGAGCGACGGATGGACATGCTGGTGCTGGGGGGAACGCGGTTCGTGGGCCGACATCTGGTGGAGGCGGCCCAGGCCTCCGGCCATCGGGTGACACTGTTCCATCGCGGGCGTAGCGGGCGGCCTACTGGGTGCCTTCGGCCGCGGATCTGATCATGCGGGTGGACGCGAGCCGCGCCCTCGCCCACGGCCTCGTCCACAGGCCCCTCGAGAAGACCGTCGCGGACACCCTTTCCTGGCTCCGACGGGACGCCGTCCGCCTCGACGAGACCGGCAGGTACCTGGCGGGCCTGCAGGTGAATCCCGAGAGGGAGCGAGAGCTTCTGGTCGAGCTCCGTCGGAGCACCTGAGGACGCGGGAGGGCCTTGACCCGAGCGGCAGCTGGTGCACATTTGTGCACACGGTGCGCAATGTGCACATTCTCGTTCCGGAGAGCGGCCGATGACTACCAGGGCCAGGGGCCTACGGCTACCCGAGGATCTCGAGCGTCAAATCGAGCGGGAGG
>JBDHGI010000222.1:0-7130 GCA_039589955.1 Gemmatimonadota bacterium | reverse complement strand
TGCGGAGCTCCGCTCCCTGAAGGGCTTGAAGAAGCGCACATGATGAAGCACTCGATAGCTGGCACGCGCGGACCTGGCCGCCTTCCCGCCCACTACGCCCCATGACCCGCCGCCTCAACCTCCCCGTAGACGACGAGCAGCTCCTCGAAAGGCTGGCCTCGGCCCCACGACCTCTGGGCATGGCCGGAGGGGCCCATCACTACCAGGTCCTGAGGGAGACATTCTACGACACCTCGGACGGTCTGCTCCGCGATCGGCGCATGGCTCTGCGCACCCGTCTCCATGCCGACGGCACCCAAACCCTGGAGCTGGGCCGACTCACGGCGGTCAACCTGCAGGGCGTGGTCGAGGAGACCATTCTGGAGGAGCCGGCGGTCGGAGGGGGGCTCTATGCGGCGCTCTCAACCAGCTCCGAGCTCGCCACTCTGGTTCGGGAGGTCACCGATCCGGCGGCCCTCCGGCCCGTCGTTGCACTCGACATCGAGCGTGAGATCCGCGAGCTGAAGGCACGGTGGCTGGGGCGTCCCCTCCACCGGGTCGCCTTCGACCGCATACTGGCGCACCGGCCCGGACTGACGAGAGCGCTCAACGAGATCTCGCTCACCGAGCTGGGGCAGGGCAGACCCACCCTCGAAGCCCTGGCCGACCGTCTGCGGTCGGAGCACGGCATCGGCAACGACGGGATGGATACCCTGGAACGGGTCCGCACCATGCTGGAGGGCTCAGCCAGCCCGAAGCCCGTCGAGGTGCCCCGCGAGGTCAGGGTGGCCGTCCTGCTCCTCAGGGGGGGCCGAGTGGCCCTCACCGAAAGTCCCGCAGGGCTCGTCCTGCCGACGGCCCGTGGCGCCGGCGAGGACCTGGCCCGGGAATACCTGGGCGATCTGCTGTCCGCTCCGGATCCCGATGCCGACCTGGAGCTCATCGGCTTCGCGCCCTCGAAGGCGGGAGACAGCGACCTGGAGGTCTGGCTGCACGAGGCGCCGTCGGGGACGGACCAGGCCGGAGAGGGGCTGATCTGGATTCCACTGCTCGAGCTCATGGAGCGGATCGGCGGTCCGCGTCTTCGGGACGCCAGCCTCGTAGGAGCCCTCCTGCTTCTGTCCCGGACCGAGATCGGGCTCCAACTCCTTCGGGAAGCCCCTTCCGGCTGCGGCACCCCGGTCCGCCTCCCGGTGGCGGCCCACCCTCCGGGGGTGGAGCTGGGAGGGACCCCGGAAGACTTCGGAAACAAGGAGCTGAGCACGCTGGACGTCAATCTCCGGGTGCTGGAGATGGCCGAGGATGCGTCGGTGCCGCTGCTCGAGAGGTTCTTCTTCCTCGCCGTCTTCTCCAGCAACATGGACGAGTTCTTCGTCGTCCGCGTGGCTCGCCTGAAGGCGGAGGTTCAGCGGAGAGTGGAAGCGGTCAAGGCCGAGAAGCTCCTGGACATGATCTCCATCCGCGTCCGTGCCCTGGCCGCCCGCCAGTACGGGTGCCTCACGGAGAGGCTTCTGCCCCTCCTCGAGGAGTGCGGCATCCGCATCCGCCACTGGCAGGAGCTCGAATCCGGGTCGCGGGCTGAGCTCGAGGAACGGTTCCACAAGGAGATCTTCCCGATCCTCACGCCCCTCGCCATGTCCCCGTCGCCCGGGCATCCCTTCCCCCGTCTCGAGAGCCTGGGTCTGTCGCTGGCCGTCGTGCTGCGGGATTCCGAAGGGGGTCGGGTGCACCTGTCCCATATCCTCATCGCCAAGGATCTTCCGCGATTCCTGTCCGTTCCCGGCACCCGAGACCTGATCCCCACGGAGGAGGTCGTGGCGGCCAACGCCGCGGCCTTCTTCCCCGCGTCGGACATCCAGGAGGTCCATCCGTTCCGGGTGAGCCGACTGGCAGACGTGGTCATCGACGAGTCCCCCGAGTCCTTCCTCGCGGCGGTGGAGGACGAGGTGGTATCCCGGCCCTACAAGCCGGTCGTGCGCATCGAAGTCCAGCAGACCATGCCCCGGGAGGTGCGCGCGCACATCTTGCGGCAGCTCCGGGCGGAGCCGGGCACGGACACCGTAATGCTGAGCCGAGCCGACGTCTTCGAGGTGGACGGGCTCATCGACCTCCGGGGAGTGGGGGAGATCGCCTCCCTGGACCTCCCTGACGGGCGCTTCCCGCCCCCCCGGACCCGTGACCCCCTGGCGGGCGAGAAGTCGGTCCTCGATACCCTCAGGGAGCGAGACCTGCTCCTCCATCACCCATACGACCGGTTCGACGGCACGGTTGGCCGCTTCCTGGCCGAGGCGGCGGCGGACCCCGATGTAGTCTCCATCAAGCTCACGCTGTACCGGACAGGCAAGGACAGCCCGGTGATGGATGCCCTGCTGGAGGCCCTGGATCGGGGCAAGGACGTGTCGGTGTTCGTCGAGCTCAAGGCGAGGTTCGACGAGGAGAGCAACATCTCGTGGACGCACCGACTGTCCGAGGCCGGAGCCCACGTGGTCTACGGGCTCGTCGGGTTCAAGACGCACGCCAAGACGGCGCTGGTGGTCCGGCGGGAGGCCGGGAGCGTGAGACGGTACGCGCACATCGGGACGGGCAACTTCAATGCCACCACGGCCAGGTTCTACACGGACCTGGGCCTGATGTCGGCGGACCCCGATCTCGGTGCGGATCTCAACGACTTCTTCAACGAGCTCACCGGCTCCAGCGGTCCCCCGGAGAAGGAGTACCGGCGCCTCTGGGTCGCGCCCTACACCCTGGCGAGGGGGATCCTGCGCTGCATCGACCGGGAGGTGGACCACGCGCGGGCGGGCCGTCCGGCACGGATCCAGGCCAAGATGAACGGGCTCACCGATCGGAAGGTGATCCGGGCGCTCTATCGCGCCGCCCAGGAGGGCGTCGAGATCGAGCTCATCGTGCGGGGGATCTGCACGCTGCGCCCCGGGGTGCCCGGCCTGTCCACGGGAATCCGCGTCAGGAGCATCCTGGGACGCTACCTGGAGCACGCCCGCATCTTCTACTTCGAGAACGCGGGGCAGGGGGAGTACTACATCGGCTCGGCGGACTGGAGGAAACGGAACCTCCGCAGACGGGTCGAGGTGGTGAGCCCCGTGGATGATCCCGTGGCCCGGAGCCATCTTCGTGCGATCCTGGACGCCGAGCTCGCGGATCCCCGCGCCTGGGTGCTGCGCCCGGATGGCGCCTACGAGCGCCTCGCCGGCGAGGGAGCCGTCGCACAGGAGGTGCTCCAGGGCTGAACGGGGACGCGTCCGTTGGCGCGCCCCTTCCTTGGCACGGCTCGTGCTGAGAATGACTCCTGTCGGATCGACCGTCCCACGGAGCGCACATGCCCCCCCTCAGGCAGATCCTGATCCTCTTGCCGGCAGCCGCGGCCACCCTGACCGGATGCACAATGGTGGGTAGCGCGTCGCCCCGGCCCGACGGGTCCCCGTCGCCTCCGGCGGCTCCGCCGGCTGAACGGGCACGCCACTTCGACGGCACCGTCGCCCTCGCAGGCCAGGAGCTGGCAGTGAGCCTGGAGCTGAGGGAGACGGATCCCGCCGCACACCAGGCGATTCTGCTGATCCGGGAGATCGGCCTCGAGGCCCGGGGAGAGGGAACGCTCACCGCAGAGACACTGAGGCTCGGTCTTTCCTACGGTGATGGAGACTGCCCGGGGAAGGTGTACGTGGAGGCGCGGATGGATCCGTCCGGCCTGGAGGCGAACGGCGCCCTGACCGCCACGGACTGCACCGGCGGTGAGTCCGGCACAATCCGGCTGGCACGGCGGCTCGTCACCCCGGAGGACGGCCAGGCTCGCTTGCGCTGAGTCCGTGACGCGACGGACCTAGAGGTGCCCGATCCTATCGGACCGGGCACCCCTGGAGCCACCACCTTTCGTTCGTCCCCTCTCAGGAACCTTCAACTACGGGCGGGACAGCCTTCCGTCATTCCGTATTGCCACTCGAAGCGTGATCAGCCACCTGTTCGGGGGCCCAACGCGTAGAACGCGTCCTTGTGCGCCGGACATGCCTCGCCAATAACGTTGGTGGCGTCTTCGGGGAACATTGTCAGGGATTCCTCCCAGGCATCGACGAAGGTCTGAATGCTCTCGGCAACGAAGAAGAAGCCGACGTTCCACTCGTCCGCCCAAGAGTGCCCGAACGAACCGGCGCCTCGCAGCTTGCCAGCCTGGATCAACTGCTCGTACACCGGCACGGAGAACTCTTCGTATTCCGCCAGGACCTCGCCGATCCTCGGGGTCTCGCACTGATAGAAGGACAGGACGAGCGTCGGAGTGCCACCCTCGGCCGCCCCCTCCGCGTTGGCCGACGGTCCACCCAGATAGAAGTTGTCGCGGTGGGAAGGACACGCCTCACCAAGCGCGTTGGAATCTGGGTGATCGGCAGCAAACGCCTGGCCGGCCGCCGCGTTCGCGGCGACTGCGGACTCCATGCTCGGCGCGACCATGAAACGGCCCACATTCCACTCGTCAGCCCAGGCGTGCACATAGAGCCCAGTGTCCCAGATGTTGCCCGCATCCTTTTGCTGTTGCCAGTAGGGCAACTGGAGCTCGGCCTCCGAGATGATGTCAGCGATGCGGCTGTAGTCGCACTTGAAGTGGGACAGCACGATGGTCGGCGGTGCCGCCTCCGCAGCCTCTTGAGACTGGACCGCCTCGGGCACCGCCAATACGATCAGCAGAAACGGGAAAGGGTCGGTGCGCCGGACCGGCGCTCAGGCTAGAACGGAGCACTTGGACGGGGGGCGGGGATCTTAACCGGCCCGAATGCGGTGGGCCAGCGGATCGGGCGGGCACGCCGGCAACGGATCGAGGCTGGACTGAATGAGTCTCCCGGATGAGGGTGTCGAGATCTCGGCCCGGGACTGAGTTCCCTGGAGCGACAACGTGCGGCTGCCCGGGTGGACCTCCTTGGCTGAGTCCTTGGCTCGATTCCGCCGAGGGTTGCCGGAGGGGTACCATCTCCCTTAGCGTTCCAGACTGACGGCCCTCCGGGGTTCGTCCCCAGGGCGGTTCCGCGGTTTCGTTGTCGGCGAATGCGGGGCCGCCCTGCTACCTTTCTGGGAAATCTCGGTATCGGGGCGTCGGTTGGCAGCAGTTCTTGACACAGACCGAATACTGCCCGCACCGATCTTCGTGGTAAGATTTTGTAGAATAACAAGTTGCGCCTGTAGCTCAGCCGGATAGAGCACCGGCCTTCTAAGCCGGGGGTCCTGGGTTCGAGTCCCAGCGGGCGCGTTCGCGCGTCGCCCTACCAGATCCGTAGCTCCACCACCACCGGTCGGTGGTCCGACGCGAGGCGCTCGTCCGCCACGCGGGACGCGACCACCTCGAAGACGCCAGGCGGCCGCACGAACACGTGGTCGATCTCCCGATCGGGGGCGTCGGCGGGGAAGGTGAAGCGCTCCCCCTCCTTGGGGATCAGCCGCCAGCGCTCTCTCAGGCGCCGGATGACCAGGGATCCGGGTCGGGAGTTGAAATCCCCGGCGAGGATGACGGGTCGCTCGACGCCTTCGAAGATCCTCGTCACCGAGTCCGCCTGGGCCAACCTCTCCTCGGGGGATCGGTAGAAGTGGACGCCCACCACCGAGACGTCGGGAGCCTCCGGGCCCGCGGCGACGCGCACCTCCAGGACGCTGAGGGCCCCAGCGGGGCCTGGCGGTATGGGATGGTTACGCACCTCGCGGACCGGGAGCCGCGTGAGGATCGCCATCCCGTACTCGCCCCCCTCATAGGCCCGGAACGCGCCGTGGAGTGCACGCATGCCGAGCAGCTCCCCGAGCCGGGCGGCCTGGTCGACCCCACCGGTGCGGCGCACCCCCTTGTCCACCTCCTGGAGGACAACGACGTCCGCATCGAGGCCCCTGAGCACCCCGGCCACCCGGTCCAGATCGACCACGCCGTCCATCCCGAGTCCGTGCTTGATGTTGTAGGACGCCACACGAATCGTGGTCTGGGCGCCCGCTGGGGGCGTCACCAGGAGAGCCAGGAGGGCCAGGAGGGTCAGGCACGCCGCCTTGCCCGCCGCGACGGGAAGCCGGAACCGGAACGCGTCCACCGGTGTGGCCCGCGCCCGGCGAGGGTGACTCCGGGAGGGAGGATCTGAGCTCATGGGACGCCTCGCTCTGGTGCCATCGACCCAGGATGGTCGACGCCGGCGGCCGCGTCCAGGCCCAACAGGGGCTGGCTCAGGGCCGACGCTCGGACCCCGAAAGGCCCACGGCCGGTCCGGCTTTACCCCGATTCGGGGTTTGCTTACCTTATACCGCTCGCCAGCAGGGGCGGCGAGCGCCTCGAAGGGCCGATTACCCGAGCGCCCGTCGGGGATCGATGGTGGGCGTAGCTCAGGTGGTTAGAGCGCCAGGTTGTGGCCCTGGAGGTCGCCGGTTCAAGTCCGGTCGCTCACCCTGGGGTCCGGGGACCCCTGGCAGTCAGACGACAACAGGGTGTTGACCCCCCGAAAACGGGTCGTTACCTTAGAGGCCTCGCAGCGTGCGGGTGCTGGACTGCCGCCGCTGCGTTTTGCTCGAAAGTGGATCGCCATGTCGCCGCTTCTGCGGCCCCGATCCACCTCTGGGGCAGAACGAGCGCTGATTGACAACCGAGGTTCCGAGATTTTGGAGAGCGGGCCCACACAACCGACGGGCGCTACGTCCTGTCGGCTCCGGCTTCGGCCGGGTGGGTTTCAACGTAGAATTCCGAACGCTCGATCGAAGATCGACTGCGTTCATCAGAGCTGTTCAAGCTTTTTTTATCAATGGAGAGTTTGATCCTGGCTCAGGACGAACGCTGGCGGCGTGCTTAACACATGCAAGTCGAACGAGGAGCAGGGAGCTTGCTCCCTGTAGCCGAGTGGCGAACGGGTGCGTAACACGTGACCAACCTGTCCTAGGGTGGGGGACAACCTGGGGAAACCCGGGCTAATACCGCATGATGTTCCGGCCTCGCATGGGGCTGGAATCAAAGAGGGCCTCTGCTTGCATGCTCTCGCCCAAGGAGGGGGTCGCGGCGTATCAGCTAGTTGGTGGGGTAACGGCCTACCAAGGCTACGACGCGTAGTGGGTCTGAGAGGACGACCCGCCACATTGGGACTGAGATACGGCCCAGACTCCTACGGGAGGCAGCAGTGGGGAATATTGCG
>JBDHGI010000221.1:0-8761 GCA_039589955.1 Gemmatimonadota bacterium | reverse complement strand
TGCGCGAGGGCGTGTCGCTGGACGCCGCCCGCCAGGACATGGAGCGCGTCGCGCTGAGCCTGGCCGAGGCCCACCCCGAGACGAACCTGTCGAAGCGGGTGCTGGTCCGGGATCTCCGTGGCGTGCTGGTCGGAGACGCGAGCGGAGGGTTGATCCTGGTCCTCGGGGCCGCCGGCATGGTGCTTCTCATCGCCTGCGGCAACGTAGCCGGCGTGCTCCTCGCCCGAGGCGCCAGGCGTCGTCGCGAGGTGGCCCTCCGGACCGCCCTGGGAGCCGGACCGGGAAGAATCGTCCGGCAGCTCCTGACCGAAAGCGCCTTGCTCGCTCTGGCCGGCGGTGCCGTGGCGCTGCTCCTCTCGTTCTGGGCACTGGAGGTCATGCGCAGCGGTCTGCCCTCCACCCTGCCGAGAGTGGAGAACACGTCACTGGACGTCACCGTGATGGCGCTGGCCCTGTTCGCCTCCCTTCTCACCGGCCTGGCGTTCGGGCTGGCGCCGGCTCTCCAGGCCACGCGGGTCGGCCTCACCGAGGCCCTCAAGGGCACCGGCGAAGGGGGCGGCGGGGGTGGAAGGGCTCGCAAGGCGTTCGTGGTGGCACAGCTCGCCCTCACTCTCATGCTCGTGCACGGCACGGCCCTGCTGGTGGGGAGCTACTCGCTCCTCCGGCAGCGGGACCAGGGCTTCGACCCCGAGAACGTCCTGACCATGAGCGTGTCCCTCTCCTCGCCCTCGTACGACGACGAAGGGGCCCGGCTCGCCTTCTTCCTGGAGCTGATGCCACGCCTGGCCGACCTCCCCGGAGTACGGGTGGCCGCCGCCGTCAACCGGCTCCCCTTCGAGGGGGGCACCAACGATCGCATCATGATCGAGGGTCGGGAGAACCCGACGGACCCGAACGAACGACCGCTCGTCGAGCGCAAAACCGTCGTGGGGGACTACCAGTCGGCGATGGGCATTCCGCTGGGAGAGGGCCGCGCGCTGGACGAGCGGGACGCGTTCGGCGTGCCGGCCACCGTCATCAACCAGCGCATGGCGGACCGCCTGTGGCCCGACGAGAGCCCGCTGGGGAAGCGGTTCAGCTTCGGCGACGAGCCCGGCGAATGGCTCACCGTGGTGGGCGTGGTCGCTGACGTCAGCCCCTGGGGCCCCGAGTGGGGGACCCTCCCGGAGGCGTATCGGCCCTACGCCCTCTACCCGTCCAGGACCATGTACCTGGTCCTGAAGACCGACGTCCCGCCGTCCAGCCTCGTGGCCGCGGCGCGCCGCGTGGTGGGAGAGGTGGATGCGAACATGGCCGTCAGGGAGATCCGGACCGGAGCGACGTTCATGGCCGAGCACTTCGCCCAGCGCCGGCTCGTGACCTTGATCACCGGCGTCTTCGCGGTGCTGGCCCTGATCCTGGCCGTCGCCGGCATCTATGGCATCATCGCGTACTACGTCACCGAGCACACCTACGCCCTCGGCGTGCGCATGGCTCTGGGGGCCGACCGCGTCCGTGTCCTCCGCCTCATCCTCGGCAGGGGCCTGGCGCTCGCCGGTGCCGGCGTGGGCCTCGGAATCGTCGGCGCCTACGCTGCCGCCCACATCGCGGAGAGCTTCCTGTTCGGCCTAGGTCCGACGGATCCCTGGTTCCTGGGCGGTGTGGTGCTCCTGCTGCTGTCGGTCTCCGTGGCCGCGATCCTGCTGCCCGCGCGACGGGCCACCATGGTCCACCCGGCCCAGGCGCTCCGGGCGGAGTAGCCGGTCTGTAGGCCCCGGGTGTGTCACCGAAGCGAGGGGTTTTCGGGACGCAGGCGACGACCGTGTCGTAGCTACTCCCTCGCGGACAACTGCCGGCCGCTGATCGGTCCCCCGAGCAACGCACTGATGAGGCAGAGGTTGAAGATGCCGGCGAGCAGCGGGACGCATCCGATCACGATGAGGACAATGCCCGCCGTGCTTCCGAGCCGCGTGTAGCCCCACCCAATCAGGGCGGCCCCCGCGACCACTCTCACGACACGACCGGTCGTGCTATTGATGAACCGGGCAAAACCCGACCGACCGAAGGACTCGGCGACGCTCATTGTGATCTCCTTGAACCGGGCGACTCTGGGATCGGAGTCAAGCATTCAGTGGCCAACGACGAATCCTACCATCATGAGCGCCTTCGCGCTGCCCCGATCACGCCCGCGCCCTTGCGCTCAGGGAAACGGGGCACGGGCGCCATCGTTGGACAAAGCCGCGGTCGGTCTTCACGTTGCCTCGCCATGAGACGCCGCACCCCGTTCTCGGCGCTCGCCGTCCTGCTGCTCCCGGGTCCAGGCCTCGCAAGCGCGGCCACAGCCCAGGCGCCGGGCGAGCTCCGGCTCCTGACGTTCAACATCCGCTACGGCGCCGCGGACGACGGGGACCACGTCTGGCCGAATCGTCGCGACCTGGTGGCGGAGATCATCGAGCGGGAGGCTGCGGACGTCCTGGCCATCCAGGAGGCTCTCGACTTCCAGCTCGAAGAGCTGGCCCCGGCGCTTGAGGGCTACCGGAAGCTGGGACAGCATCGAGACGGCGGGACCGAGGGCGAGTTCTCCGGCCTGTACGTGCGTGAGGATCGCACGAGGATCGTGGACTGGGGTGAGTTCTGGCTCTCGCCTACGCCGGAAGTCGTCGCCTCCAGGGGCTGGGACGCAGCCCTGCACCGCACGGCCGTCTGGGTGGACATCCGGCTGGACGGCGCGACGGAGGTGGTACGGGTCTACGGAACCCACTTCGACCACCGCGGGGAGATCGCCCGGGTGGAGAGCGCACGGCTCATCGCCGCGCACGCGTCGGGCGCTGGCCGACCCACTGTGGTCATGGGAGACCTGAACGCCCCGGACGACTCGGAGCCCGTCCGTACCTTCGCCGACCTCGGGTACCGATCGGCGATCACGACCCTTCATCCCGGTGAGACCCTCGGCACCTTCAACGGCTTCGAGGATCCCCTGGGTGGGGGCCGGCGCATCGACCACATCCTCCTGGGGCCCGGCCTGCGGCCGAAGAGCGCCACCATCCTGGACGAGCGTGTCGGGGGACTCTTCCCGTCCGATCACTTCCCGGTGGTCGCGGTGGTCGAGGTCCGCCCTGGCGGAACTGAGCCGGCAGGGCTGCAGGTGACGAAAAGGCTTGCGATAATCGGTTGGACTACCCATAGTCACTCTATGTGTATGTGACCCTGAGCGCTCACGAACTCCCATGACACAGAGTCTCGAGCTACTGCGTGGAACCCTGGATCTGCTCATTCTCAAGGCCGTCTCCACCGGGCCGCGTCACGGGTACGCCATCGCTCAGTGGATCAAGCGGGTGTCCGAGGGGACCTTCCTCGTGGAGGAAGGCAGTCTCTATCCGGCGCTGCAGCGCATCAGGAAGAGGGGCTGGCTCGAGGCCGAGTGGGGCGTATCGGATACGGGTAGGCGAGCGCGCTTCTACGAGTTGACGGACGCCGGTCGCAACCGTCTCGGATCCGAGCTGAGGACGTGGCGGCGATACACCGCGGCGGTCGAACGTGCCATGGCCGCGGACCCCGCATCATGATCCCGCCGAGGGGGTGGCGCCGGGTCTTTCGCAGTCCCTTCCGGGACCAGGCGGAGGAGGAAGCGATCCACGAGGAGATGGAGCTCCACCTTCGCGAGCTCGCGGACCGCTTCATGAGTAACGGCATGAGCCCGGAGGAAGCGTGGCGATGCGCGCGAGCCGAGTTCGGGTCCCAGGTCGTCTGGGAAGCGGAGGCCCTGGCCGAGAGCCGAAAGCGCGTGAAGGTACAGGAGCGAAGGGACGCGTTCCTCGGGTTGCGAGCAGACCTTCGCATGGCCGGGCGCCAGATCGTGAAGAGACCACTCTTCGCCGCGCTCATGCTCATCGTGATGACCCTGGGCGTCGCGGGTGGGACGAGCGTGTGGGCGGTCGTCGACGCGGTGCTCTTCCGGCCGCTGCCCATCCAGGAGCCCGACCGAGTGGTGGTCGTGATGGGTGCGAACCGACGGAGCGAGTCCTGGTGGGTGTCCCGCTTCGCGTACGAAGCCTGGGACCGGGCCCAACATTCGTTCCAGGACATGGCCACGATACAGGACGCTTCGATGACGCTCCTGGAGCCTTTCCCGCATGAGATCGGTGTTCTTCGAGTGGAGTCCCGGTTTTTCAACCTCGTCGGCGTACAGCCCTTCATGGGTCGGGCGTTCACCCGGGAGGAGGACCTGTCGGCAGACCGCAATCTCCTCATCCTGACCTACCCGCTCTGGCGCGACCGCTTCGACTCCGATCCGGAGATCCTCGGCCGTCGCATCGAGGTTCGCGGCGGCCCGGCGACCGTCGTGGGCGTCATGCCACCCTCCTTCTCCTGGGAGGCGATCCAGTGGGACAATCCGGCCCGGGAGGGGCCGGAACGCCTGGCGCTCCGCAACGGGATCTTCCGCGGTGATGGGGGATCGCTGGCATCGAGTGGCCGGTTCCTTCCCTTGGGACGGCTGCGTCCGGGAATCTCGGTCGAGCAGGCACGTGCGGACCTCCTCCGCATAGGCCAGGAGCTCGCCGACGCGTATCCTGAGGAGTACGTCGACCGCCAAGGGACGTGGCTTCCCAACGTCAGGCCGCTGCGGTGGATCTGGACCCGCTTCAGTCGGGAGGACCTCCTCCTGCTGAGTGGAGCGGCGCTGCTCATGCTGCTCTTGGTCGCCGTGAACAGCGCGAGCCTTTTGGTAACCCGGGTCCTGGATCGGCGCACCCACCTGGCTGTCCGGGCCTCCCTCGGTGCCGGTCGGGGGCGCCTGGTCCGGCAGATCCTGGTGGAGACCGGTGTGCTCTGGGCCGTGGCCCTGGTGGCCGGTCTGGCCGTGGCGGCCGCGGCGCTTCCTTGGGTCCGGTCCATCACGCCGCCAGGCGTCTCGTTCACCGACGACTTCGGCCTCACGAGAGACGTCGTAGCAGTAGTGTCGGGATTCGCGGTCGTCCTGTGGCTCCTATCGGCCGCGCTTCCCGCCCTGGACGGGTCGCGTGTCGATCTCGTGTCGATCTCGAAGCCCGGCAGAAGCCAAGTGCACGGGGGCCGGGCGGGTGTTCAGCGGGCCCTCATCGTCGGACAGGTGGCGCTGGCCTGCGGGCTGCTCAGTGGGTCCGCGCTCCTTCTGCGCCATTACGCGGCGCTGCGGAGCGTGGACATCGGGCTCCATCCCGAGCGGACCGCCCTCCTGTACCTGGAGCTTCCCTCCCGGTATCGGGAGCCCGCCGGCACGATGGGGGAGATCGGCGGGGTCGCGGAGTACGCCAGAGAGTGGTTCACGGACGATGCGCCGGTATACCGACCCGGGGGGCTGTTCCAGCAGTTCATCTCCCGGACGCTCCAGCGCATGGAGGCGGTGCCCGGCGTGGAGGGGGCCACCTTCGTGAACCAGGCTCCGCTGTGGGAATCGCTTCACTGGAGGGGTATCAGACTCGCTCCGCCCGGGGAGGAGCCAGACGAGTCCGACCCGTGGGTTCGCCTGAAGTGGGCAACCCCCGACTACTTCGAGACGCTGGGGATCTCCGTCCTTCGCGGTCGCGCCTTCAGGCCCTGGGATTCGGCTGAATCCGAGCGCGTCGTCATCGTGAACGAGGCGATGGCCCGACACCTCTTTGGCGACGCAGATCCTCTGGGCCGTTCGATTCCGGTCGAGATCTCGGCCTACTTCCCTCCGGAGGACCGCACGATCGTCGGGGTGGTCCCCCCGGTCCTGCACTACGGTCCCCACGAGCCGACCGAGTCCGTGCTCTACATTCCCGTGGCCCAGATTCCGCAAGCCTGGACGGCTGACCAGATCGGGTTCGCCATGCGCGTGACCTTCCTGGCGCGGTACCACGGCGACCGGGCAGGGATCATGCAGGAGCTTCGTGAGGCGGTCTGGGCGACCGAGCCGACGCTTCCCATTACGAGGGAATCGACGCTGGAGGAGCAGTATTCCCAGGCCATGTCGGAGCCCCGCTTCTTCCTGGTGCTGCTGAGCAGCTTCGCCGCCTTCGCGCTCGTCCTGTCGGCCGTCGGGGTTTTGGCCACGTTGGGACAGCACGTACGTCAGCGCACCGGGGAGCTCGGACTCCGCCGGGCCCTGGGCGCCGACACGTCCGATCTGCTCACGCGCACGCTGGGGGAGGGAGCCGCCCTGGCGGCGACCGGAATCGTCCTCGGGGCCGGCCTGGCCTGGGCGTTGGCGCGGGGCCTGGCGGCTCAGGTGGTCGGCATCTCCGGACTCAGCCCGGCGGTCCTGGTCGTGGTTGCCCTCGTCCTGATCGGGGTCTCGGTCGCGGCGGCGTTCCCGGCGGGGTTGCGTGCGAGCCGGGTCGACCCCATGGAGGCACTCCGCACCGAATAGGCGTGGTCGAGGGCCCCGGCGCCCCCTATTCCGCTCTCATCGTGACCATGGGATCGACCCGGGTACCGGCCCGGGCGGGCACCCAGCTGGCCAGCAGGGCCGTGACGGCCAGGACGATCACCACGGTGGCGAGGGTGAGCGGGTCCGTCGGGGCCACTTCGTAGAGCATGCCGGCGAGAAGACGGGTCAGGGCGAGGGCCGCGAGAAGCCCCACGGCCAGCCCCGCGAAGACCATCCGCATGGAGGCGCCCACAACCATGCCGAGGACTCTGCCGGTGTCAGCCCCCAGGGCGATGCGGATGCCCATCTCGCGGGTCCGCCGGGCCACGCCATAGGAGACCACTCCATAGATGCCGACCGTGGCCAGCACGAGGGCGATCAGCGAGAACGCTCCGAAGAGCAGCATCACGAAGCTGCGCTCGGCGATAGACGCGGTGACACGTGACCGCATCGTTTCCAACCTCAGTGGCACGTCGGAATCGAGCCGACGGATGGTCTCGCGAAGGCCGCCTGCCACCGTTCCCGCGTCGCCGACGGACGACTCCGCCACCACGGCGGCTCCCCACTGGAGCCGGAAGGGTCGCTGCGAGTGGGGGAAGTACACCGTCGGCCTCGACTCGACGTCGAGGCCCCGGTACCGGACGTTCCAGAAGTTGTCCATGCCGCCCCCGTTGACCTGCCGGCCGATGGGATCCTCACCCTGCCAGACGGTCTCGGCGAAGGACTGGCTGACGAT
The DNA here is from genome assembly GCA_039589955.1 of Gemmatimonadota bacterium. Lineage (GTDB taxonomy): Bacteria > Gemmatimonadota > Gemmatimonadetes > Longimicrobiales > Gaopeijiaceae > SZUA-318. The sequence continues at coordinate 1,673 of JBDHGI010000221.1, read as the reverse complement.
GGCGACGTGACCGGACTCGGGTGTGTCGCCCTCGTCGAAGAGCCGCCCCCTCAGCAATGGGATGTCGAGGGCCTCGAACGCACCGCCGCTCGCGACGACGTAGCCTGCGGTGGTGGCGCGTTCCATGTCGCCGTCGAGCTCGAGCCGGCCGCTCGGCAGCGAGCCCGCGACCGGAAGCGTGCTCATCACGCCGGCGGACTCCACGTCCGGCAGCGCCTCCAGCTCGGAGACCAGCTCGTCGTACCACCGCGCCTGCTCGTACTCGGACGCGTACTTCACCAGGGACAGCGAAACGGCCGCCGTGGAGACGTCTTCGACGTCGGCCCCGACGTCCTCGGTGAGCAGCGCCCTCGACGACCGCACGAGCAGGCCCGTGGCCACGAGGAGCACGAAGGCCATGGCGACCTCGGCCCCGATGAGCACGCGCCAGATGCCGGCCCGTCCCTCCAAGGCGTTCCCTCGGCTCCCGACCCTGAGCGCGTCCCCGGCGTCGCGCCGTGTCAGTCGGAGCGCCGGTAGCAGCCCGAACAGAAACGCCGTCGTGAGCGCGATCCCGGCGGTGTAGGCGAGCACCCCACCGTCGATGGCTACCTCGGAAAGTCGAGGGAGGGTGCCTGCCTGTGCGGCGCGCACTCCGTGCATCACCCCTCCGGCCACGAGGACCCCGGCGAGCCCGCCGAGGCCGGCGATCAGGAGGCTCTCGGTGAACAGCTGGCGCAGGACGCGCCCCTTGGGAGCCCCGAGCGACATGCGCACGGCGAGCTCACGGGAGCGCGCCGCGCCCCGGGCCAGGAGCGTGCTCGCGAGGTTCGTGCACGCGACCAGGAGCACCAGGCCCGCCGCGCCGAAGAGGAGCAGCAGGGTCGTCCTCGAGTCGCCCACGATCTCCTCCTGCAGGGGCGTCACGAACACGCCGGCGGCCAGAAAGTCGGGATCGGCGCCCGGTTCGTCCTGGACGAGCTGCTCGGTGAGGGAGCCCGTCTCCTGACGCGCCTGCCCGATGGAGATTCCCCTCGCCAGCCGCCCTACCACTCGCCAGTTGTGGGCCGTCCTGCTGTCGGACGGCCCGCTGAGCTCGAGGGGAACCCAGAGGTCCACACCGCCGGTCGGGAAGCCCGGGTCCTCCGCGACGCCTACGACGGGCGACCGGATACCCAGGAGCTCGAGGGAGAGGCCGGAGATCTCCGCCCCACCGAGCTCGTTCTCCCAGAAGGAGCGGGATACCACCACCACGGGCGCCACGTCCTCGTGATGGTCGTCCGGCGTCGTCAGGCGTCCTCGGGTGGGCACGACGCCGAAGATCGACCAGTAGTCGTGCGAGATCCTGCTGATCCTGGCCTGGACCGGCTCGGGTCCTCCCAGCACCGTGAGCGGGTAGACCCCGTACGCCGCGAGTCCCGAGAAGCTCCGCAGGTTCGCCTTCCAGTCCCGGAAGTTCGGCCACGCCACCGACATGGGTCCGCCCCGGGTGTTGACCTCGGTGACCCACACGATCTCGTCGGGGTCCTCGAAGGGCAGCGGCCGCAGCAGCACCCCGTTCACCACCGAGAAGATCGCCGTGTTCGCGCCGATCCCCAGCGCGAGGGTGAGGATCGCGACCAGCGCAAAGGTCGGGCTGCGAACGAGCGTCCTTACCCCGTAGCGGACGTCCTTGTACAGCGCGTCGAGCATCT
>JBDHGI010000220.1:0-7173 GCA_039589955.1 Gemmatimonadota bacterium | reverse complement strand
ATGTGCACGTAGATGACGTCGGTGAGGCGGGACAGGCGCTCCATCTGGGCGCGGACCGCCTCCGGCCGGCTCCGGAGATCCTCGGTGGTCAGGTGCTGGATCTCGGAAGCCTCCACCAGCTCCCGCTCCAGGGGATCGAGGTCGCGCACGGCGCCCATGACGATGTGACGGGTCGGAAGGGGCGGGTCCAGGCCCGACTCCTCGCGAAGGTTGTGGAGCGCCATGCCCGCCGACACGGCGACGGGCATCCCCCCCAGCATCCCGCTCAACGTGGTCTCCGGCACGTTGAAGTCCCCGTGGGCGTCGATGAAGACCAGGCCCACGTCGAGGAGCTCGCCCGCCGCGCCCGCGTGCTGGAGACCGCCCAGAACGCCGATCACCGAGGTGCAGTTGCCCAGCAATCCGACGGTGAGGGCGCCCGAGCGCCAGTTGCCGCCAACCGATTCAGCCAGGTGACCGTTCGCCAGCCCCATGCGATGCCACGAGCCGTATTCCCTCTCGTCCTCCTCCGTGAGGCGGACGTCGTAGTCGGACACCACGGTGAATCCGAGAGCCCGGATGGAGTCCGTGATCCCGTGACGGTGCAGATACCCGGGGTTGCCGGAGAGCTCCGCCACGTTGCGGGCGCCGGTGTAGGGCATCCGGATCACGCCGACCCGGTCCCAGGAGGTCGCTTCCTGGGCTCCCGCCTCCGCCCATCCCGGTGCGGCGGCGAGAATGAGGAGCAGAAGGACAATCCTCATGGCACTCCCTCCCAGTGGGGGTTGGGCGTGGGCATGCGGGCACCGACTTCGTCCCTCCAGGCCCGGATCCGCTCCTTCAGGTCGGCGACCCGGTCGGGCATGGCCGACGCCAGATCCTGCTCCTCACCCGGGTCCGCCAGAAGGTCGAAGAGCTCGGACCGCCCGTCCTCCAGCCACTCCACGAGCTTGTAGCGACCGACCCGGACGGATGCAGAAGGCCGGTTGCCGGATCCGTGATAATGGGGGAAATGCCAGAAGAGGGCTCGTTCCCCGCCGACTCCGTCACCCCGGAGCAGCCCGGCCAGGCTGATCCCGTCCACGTGTCTCCTCGGCATCAGCGGCATCCCCGCCATCTCGAGAAAGGTGGGGAACAGGTCCATGGTCGTGGCAGGAACGTCGACCACCCCGCCGCCCTGAGCCATCTCGGGCCACCGAACGATGAACGGCGCGCGGACGCCGCCTTCGTAGAGCCATCCCTTTCCGGCACGCAGGGGCATGTTCGATGTCGGCATGGTCGTGCGCCCCCGAATCAGGGTGCTCAGCCCTCCGTTGTCCGAGACGAAGACCACGGCGGTGCTCTCAGCCAGGTTGAGCGCATCTAACGTGTCGAGGATCCTGCCCACGCTCTCGTCGACGCTCTGAATCATGCCGGCATACGTGGGGTGGTCCTGCCGCAGCTTGGTCGTCGCCCACGTGCCCTCGTCCGCGAACGCCTCCCCTCCGGCGTGCAACGCGGCGGCCTTGCTCCGATACCGCGCGGCGAGCTCGGGCCTGGACTGGAGCGGCGTGTGCACCGCGTAGTGGGACAGCACCAGGAAGAATGAATCCCCTCGATGCAGCTCGATGAATCGCAGCGCCTCCTCGGTCAGCCGGTCGGTGAGGTACTCTCCCTCCGCGCCTTCCTCCAGATCCGGCACGTCCCAGACGGACACCTGCTCGCCCCGGTACGGATAGAAATACGAGGTCGGCTGTCCGGCACCGTTCACCGCCGCCGCCCACTCGAAGCCCTGGGCCCGGGGCAGGTAGGACCCCTCCCCCAAGTGCCACTTGCCGATGTACCCGGTGGCATATCCCGCTTCCCGGAAGGCCTCTCCAACGGTCACCTCCTCCAGGGGAAGCTCCCGCAAATACTCCGCCTGCCGTAGCATGCCCGCCTGCTCTCCTCCGATCCAATTGGTGATCCCCACCCTGGCCGGATGTCTACCCGTCATGATGCTTGCACGGGTAGGTGAGCATACGGGGCTAGCCGTGTAGAACTGCGTGAACCGCACTCCTTCCTCGGCCAGCCGATCGATGGAGGGGGTCTCGTGGAACTCGCTCCCGTATACCCCCGTATCGATCCATCCGAGATCGTCCACAATGATGAACACGAAGCTCAGGCGATCTCGGTCACCGGGTCCACGAGGCTCGCCACAGGCTGTGAGGATTGCCAGGACGACCGTCCAGCCCCAGCCGGCGCGTTTCATGCGCACGGCACCCCGGCCTTCTCCCTTACACAAGCCTGCGACGGGCGCGGCGAGCTCACGATATGACCCGCGGACCCGCCATGACCCTGGGATAGTCCCCCAGCTTGTCGTTGAGCTCCTGGAGCCGGGTGTCGATCAACAGCTGGAAGGCGTCCACGGCCTCCCGGAGCTCTCCCTCGAGCTGCTCCATCCGCTCCATCTGGGCCACTGTGGGCGGGACTTCTCCGCTACCGATGCGGCCCGTGAGCGACCGGATCTCCTCGCTCACCCTCGGCCGCTGCCGATACCCCATGCGCGGCGGGGGCCGACGTAGGTACTCGGCGTCCACGGAGTCCACCGCGACCTTGACGTCCTCCGCCTCCTGGGCCAGCGCCTGCTCGCCGTTGGCAAGCAGCACGTCGGCCAGCTCGGCGAGCTGATCGCTCACGCTCGCCGAGCGGCCGATGGTGGTGTTCATCTCCGACGCCATGTCACGGAGCTTCATCAAGGCCTCGAACTGCGCCTGATACTCGGCCAGAGACATGGTCACGCGGGGATCCCCGCGCACCTCGAAGGTCTGCTCGAACTCCCAGTCCTCACCCTGGAGAACGACCACGTACGTCCCCGGCACGGCTACCGGTCCGCCGCCGCCACCGAAGCGGAAGCCTCCACCCCCCTGCGGCTGGCCGGGCACCGGGGTCGGGCCCTCGTACCGGAGGTTCCACTCGGTCTGGTTCACCCCGGCGTGGGCGTCCCTCAGCGAAAGGCTTCGGACGGGCTGCCCGAGCGCGTCCCTGATCTCGATGGACAACCTTCCTTCCGGCTCGTCGGGCAGATAGTACCGGAGTACCGCCCCCTGAGGCGGATTCGGCGCCGTATACGTGCGCTGCCCCAGGCTGCCGTCCCTCCCGTTGATCTGCCAGCGCGTGGCCGTGCGGACCGGGAAGAGGTAGCCCGAGGTGCCCGACATCGCCCTGTCCAGCTCCTGGAAAGCCGACAGGTCGTCCAGGATGTACACGCCCCGCCCATGCGTCCCGACGACGAGATCGTTGTACTGCTGCTGGATCTTGATGTCCCTCACCGACACCGGCGGCATGTTGTTGCGCACGTCCTCCCACGTGCGCCCTCCGTCCCACGAGGCGAACATCCCGAGGTCCATTCCGAGATAGAGCAGGTTCGGGTTCTTCGGATCTTCGCGCACGACCTTCACGTAGTCGTCCTGAGGCAGGTCTTCGGAAAGATCCTCCCAGCTCTCTCCGTAGTCCCGGCTCACGTATACATGGGGCGTGAAGTCGTCCAACCGGTGGTTGTCCACCGCCACATAGGCCGTCCCGGCGTCGTGCCAGGAAGCGTCGATCTTGGCGATCCACGTCTCCGCCGGCAGATCCTCGACGTTGCCGGAGACGTTCGTCCAGGTGCCTCCCCCGTCCTGCGTGACATGGATGTTCCCGTCGTCGGAGCCGGCCCAGATGACCCCCGGCTCCACCGGCGACTCGGCGATGGTGATCACCGTGGCGTGGAACTCGGCCGCGGTGTTGTCCTGATAGACCTCACCGCCGGACGTCTGGAGCTTGTGGGGCTCGGCGTTGCTGAGGTCGGGGCTGATCTCGGTCCACGAGTGGCCGAAATCGGTGCTCTTGAAGATGACGTTGCCGCCGAAGTAGACCGTCGCCGGGTCGTGGGGTGAGATGTGGATGGGCGCGTCCCAGTTGAACCGGTATCGGTGGTCGATGAGGGCGTCACCCGCCGAGCCGACGATCTTCGGGTAGGGATGGATCCGCCGGTTGGTCCCTGTCTCCGTGTTGGAGATCTGGATGTTCCCGCCCTGGCTCGCCGAGTAGAGCAGCTCCGGCTGGCCTGGCACGGGCACGGCGTAGAAGCCGTCTCCACCGGCGTAGGTGAACCAGTGATCCTTGAGGATCCCCGGGCGCTCCAGGGAGTTGGACGGTCCACACCAGTGTCCGTTGTCCTGGAGGCCTCCACACACCCAGTAGGGGTCCCGGTCGTCGGCGAAGATCTGGTAGAACTGCGAGAGTGTCACGTTGTTGATGATGTCGAAGGTGCGGCCGCCGTCCCATGACAGCTGGAAGCCCCCGTCCGACCCGCTGATGATGCGGTCCGAGTCCAAGGGATCGATCCAGAAGGACTGGTGGTCGCCGTGAACACCGCCGCCGATGCGATCGAAGGTGCGGCCCCCGTCGGTGGACTTCATGAGCCCCCCCGACAGGGAGTAGATGGTCTCCGGGTCGTTGGGGTCCACACGGATGTCGGAGTAGTAGAAGGGCCGGAAGTTGACGTTGGGGTCGGTGTTCACCACCCGCCACGTCTCGCCGTAGTCGTCGGACCGCCAGAACGAGCCCTGCAGGTCGGGGATCTCGGCGATGAGGTAGACCGTGTTGGGCTGGCTGGGCGCGACCTGGATGCCGATGCGCGACATGGGAGCATCCGTGACGTCGAGCTTCTCCCACGTGTCGCCGCCATCGAGCGTCCGATACGCCGCCGTCGCCCGCCCGCCGCCGTCGAACCGCCACGGCCGCCGCCTATGGGTCCACATGCCGGCGTACAGGATGCGGGGGTTGGTGAGATCCATGTCCAGGTCCGAGCATCCGGTGTCCTGGTCGATGTAGAGGACCTTGTCCCACGTCCTTCCCCCGTCGGTGGTGCGGAAGACGCCCCGCTCCTCGTTGGGGCCCCACTCGTGCCCCAGGGCACACACGTACGCCAGGTAGGGATCTGCGGGGTGCACGGCGATGCGCTTGATACGCTCCGAATCGTCGAGGCCCACATGCTCCCAGGTCATGCCCCCGTTGCGGGAGACGTACACGCCGTTGCCGTAGGAGACGCTGTTACGGGGGTCACCCTCGCCGGTTCCCACCCACAGCACGTTGGAGTCGGACGGTGCGAGGTGGAGGGCGCCGATGGAGTAGACCGGCTGGTCGTTGAAGATCTCGTCGAAGGTCACGCCTCCGTTGGTGGTCTTGAAGATGCCCCCGTCTGCGCCGGATACGTAGAAGATCCTGTGGTCCCCGGGAATCCCGTCCACATCCGTGACCCGTCCACCCATGTTGGCCGGTCCGATGGGTCGGAATTCCAGATCTCTCAGCGCGTCGGCTCGGGATTGGCCGAGAGCGGGCGAGGCCACCAGGGCGAGGAAGACGCAGAGCGTACGGAGCGACCGTGACATCGGTCCCCTCCTGAAGAAGACGTGGATGGATGTCCGGTCAGATTGGGGAAGCCCGCCCGGGGTGACAAGGAGCCCCCCTGAGCCTCGGCGGGCGCCACCCTTGTATTCCGAGGGGGGGAGGCACCAGTATTCCCGACCGACGTCCCGATGAACCCCATCCCCAGAGGCCCAGTGATCAATCGGATCCTCAGGCTCGCCGCCGTCATCATGACCATGGGAGCGCTCGCCGTGCCCGCAGCCGCACAGCAGGCCTGGAGCGACCTTTCCGCCGAGATGCAGATCCGCCTCGCGATCCAGGCGGCGCCCGCCGAGATGCGCGAGGGAGCGACGGTCCAGGGATACGATGCGTCCGGGACGTTCGTCACCCTCCGGGAGGGCGCGAACGATCTGGTGTGCATGGCGCCCAGCCCGACCCGGGAGGACTTCGAGGTCTCCTGCCACCACGCGGGGCTCGAGGATTACTTCGAGCGGGGACGGGATCTCAGCGCCGTGGGCGTCATGGGGCAGGAGCGCACGCAGAAGCGTTGGGACGAGTTCACGGCAGGTACGCTGCCCATTCCCTACGGGTCGGTGAACTACATTCTCCACGGCACGGGGTTCGACCCCAATACCGGAGACGTCACCGACCCCTACCTCCGGTGGACGATCTACACGCCCAACGCCACGCCCGAGTCGACCGGGATCTCCGCCATGCCCTCGAACGGCGGCCCCTGGCTCATGTTCCCGGGAACGCCCGGCTCCCACATCATGATCACGCCGCCTCGCGGCGGAGGTCTGTAGCGCGCACCCTTCGCACCCCACCGATGGACTGTGGGGGAGCACCGCGCTTGGCGGCGCGTCTTCGGAACACGACCTGGCGGGAACCAGGGTGGAAGGAGTACGGTACCGATTCGTCCCGAGATCTACTTCCTACCAGGAGCCGACATGCGCAGAATGCTCGTGTCCGTCCTTCTCGCGGGAGCGCTCGGCGCGGGTGCACCGTTTTCGGTCGGTGCCCAGGAGGCAGGCTCCGAGCTGCTCGCCGTCGGCGAGATGGCTCCGGACTTCGCCCTTCCGGGGGCGACCCGATACGGCCTGCTGCAGGAGCCCGTGCGCCTGAGCGACTACCGCGGAGAGACGGTGGTTCTCGCGTTCTTCTTCCGAGTGCGAACCGGTGGCTGAACGGCGCAGATGAGAGCGTACCGTGATCAGTACGCAAGCCTTTTCCGGGGAGGGCGAGACGTCGTCCTCATCGGGATCTCCAATGACTCGCCGGAGGAGCTCGGCTCGTGGCTCCGCGACGAGGACTTCCCCTTCGTGTTCGCGAGCGACGCCGACAACGACGGCGCCACCTACACGGCGTTCGGAGGGGGACTGCGTGACAACAACATGGTGGACAGCCGCTCGGTGATCGTCGTCGGGCCCGACGGCAGGATCGCGGGCGTCATCCCGCAGTTCCGCCAGGTCGACCCCCAGGCCTACGAAGAGCTGGAAGCCATGATCGACTCGGTGACACCGGATCCCGAGGCACCCTAGCCGGACCGGGATCATGTTACCCGGCGGCCCGGCGCGATGGCTCGCGCCGGGCCGTTCCCGCTCCCGGCCTCGTGCCGGCTCCTACGCCGGCCTTCTGGCTTGGAACTGGCGGACTGTATCCACTAGTCCAGCACGTGGATGCTCCGCTTCGCGCACGTGCATCGGCTCACCGCTCGCCGAGGTCGTCTCGGTGACCCAGTCGTCGTAGTCCGCGGCGCGCATCTCGTGGGGATACCCGTCCGCCAGTGGCCACCCGATGCCGTAGATGAAGATCGCCGGATGCTCC
>JBDHGI010000219.1:0-7257 GCA_039589955.1 Gemmatimonadota bacterium | reverse complement strand
GGCCGTCCAGCCCGACGCCAAGAAGCTGGTGGCGTATACCTCTGTGGCGCACATGGGCTTCGTCGTGCTGGGCATTTTCGCCCTCTCGGTCAACGGCCTCCAGGGCGGGCTCATCGTGATGATCTCCCACGGGCTCAGCACTGGGGCGCTCTTCCTCCTCCTCGGGATGCTCTACGAGCGACGGCACACCCGTCAGATCGCCGACTTCGGAGGCATCGGACGGGTGACCCCGTGGTTCGCGACGGCCTTCATGATCACGGCCCTCGCGTCCATCGGCCTGCCCGGCACGAGCGGCTTCATCGGTGAGTTTCTGGCTCTGATGGGCGCGTTCGAGACCCACCCGGTCTTCGCGGTGGTGGCGGCGGCTGGCGTGATCTTCGCCGCCTACTACATGCTCCCCATGGTCCAGCGCGTCTTCTTCAACAAGCTGGAGAGGCCGGAGAACCGCGAGATGGAGGACCTGTCGCGTCGGGAGATCGCCATCCTGGCTCCCCTGTGCGCCCTGATGATCTGGATCGGATGGAACCCGACCCCCTTCCTCGAGCGCATGGAGCCCAGCGTCCAGGCCGTCCTGGAGCGGGTGGACCGAGCGGTTCCCGGTGGACAGATCACGGACACGGTGGAGCTCGGCGTGACGGCCGAGCTACCGACCCAACCCACCGACGACGAGGGGGATGCCCTCGCCGCCGCCGACCAGTAGCGATATGACTCTCGACTTCAGCGTACAGCTCCACTATGTGTGGGCGCTCCTTCCGGAGATCGTCCTGTGCACGTGGGGCATGATCGTATTGGTCGCCGGTGTTTCGGGACGGTATCGGCCGCAGGCGGCCGATACCGCGGCCTCCCGGGGAGGAAGCGATCTGGGGTGGCTCGCCCTGGTGGGCATCCTGTTGGCCGCCTTCTTCAACGGGTGGCTGTACGGGGTGACGGAGGCCGGCAGCAGCGGCATGATCTTCGTGGACGACTTCCGGCTGTTCTCCAACTGGATCTTCCTGATCGCCGCGGCTCTGTCCATTCTGATCTCGTTCTCGTATGTGCAGCGCCAGAGGCTCCAGGCTGGGGAGTTCTACGGGCTCGTTCTGCTGGTCACGGCAGGCATGATGTTCATGGCTGGCGCCCGGGACCTGATGGTGATCTTCCTCGGTCTCGAGGTGATGTCCATCGGGGTGTACGCCCTCACCGCCTTCAACCGTCGGGATCGGAGGTCCGCCGAGGCCGGCCTCAAGTACTTCCTCCTGGGAGCGTTCTCCACGGGCTTCTTCCTCTACGGGATCGCCCTCGTGTACGGGGCGACGGGAAGCACCAACATCGAGACTATCGGTGGGAGCGTCATGGCCGGGGAGGCGGGCGCCGGCCTCCTGGCGGCGGGCATCGCGCTCCTGGCCATCGGCTTCGGCTTCAAGGTGTCGGCCGTGCCCTTCCACATGTGGACGCCGGACGTCTACGAAGGTGCACCGGCCCCCGTGACGGCGTTCATGTCCGCCGGGGTGAAGGCAGCGGCCTTCGTGACGTTCCTGAGGGTGTTCCTCGTGGCGTTCGACGGCGCCTACGACTCCTGGTATCCGATCATGTGGTGGCTCGCGGCCGTCACCATGGTGGCGGCGAACCTCATCGCCCTGGTGCAATCGAACGTGAAGCGGATGCTGGCGTACTCCAGCATCGCGCATGCGGGATACCTCCTCGTGGCCCTGACGGCTGCCAACGAGACCGCGGCGGCCGGGATGCTGTTCTACCTCCTCGTCTACACGTTCATGAACATCGGCGCCTTCGCCATCGTCATCAGCGTGGCGCACCAGGGGGAGGACCGCCTGCAGATCGAGGACTACGCGGGCTTCGGGTGGACGCAGCCCGCCTTGGGGGTCTTCTTCACGGTCTTCCTCCTCTCCCTGGCCGGCTTTCCCGGCACCGGTGGGTTCATGGGGAAGATCTACCTGCTGCAGGGCGCTGCGGACTCCCAGCTCTGGGTCCTCTCGGTGATCCTCGTGCTCACCACGGTCGCGTCCTACTGGTACTACCTGCGGGTGGCCTGGTTCATGTGGATGCGTGAGCCCATGGCCGAAGGCCAACACGACGGCGTGACCACGCCCTTCCCGATGCGCTTCGCGCTGGCGGCGAGCGTCGCTCTGATCCTCTATCTGGGGATCTTCCCCTCGGCCACCCTCGAGTTCGCGAGGGTCAGCGTGCAGGGCCTGGGGGCCCTGGGAGGGGCGCTTCTCGGGATGGGCCCCTGATACGGAGCACGTGTCCACCAGCCGATCCACGGGGCCCCGCGTTGACCGGTCGACGCGGGGCCGTCTAGCTTCCTTCCATACTCTACGTGAGAGCCTCATGACCCCTCCGCGACACATCTTTCGTCAGTACGACATCCGGGGAATCGTCGGACAGGATCTGGACGGCGCCATCGCCAGGTCGGTGGGGCGGGCCTTCGCCACGCACGTTCGGGAGACCACGGGCCGGGACGCACCCCGGATCGCCGTGGGCCACGACAACCGCCTCACCTCTCCGGAGCTGGCAGACGAGCTCGTCTCCGGAGTCCGTTCGGCCGGCGTGGACGTCCTCGACGTCGGGACGGTACCTACGCCCGTCCTGTACTGGGCCGAGGCCACCTTCGGCACAGACGGGGGCGTACAGGTCACCGGATCCCACAACCCGCCGGAGTGGAACGGGATCAAGATGTCCGTGGGGCGGGCCTCCCTGTTCGGTGAGGACATCCAGGCGCTGTATCGACGGATCGTGGAGGAGGACCTGGCCGCCGGTGCCGGGGGCGTGGAGCGCCAGGAGGTCCTGGATCGATACGTGGCCGACGTGTCGGGTCGGTTCGACCTGGAGAGGCCCGTACGGGTAGGGGTGGATGCCGGGAACGGCACGGGCGCCCTCGTGGCGGTGCCCCTGCTGGAGGCGCTGGGCGCCGAGGTGACTCCGCTCTTCTGCGAGTCCGACGGTACGTTCCCCAACCATCACCCCGATCCCACCGTGGACGAGAACCTCGAGGACCTCATTCGAGCCGTACGGCAGGAGGGGCTCGACGTCGGTGTGGCCTTCGACGGCGACGCGGACCGCATCGGGGTCGTGGATGGAGAGGGCAACGTCATCCGAGGAGACACGCTTCTGCTGCTGTACGGCCTGGACCTGCTGAAGAAGCGGGGACCCGGCCAGAAGCTGGTGTTCGACGTGAAGTGCTCTCAGGTCCTGCCGGAAGTCTTCGCCGCCGCCGGAGGGGAGCCCGTCATGTGGCAGACTGGGCACTCCCTCATCAAGAAGAAGATGAAGGAGACGGGTGCCCTGCTCGCCGGCGAGCTGTCCGGCCATATCATGATCGCCGACGACTACTACGGGTTCGATGACGCCCTGTACTGCGCCTGCCGCCTCATCGATCTGGTCGGCCGCATGGACACGTCCCTCTCGGAGGCAGTCGCGGCGTTCCCGGCGTACGTGTCGACGTCCGAGATCCGGATCGAGGTGACCGAAGAGACGAAGTGGAGCATCGTGGACGCCGCCCTGAGGCATTTCCGTAGTCGATACGATGTCATCGACGTCGACGGGGTCCGAGTGCTCTTCGGTGACGGCTGGGCGCTCCTGCGCGTCTCCAACACCCAGCCGGTCATCGTGGCACGCTTCGAGGCCAAGACGGAGGCGCGCCTGGAAGAGATCCGGGCGGAGGTAGGGGAATGGCTGCGCACGCACGGCGTCACGCTGTGAGGTGGCGGTGAGCCATGAGTAGCTTCCTCAAGTCCCTCAGGGGCGGGTGGCTTCTCGTCGCGGCGGTCATCGGGGTGGGTCTGGTCGTGGCCTTCGGCCGGATGGCCACGATGGCGTTCACAGAGATCCTGTGGCACGCCGAGGTCGGCTACCTGGACGCCTTCTGGCGCCGCGTGCTGTGGGAGTGGGGAGGGCGGATCCTCGCGGGGCTCGGGGTGGGTGTCCTCGTGTTCTTCAACCTGCGCATCGTGTCCGCCACCCTGGGCGGAATCCAGATCAAGCGGCGCTTCGGCAATCTCGAGATCTCCGAGCAGCTTCCCAGGAGCTACGTCCTGATCACCATGGTCGGGATCTCGGCGCTCCTCGCGGCCTGGTTCGGCGCTGCCGTGCCGCGGTCCGTCGGACTGCAGACCCTCCTGCTGAAGAATGCCCCCTCCTGGGGCCTCGTCGAGCCCATCCTGGGTCGGGACGTGGGGTTCTACGTCTTCCTGGTCCCGGTCCTCGGCAGTGTCATCACGTTCGCTCTGGTGATCACCTTCCTCCTCTTCACGCTCGCCGCCGGGGGATACGCGGCCACGGGAGCCCTCCGATGGGACCGCGGCAGGGTCGACGCCCAGCAGCTGCCAAGGGCGCACCTGGGCGTGCTCCTCGCCGTCTTCTTCCTGCTCATGGGAGCGCGCCTCTGGCTCGGCCGGTACTTGTTGCTGCTGGACGGCAACTCTGGAGTCCAGGGGATCTTCGGCTTCGCGGATGCCGAGGCCCGGCTGCCGGCGCTACAGACGCTTACGGTCGTGTCCGTCATGGCGGCGGCCGCCACGTTCTGGAGCGCCTGGCGGAATCGGGTCGTCCCGCTGGCGGTCTCCGCCGTCGCCGTGGTCGTGGCGGCCATCGTCATCGGGCAGTTCTTTCCGGCCCTGGTGCAGCGCTTCCGGGTGGAGCCCAACGAGCTGGAGCGGGAGACTCCCTACATCGAGCACAACCTCGCGTTCACGCGGGTGGGCTTCGGGTTGGAGGACGTGGACCTGAGGCGCTTCGAGTACCTCCCGGAGGAGGCGGTGGATTGGGCGCGCGCCAACCAACAGTTCGAGGGACTGCCGGTCTGGAACCAGGGCGCGCTGCTCACGACGTTCCAGGAGCTGGAGGCGCGGTTCCCCTACTACGACTTCTCGTCGGTGACCGTCGACCGGTATCCGTCGCCTCGGGGACCCGTGCCGGTGGCCGTCTCGGTCCGGGAGGTGGATCCCGGGGGAATCCAGGACCCGAACTGGCAGAACCTCCACCTCCGTGAGCTCTACGTGGGTGGGATGGGTGCCGTCGCCAGCCTGGCGTCCGGGCGGTCGCCCGAGGGCCGACCCCGCATGCTGATCTCGGGGATTCCGCCGGAGCGGGCCGGCGACCCCGAGTCGATGCCGGCGCTGGGTCTCGACCGGCCCCAGGTCTTCTTCGGCGCCCGGCCCCAGATGCATGCCGTCATCAACCCCGGGGAGAGTCTCTTCCTTTCGGCGGACGGCGGTCCGGGGGTGGTGAACGTGGACTTCCCGGCGGGAATCGAGCTGTCATCCAGCCTGCGCATGCTCGCCATGGCCTGGCGCTTCCGGGACGCCAACCTCCTGTTCGCGTCCGAGGTGACGGAGCGGAGCCGGTTCGTCTTCCGACGAAGGGTGCTGGAGCGCGTCCAGGCCATCGCCCCGTTCCTCCGGTACTTCGAGGCCCCCTATCCGGTCGTCGCCGACGGACGGATCGTCTGGATCCTCGAGGGGTTCACCGCCACCCGGGCATTCCCCCTCTCCTCCGCGCATGAGCGTCAGTTCCTTCGCTCCGTCACCTACGTCCGCAACAGCGTCAAGATCACCGTGGATGCGGTGACGGGACAGGTGGACCTGTACCGGGTGCCCGTGCCCGATCCCTATGCCGACACCTATGCTGCCGCGTTCCCGGGGCTGTTCAAGCCCATCTCGGAGATGCCCCGGTCCCTGAAGTCCCACGTGCGCTATTCCAAGGAGCTCCTCTCACTCCAGGCCCAGGTGCTCCTGCAGTACCACCAGGAGACGGCGCCCGCCTTCCACGGTCAGAGGGACGTCTGGTCCCTTCCCCAGGAGCTGGCGGAGGGCACGAGTCCGGTCCCCTACCGCCCCGAGTACGGGATCTGGGCGCTGCCGGGAGAGGAGGCCCGTTTCCAGCTCACCACCGTCTTCGTTCCGGCGGGGCGACAGAATCTCACGGCCATCCTGGTAGCCCGGACCGACGACGACGGCGTTCCCGAGTTGGTGCAGTTCGACGTTCCGGTTGAAGACCAGGTTCCCGGGCCCCGCCAGATCGAGGCGCTGGTGGAGCAGGATCCCCAGATATCCCAGGAGTTCTCGCTGTGGCGGACCGGGGGCAGCGAGGTGTGGACCGGACACCTTCACCTCGTGCCCGTGGGGGGCAGGCTGCTCTACCTGGAGCCCGTCTTCCTGGCCGCCGAGGCGGACGCCATCCCGGAGCTCCGCAGGTTCGTGGTGAGCGATGGCAGGCGCGTCGTCATGGCCGAGAGCCTTCAGGGCGCCGTGGCCGAGCTGGCCGGCTCGGCCGCTCTCGCGCCGCCTGCGGTGGAGGGCGCGGGCACGAGGCGGACCGATGCCCCGGTGGGGAGCGCCTGGCCCACGGCCGCCCTCGACCTCTTGGCGGAGGCCGAGGTCCGTCTCCGCGAGGGGGACTGGGCGGGCTTCGGCGCGGCGCTCGCGGAGCTCCGCGCGCTGCTGCAGGAACTGGAGCGGACCGGGGGTGGAGGCGGACGTTGATCCCCCTCCGGCGCATCGGTAGCTTGAACGGTCCTACCCTTCCGCCACGCCCGAGAGGAACGACCTGCGGGCGGATGAGCAGCCCCCGACCACGGAACCCGACGACGGCATGAACATCCACGAGTACCAGGCGAAAGAGCGCTTCCGGGCAGCGGGAATGCCGGTGCCTCCCGGCGAGATCGCCACGACGGCGGACGAGGCGGAAGCCATTGCCCGAGCGTATGGTCAGACGGTGGTGGTGAAGGCGCAGGTCCACTCCGGCGGCCGGGGCAAGGCAGGCGGCGTGAAGTTGGCGAAGACACCCGAGGAGGCGCGCCAGCACGCCGCCAACATCCTCGGAATGGACATCAAAGGTCTGACCGTTCGGAAGGTGCTGGTGACCCCAGCCGTGGACATCGCGTCCGAAGCGTACGTGGGGGTCCTGGTGGACCGGGTCAGCCAGGCTCCCACCTTCATGGTTTCCGCGGAGGGCGGCATCGACATCGAGGAGGTGGCGGCCACCAGTCCCGACGCCATCCGCAGGCTCACCGTCGATCCACGCTACGGACTTCTTCCACACCAGGCCCACTGGCTGGCGAACTTCCTCTACGACGATCCGGCCGTCATCAAGCAGGCCACGCAGGTCATCGGGCAGCTCTTCCATGCCTTCGTGGACTCCGGCGCGTCCATGGCCGAGGTCAACCCGCTGATCACGACGCCGGGGGGCGAGGTGCTGGCCATCGATGCCAAGATGAGCATCGACGACTCCGAGCTCTTCCGCCGTCCGGAAGTGGCGGCG
>JBDHGI010000218.1:0-7263 GCA_039589955.1 Gemmatimonadota bacterium | reverse complement strand
GAGAGGCTGCGCGGGACCCGGTCCCGCGCGTACGGCCAAGACCGCGGTCGGTCTGTCTAATCCCACGAAGCGGAGAGGAGTTCCGCCCCCGAGGGTAGGGCGCTACTCCAGCAGGGCCGGCACGACGCTCCAGCGCAAGGTCCAGTCTCCCTCCACCGAGCGTTCGAGGCAGACCATGCCTCCGTTGGTGAAGCGAACCACCGTCGGCTCGGCCTCCCCGGTGAGCAAGAGGGAGGTCAAGCGCGACAGATGGGGAAGGTGCCCCACGAGCGCCACCGTCTCTCCCACCTCCTGGGCCCGTGCCGCCCAGATGGCGGGATCGTCGAGGGGTGCGAGATCGGGGGACTCGGCCACGTCGAGGTTCGGATCGGCGGCGGCCAGGATCTCCGCCGTCTCCCGTGCCCTCGTCTTGCCGCTGTGGAGGACCTTGCCCCGCTTGGCCGGGGCCGTCCGACTCAGGAACGCGGCCATTCGCTCCACCTCCGCCCGCCCTTCCTCGGTGAGGCGCTTCTCGGCGTCCGTCGTCCCCGAGTGGGCCTTGCCGTGCTGCATCAGATAGAGGCGCATCGACTCCTCCGTGGTGTCGGGCAGGGATCGGTGTCGACCAGCGAGGCCACTCCGCTACGCTGGTACCCAAAGATCACCCGTCCTCGGCAGCGTGCCCACCCGGCACGGTGGGCGGTCACGGTTGCGCGCTTCGCCCCCGGAGGCGAAGGATCCCTGGTGTTCGTGGTCTCCTCTCCACCTGACGTGCTCTGACATGGACTTCCTGGAAACGATTCTCTTCGGCAACACCGTCCGCACCTGGGCCACCGCTCTCGGTGTCACCATCGTCGCATTCCTGGTCCTTCGCCTGCTCCGGTCCAGGTTGATCGGCCGACTCGCGCGGATTGCCGACCGCACCGAATTCCGATGGGACGACGTGATCTCTGCGGCGCTGGGTGCGACCCGCTCGGTCCTGCTCCTGGTCGTGGCGCTCTTCGCGGGCGCCAGCGTCCTGACGCTGCCCGAGAGGGTGGTGTCGACCCTGGAGAGCGTCACCATCATCGCCCTCCTGGTGCAGGGTGGCCTCTGGGTCAGCGCGGGCATCAAGGGGTGGATCGCCATCCAGCACGAGGAGCGTAAGGACGAGGACGCCGCCGCGGTCATGACCATGAACGTGGTTGGCATCGCCGCCCGCCTGGTGCTCTGGTCCATGGTGCTGCTCATCGCCCTCGACAACATGGGCGTCGACGTGACGGCGCTGGTCGCCGGGCTGGGGATCGGGGGCGTGGCCGTCGCGCTGGCGGCTCAGAACATCCTGGGCGACCTCTTCGCTTCCCTGTCCATCGTGCTGGACAAGCCGTTCGTCCTCGGGGACTTCCTGGCTGTCGGCGATTTCCTGGGGTCGGTCGAGCAGATCGGACTTAAGACCACCCGGGTCCGGAGCCTCTCGGGGGAGCAGCTCGTGTTCTCCAATGCCGACCTGCTGTCCAGTCGCATACGGAACTTCGGCCGGATGTATGAGCGGAGGGTCCCGTCGAGGATCGGGGTCACGTACCAGACACCGAGAGACAAGCTGGAGCGGATTCCAGAGATCATCCGGCAGGCGGTGGAGGAGCGAGGAGACCAGGTACGCTTCGATCGCTCCCACCTCGCGGCCTGGGGGGACTTCGCCATCATCTTCGAGACCGTGTACTTCGTGCTCAGCCCCGACTACCGCGTGCACATGGACATCCAGCAGGCCATCGCCCTTCGGGTTCACGAGCGGTTCGAGGCCGAGGCCATCGAGTTCGCCTATCCGACGCAGACCATCTTCCTGGCGCAGGCCGGGTAGGGGGTCGTGCAGCTACCACTGGCCCGGCATGGGAGACGGGGCCATCCTTTCCGGCCATGAAGACCGTAGCCCTGCTCCTGATCCAGAGCGCCGTGGGCGCCCAGAGCGTCCCTCAGCCGGCCCCCGACTCGGCACTGACCCACGGGGACGGCAGGGTGCCGGCCGTGATCACCGCGGCACGGGTCGATGTCGCACCGGCGCTGGACGGCCGGCTGGACGACTCCGCCTGGGAGCTGGCGGAGCCGGTCTCGGGCTTCCGGCGGGACCAGCCCAATGACGGGCTGCCGGCCTCCGAGCGCACGGAGGTCCGCGTGGTCTACACCAGCTCGGCGTTGTACGTGGGCGCGCGCCTGTACGCCCGGGAGCCGGAGCGGGTGTCCCGGCTTCGGGGGCGGAGGGACTCGTTCATGCAGCAGAACGATCAGTTCCTCGTCGAGATCGACTCGTACCACGACCACCGCACGGCCTTCATCTTCGGGGTCACCCCGGCCGGCGGCCGGAACGACCTGCTCGCGCCCAACGACGGGTTGCGGGGCATGGACCTGGGCTGGGATCCGGTTTGGGAGGCGGCGACGGAGGTGGACTCCCTCGGCTGGGTGGCCGAGATCCGCATCCCCTTCTCGCAGCTCCGCTTTCCGGAGGGCGAGCGCCAGGTCTGGGGCATCAACTTCCGCCGGGATATCCTCCACACCGGAGAGGCGGTCGACTGGAACTGGACGCCCGGTACCCAGGCCGGCTGGACCTCCAACTTCGGGCACCTCGTCGGGTTGGAGAACATCCCGCGACCCGGAAGGCTCGAGGTGCTTCCCTACGCCGTGGGACAAGGGTCCTTCGATCAACGAGCCGACACCGACAGCCCGTTCGACGACGGGAGCGTGTTCGACGGCACCATGGGCGTGGACTTGAAGTACGGCCTGACCGCCGGCCTCACCCTGGACGCGACCATCAACCCCGACTTCGGCCAGGTCGAGGCCGATCCGGCCGTGGTGAATCTCACCGCCTTCGAGACCTTCTTTCGGGAGCAGCGCCCCTTCTTCGTCGAGGGAGCCAGCATCTTCGACTTCGGAGGACTCGAGGGACTGCGGTTCTTCTACTCCCGTCGTGTAGGGCAGCGTCCGTCCGTGTCGGCGGCAGGTACCGGAGCTTACGTGGATCAACCACGTGCCTCCACCATCCTGGGCGCAGCCAAGATCTCGGGAAAGACGGAGTCGGGCTGGGCCGTGGGCCTGCTGAACGCCACGACCCAGCGTGAGACCGCCCGGGTCACGGATGGGCCGGGATCGCCGGTGCTCGAGTCGCCGGTGGATCCCCTGACGAACAGGACAGCCCTGCGAGTCAGGAAGGACCTGAACGCCGGAGCGAGCTATGTGGGCCTCATCGGAACGGCGGTCGCCCGGGACCTGGACGAAGAGGTCTTCGACCACCTGAGGGACCGCGCCCTGGTGGGCGGCGTCGACTTCCTCCACCGGTTCGCCGACCGGACCTACGCTCTCCAGGGCTGGGTGGGTGCGTCCTGGATCCATGGCAGCCCTGACGCCATGATCCGGGCCCAGCGGTCGTCGGCCCGGTACTACCAGCGTCCGGACCAGGACTACGTCCGCGTGGATCCCGAGCGCACATCCCTGGGTGGGTACGCCGGAGAGCTGTCGTTCCGGA
Organism: Gemmatimonadota bacterium; assembly: GCA_039589955.1. GTDB lineage: Bacteria > Gemmatimonadota > Gemmatimonadetes > Longimicrobiales > Gaopeijiaceae > SZUA-318. Next base: position 3,791 of record JBDHGI010000218.1, on the reverse strand, counting down.
AGGAGTCAGGCGAGTGGCTCTACGGAGTCGAAGGGAGCGTCATCTCGCCGGCGTTCGAGATGAACGACGCGGGCTTCCAGACTGTCGCGGACCTCTACTCGGTGGTCGTGGGCGGCACACGACGCTGGGTCGAGCCCACGCGCCTGTTCCGCAGCTCGAACGTCCGTCTGACGGCCGCGGAGCGAAGGACCTTCGGCAACCTCGCCTTCCACCGGGAGCTGTCCCTGAACGCCGACGCGCAAACCCACGCGTTCCGGCGTTTCCGGCTCACGGGCACGTACGGATTCGAGACCCAGGACCACCGGGCGACGCGGGGTGGTCCGGCCATGACGAATCCGGCCGCCTGGAGAGGGAGGGTGTCCTACACCGGCGATTCCCGTCAGCGCGTCTCGGGCGGTGCCGCGGTGGACTATGTCGGGGACGTGGAAGGCGGCTACCGACTGTCTCTCTCGCCCAGCGTTCAGGGGCGTGGCGAGGGCTGGTTCAGCTGGAGCCTTCGGCCGAGGGTGAGCTGGAGCCGCAACCCCGCCTTCTACGTGACCCAGCGTAGCGACGAAGCGGCATTGGCCACGTACGGCCGCCGGTATCTCTTCGCGGAGCTGAAGCAGGCGTCCATCGACGTGACCGCGCGGGTCGACATGGCGCTCAGCCCGACGATGACCCTGCAGATCTACGCTCAGCCCTTCGTGGCCACGGGCGACTACGAAGGGTTCCGCGCCCTGGCGGCCCCCCGCAGCTACGGTTTTCTCCGCTACGGGGAGGCCGGGTCCACCATCCGACTCTCCGATGACGTCTACACGGTGGACGCGGACGGAGCCGGCCCGGCCGAGGCGTTGTCCTTCTCGAATCCGGATTTCCGGGTGCGCTCCTTCCGGAGCAATGTCGTGCTACGCTGGGAGTATCTGCCGGGATCGACGCTCTTCCTCGTCTGGAGCCAGGACCGGGCAGAGCGCTTCGGAGACGCGGACTTCGACGGCACCCGAGACCTCCGCAGCATCTTCTCCGACCCCATGAGGAACGTATTCCTCATCAAAGCGAGCTACTGGTTGGACTTCTAGGGCGCTTGGTGTCGCTTCCGTAGCCATCCGCCCGTCGCGCACCCGGCCAGCGCGAGGAGGGCGACGGTCATGGGATACCACAGAGGTTGGCCCAGTGCCGGCTCGGCGCCGGAGGCTACGGTCATGCCGAGCATCAGCGCGCCGAGGACCGAAGCGTGGGCCAGCGGAGCCGTGGCTGCCACCACGCCTGCCACGTAGCCGCCGGCGACGGCCGCGAGGAAGGAGCCCACCACGTTCGCCACGAGGTATGGCCGGGTGGGAGGCGCCATGGGGTCTTCCGGGAACCCCGGCACCAGGAGGAGAGACGCCACGTAGGTGACCAACATCACAAGGACCACGGCAGTCGCCAGCCCCGCGACGAGAGAGAGCAGGGATCGGGCGAAGGCTCTCATGGATTCCTCCCTGTGTTGGGCTCGGACGGTCCTAGGGGTATATAGGCTCCCGCGGTCTGGAAGAAAACGCGCGAGCGGAGAGCGGGCGGTGGGGTGACCCGGCTATTATCCTCCGGCTTAGTCTACGGGATCCCGTCACCCCGGAGGGCATCATGGTGCGACAGATCGCCAACGTGGGAGTCCTGGTCGCCGTGCTGTGGGTGAACGCCATGGCCGGATCGGGATCCCTGAGCGGCGAATCCATCGGGCTCATCGCCAATCGCCACACGTCGTTCTTCCTGCCCGCCAACTACGTCTTCGGGATCTGGAGCCTCATCTATCTGGCTCTGGCGGCCTTCACCGTCTTCCAAGCCCTGCCGGCTCAACGGTCGAGCCGGGCCACCCGGGCGGTTGGGTGGTGGTGGGCGGCCAACGGTGCGCTGAACGTCGCCTGGGTCGCGCTCTTCTCGTTCAGCCTCTTCGCCGCTGCCCTCGCGGTCATGGTCGCGCTGCTGGCGAGCGTCGTCGTCATCCACGTCCGGGTCGCCGACGCGGCGGGCCCGACCACGTGGGGCGAGAGGGTGTTCGTCGCCTGGACCTTCGAACTCTACCTGGCGTGGATCTCCGTGGCACTCATCGCCAACACCTTCCAGTACTTGACCTTCCTGGAGTGGGGAGGGTGGGGCATTCTCGGCGAGACGTGGTCCGCGGTCATGATGATCGTGGCGACGGCGCTGGCCGCATACATGGCCCTCGTGCGGGGCTCGTGGGTCTTCCCGCTGGTGGTGGCCTGGGCGGTCTCGGGCATCGGGGTGCGCTTCGAGGAGATCCTCGTGATCAGGTGGACCGGTCTCGGTCTGGTACCCGTCTGCCTCGCCCTGACCGCTCGAACGTTGGTGAAAAGGGCACTCAGGAGCCCAAGCCCAGCCAACGCCCCATCCCATACGCCGCGGCCGTGACGGACGCTGTGAGCACGGCGCCCCACACCATGTCCACCACGACCACGACCGTCGGGAAATCCCTGAAGAGCGCCAGGCAGGTGAGATCGAAGGTGGCGTAGGCGAAGAGCCCAAGGAATCCGCCCAGCAGGACCGCCCGCACCAGCGATCCCTGGTCCAGCGCCGGCATCACGGCGAAGACGAGAATGCCGGCGATGTACAGAAGGTAGAATAGGATGGCGGCTTTCCAGCGGACGTCCTCGGCCAGCAGATGGCCTAGGTGGCGCTGGTAGAACCCCTGGGCAACGACGCCGATCCAGACCAGGTCGATGGCGAAGAAGACCGCGGCCGTGAGGCCGTACAGTTTGAGGGCGGTGCTGACCATTACATCCGGAACCGGTAGCTGAGCTTCACGAAGAGGCCGTGGATCGAGTCTGCATGTTCTCGAACCTGAAGGGCAGGGGCCCGCATGGCCCCCGACTACCCACGAAGATTACCGTGCCCGGTGAGGGTTCGTAACCCAGAAGGGATTTCGACGCGCAGGTTGTGGGCATCGGATCCCGATCGGGCGGCGCACTCCTCCGCGGTGCAGTAGAGGAGGGGCTGACCGGAGACGGGGTCGAGGATCTCACCCCGCTCCTGACTGGCGTACCCGCCACTGGCTCGCACGATCCGCCCGCAGGTACTCTGCGGCGCGCCACGGGTCGTTCGGGCCTTATGCCAGGAGAGCCGTGCGGCACGCGATGCGGCAGGTCTTCGACGAGGTCTAGGTGTCGGAGACGACAGCACTGCTCATACCAGCGGCTCGAGCGGATTGAGGAATGTCGTATTGCCGAGGGCCCGAGGCCCATACGTGGACTATGGCGCCGACGTCCTGCGTGATTCGCGAGGCCCCGGCTGCGGCCCGCGCCGTTCCCTCCTAGAGCCTGATGACCAACGTCAGCGTCACGAGTCGATCCAGCTTCTCGCCCGGGGTGGGGACTCGTGTCCCGGACGGGGCGCCAGCTCCGTCTAGGAGGGGTACCTCGATGAGGGCCGGCCGGTTGTCCCAGAGCAGCTGCAAGGACGTCTTGAACGCGAGGGACTCCGACAGCGACACCGTCACGGAGCTGATCCAGTCCGCCCGAACGTCTCCGGTCTCCTCCACGTTCTCGTCCAGGACCAACGCCGACTCGATGTCGGCGGACTCCGACAGCGCCCGCTTCGCGTCCACGGTGACGCGGAATCCTGCGAAGCCCTCGTCGGCGTCCGGCGCGGGATCGATGTCCTTCTGGATCGTGTAGGTCGCACCCAGGTCGGCCTTCAAGTGCCCCGCGTCGGTGTCGGTGAAGGTCATGCCCATGCCGCCGACGAAGGACACCCGGTTCCGCAGGCCGGCGAATGTGTTGCGCTCCCAGCCCGCCCCCGAGAAGGCGAAGGCTCTG
>JBDHGI010000217.1:0-7320 GCA_039589955.1 Gemmatimonadota bacterium | reverse complement strand
GCCCGGGCGCCACGCGGTACACCTCGCGGTTCACGCCGTCCACGATGAACAGGACGCCCTGTGCCATGTCGAACGTGACTCCTTCGGGATCGTCGCTTCCGAAGGTGCTCGTCTCGAAGGACGTCGCGACGTCATCCGACGTGTTCAGTACTCCATCCGGGCCCGGGTCCAGCTCATAGACCGACCGGGTGCCGGTGTCGTCTGAGATGAAGATGTGGTTGTTGTTGGGGTTCCAGGTGATGCCCGTGGGCTCGTTTGAGATCGGCTCAGACGTGTAGGTCTCGTTGAGCGTTCCCGACAGGCTCAGCTGAAAGAGGTTCACACCTTCGTAGATCGACATCTCGTTGACTTCCGAGTCGCTGATCAGAAGGTCTCCCACGTTGCCCAGATACGTGATTCCAGCAGCGTCGGGACTCGGCGGAGAGAGCTGCGAGACGTCGACGGTCTGAATCAGGATGGCGGTCTCGTCTCCTGCCCCCCCTGCGGCGAAGTAGGACGGTTCCGCGAGGGAAAGCTCGGTGATGTGACCCGTTTCGGCGAAGCTTCCTGTCCCACCGAAGACGGGATCACCGCCCAGGCCGCTGTCCGTGATATACAGGCTCATCTCCGACGGGTCGTCCGTGGCGTCTCCGGTGGGGCCGAACGTCATCCCTTGCGGGTTGCGGAATCCCATGGCGGAGAGGTCTCGGACCGCGACCGGCTGCCCCCTTTCCGTTACCTCGTAGAGCTCCTGCCCCTCAGGGTCCAGGACGTGGAGGTTCCCGGTTCGCGGATCGAAGGCGAGGCCGTGCAAGCTGGTGGCTCGGCTGAGTGCCAGATCGATTCGGAGCACCGAGGGGCTCTCCAGGCCCCGGCGGGGATCGGGCTCTATGCGGACGAGGTGCGGTCCGTCTGCATCGAGGGCATAGAGGACTCCGGAGGCTGGATCGACGGTGAGCCCCCGGGGGTCCCGGAGACCGAAGCTCTGCACACGGATTACCCGCATGGCCTCGATATCGAGGCTGCCGTCCAGCGTTGCAGGGACCTCGAGCAGGTGACCTCGGGTCCCTTGCAGGATCAACAGGCGATTGGCCCGTGTGTCGAAGGCCATGTTTGCCGGCTCGGGAAGGCCGGCCTCGATTCGAACCGTCGCGGCCCGGTGTCCCCGTACGGTAATGAGCTCGATCTCCGTCGGTGAGTCCAGGTGGCCACCCGGCGACCGATTCCCCACGAGGAACAGACCGGAGGCCGGCGAAAAGGCCAGGCCGGCCGGAGTGGAGAGGCCGAGCTCCTTCGGCTCCATCACACGCACCACGCGAGCCCAGCCTTCACCGGTCTCCGCCGCCTCGACGCGGGCGGAGGGAGGGGAGAGCGGTTCCTGATCGCATGACGCGCTGACCACGATGGACGCGGCAGCCGCCATTCCTCCGAGGAACCGGAACAAGGACCTTTCTGTTGGACGCATACAACACTCCGGAGCGGAAACGCGACAACACCCGTCCCCGGGCCGAGGACGGACGTCTCGGTCGTCGTACCCAGTATCTGACCCGATGTCGGGTGGGCCCCCGTCCTCGAAACGCCCCTGAAGTCAAGGCGATACAACCGCATCCGTGCTTCGTCGGTGACCTGCGGCGGACGGCACCAACACCCGACGCCTCGCGTGTAGCGGCGAGGGGTGGCTCTTTTTCCCTGTATGGGTTGCAAGAACCGTGTCGTGGAGCAGAGCTGCGGCACGGCCGGAATCCCGGGCGACGAATGCGCCCACCGAGGCATTGGCTGATGGGGCCCGGACCCTTCATATTGAGCCGCCCGGAGTCGGTGTACGAAGTCTGCCGGGGCGTCCTCGCTCCGGCTGGGCGGTAGCCGCGAGCAGGCCGTCGGTAGCGCCACAAGGGATTCCTGCGCCTGGCAGCCAGGGCGGGCCGGCATCAGGGAGACACCAACTCACGCTCCCATCGATCCACAGACGACTCTCTCATGAACCTTCCCCACGTCGCCGGCGCCCAGATGACCTCGGGAGCAGGAGATCACGAGACCATTCCCATCGTGGCCGCCCTCCTTCTCGCCCTGGAGAGGGAAGAAGTCGGCTACTGCCACTGGAAGAGCAACGACGCCATCGCCCGATCGGCCAGTGGCGAGAACGATCTCGATCTGCTGGTCCGGCGGAGTGACGCGACGACCTTCCTGGAGATCATGCATCGCCTGGACTTCAAGCGGGCGATCGCTACGCCGGACAAGCGCCTTCCAGGAGTGGTCAACTTCTACGGCTACGATTTTGAGGCCGCTCGGTGGGTGCACGTGCATGTGCACTTCCAGCTGATCGTCGGTCATGACGCCACGAAGAACTACTGCCTTCCTCTGGAGAGGCTCTACCTCCGGTCCACGAGAAGGGAAAGCGGATTCCTCGTGCCTGAGCCCGAGATCGAGCTCGTCGTCCTGGTGCTCCGTCTGGTGCTGAAATACTCCACCTGGGATGCCATGCTTCTTCGGCAGAGCCGGCCAAAGGAGGAGGAGGAGGAGGAGTTGGCGTTTCTGGAGGAGCGGGCCGATATGGAGAGAATGGCGGCGCTGCTCACCCATCATCTTCCCTCCCTGCGTACGGAGCTGTTCTTCGCGTGTCGTGAGGCTGCGGCTGGAAGGGCTTCCGCGATCCGGAGAGTGAGGATCGGTCAAGCGCTGAAGCGAGCGCTCCGACCCTACGCTCGACGCGGCGGATGGGGGGACGTGGGGCTGAAAGTCCGACGCCGGATCTCCCTCGGCTTCAGGCGGAAGGTCCTGGGCCGTGGCCGACGAAAGCCGCGCCTGTCGAACGGCGGCGCGATCATCGCGGTCGTGGGGGGGGACGGAGCCGGGAAATCCACGGTCGTCGAGGCCCTGCACGAGTGGCTCTCGGCCGAGTTCGATGTCATTCGGGTGCACATGGGGAAGCCACCTCGGTCGGGTCCCACCTGGGTCATTCAGCGCACGCGGGCACTTCTCGGCGGGCTGTCCGAGGCGGTCCGAGGCAAGGGCTCTCGTACTGATGCCCTGCCAACCGAAGACACGATTCCGACGGCCTCCGGAACCAGGAGGAAGAGAGCCCGGCTGTCGAGGATTCTGTTCGAGGTGAGCGTCGCACGGGATCGTCACACGACCTTCTGCAGGGCAAAGCGCGTCGCGATGAACGGGGGGCTGGTTCTGTGTGACCGGTTTCCACTGCAGGGCGTAGAACTTCCGATGGATGCTCCGCAGGTCGAGGCGGCCATCTCTTCCGGTGGCTCCAACTCGCTCACGAGATTCCTGGCTCGGCTGGAGAGCTCCTGGTACCGAGCCATCCTCCCACCCGACGTACTCGTGGTGCTCCGTCTCGATCCGGACATCGCGGTCCGCAGGAAGACGGACGAGGGCTCGGACTACGTCCGGATGCGCTCTGAGGCAGTGTGGAACGCCGACTTCGGCGAGACGCCGGCCGTCGTCATGGACGCCTCTCGTCCGAAGGAGGCCTTGCTGTCAGAGCTCCGAAAGCTGGTGTGGTCACGAATCTGAGGAAGAACCTAACCGGCACAGGGCCAGGGTCACTCGCAGAACACCGGCTCTCCCTTGGCGATGGAATCTCGGAGCTCCTCCTGCACGAGGTCGTGCATGTACCATTCGGGGAGCTCAGCCTGCTTTCGGATGGCGTCTCGGGCCTCCGAGCCGCTGATGGTCACGAGATCGCCTGAGCCGTCGGCCTGATAGGACCCGGAGGTCGGGTCGTAGCCGAGCATGTCGAAGAAGACGGGCTGGACCCCCACATCGTGCAGCTCTTCGAACAGCTCCCGGGTGTGCCGGTCCTCGTAGAAGGTCCCGACACCCGTGTGATCTCGGCCTACGATGAAGTGGGAGCAACCCATGTTGCGCCGGCAGATGGCGGTGAAGACGGCCTCCCGGGGTCCACAGTACCGGGAGTATGTGGCGAAGCAGCCAAGCACGACCTTGCCGCGAGGATAGTGTCCGAAGTCCAGAAGAAGCTGATAGGTCCGGAGTATGGGGCCTGGAAGGAAGTCTCCAGGCTTCTTGGGTCCGATCACGGGGCTGATGAACAGTCCGTCGGCATGGGTTCGTTCCAGCGCTTGCAGCTGGATCAGCTGGTGGACACGGTGGGGCACGTTGCGGCTGTGGAATCCGACCACCCGGCTCCACCCCTTCTTGGTGAAGATGAAGCGAGCCATGGCGGGCGAGAGCTTGTAGTGCTCGAACGGGGACGGTGGCGTGTCCACGAGCTCGACGTCGCCCGCCAAGAACAATGTTCCGCGCTCTGCGACCTTGGCGACGCCGGGGTGGGACATCGACGTCGTTCTGAACCACCCCTGGGCCAGAGCGTCGAAGTCGTAGCTGAAGACCCCGTCGACCTTGAGGACGGCTTGTCCCTGACCGAGTGAGGTCACGAGCCGGACCTGGTCCCCCTTACCGACCTTCTGCGCATCCTCGGGGCTCACCGGGAGCAGGATCGGCATGGTCCACGGAATCCCATCGGGAAGCCGATTCGACTCGAGGACACTCTCGAGCGTTTCCTTGTCCATGAAGCCGGTTAGCGGGGAGTATGTCCCGTTGGCGATCAGCTCGCAGTCCATGAGGTCCGTTTCGGCGATCTCGATGGAGGGCAGACGCCCGATTTCCTCGGTGCTCACCTCGGCGTTTTCACGCAGCGTGAGCTTTCCACCGAGGGGCTCGATCAGCAGGGAGATGGGGTTCGTGGGTAGGACCGCGTCTCCACCGCCGACGTTGTTCTCGAACTCCCGCGTGATTCGGACGAGCATGCTCGCGCATCCGATGGGGTACTTCCCCACTGCGGTCTCCGCGGCCAGAACGAGACCATCGGCGCCGTCCCCGAGGGTGTTGTAGACGTCGTTGACCTCGGCGCGCGTCGGGTACGGCAGCGTGACCATGGATTCCATCAGGTTGGTGGCTACGTACACGCGGGCTCCGGTGGCCTTGGCAGACCGGATGATGGCTTTCTGGACCTTGGGGATCTGTTCGATGGGCACCTGACGGGAGAGATCACCCCGGTCGATGAGCAGGGCATCCGACTTGGCGGCGATTGCCTCCAGGTTCCTGAGTCCAGCGTTGCACTCGATCTTGGAGATCACAAAGGCGTCGCCGCCGAATTCGCCCCGTATCTGGTCCACATCCTCTGCCCGATGTGCGAACGAGAGCGCCAGATGTCGGAGACCCATCTCTTTCGCTATGCGCACGGCTTTCCGGTCCTTCGGGGTCAGCGCCGGAAGCGGGATGTCACGTTGCACCGTGACCGCCTTGTTCTGACCGAGCTGTCCTCCACAGAGGACTCGCATCACGGCCAGATCCGGGTGCGCCTCCACCACCTGCACCAGGACGAAATCGTCCATTGTGAGCACATCCCCGACCTCGAGATGATCGAGAATGAAGGACGGATAGAGGTTGATGTTGTGTGGGTCACCCGGGACTCTGTGGCGATGGACGTTGACCAGGCTGTTCTCGCGAAGAGTGATCCTACCGTCGACCAGATCTCCACTCCGGACCTGGGCGCCCTCCGTGTCCAAGCACAGAGGGACCTCGGTGCGGCTCAGGACGTAATCGACGGTTGAGGCGATCCGGTTCTGCGGAGTGTGAGAGAGGTTCAGGCGAAACAGGCTGACGCCCAACTCCTCGAGCCGCTTGATGACACCGTCATTGAGCGAAGATGGACCGAGAGTACAAAGTAGTTCCCTGTTCAACTTCGAAACCTCCGCATCACGATGGTCGGGGTGGTGCCCAGAGATGGGCAGGCCGGGTCACCCTGGTCGGTGTGGATCCCTGCCAGACGCGATGGGAGATGCACCTTGTGTGCCGTCAGGAAGCCGCCAGGATTCGGCTCGAGAGCCTGCAATTCAGGTGAGAATCCACCATGATCGGGCGATTTCCGTGCTGCATACCCCGTGAACTTGTTGCAGCTTTGCGCCAGATGTTGCAGAGCAACGACCGTGGCGACCTCCGTCCGTGGAGGGTGCGTGGGAGGGGCAGCCCCGGGATCGCGGCTCCAGCCGCCGCGCGGTGCGCAACAACCTGGGAGGTCGAAGACACGCTGGTCCACAATGTGCATCAGACCGCGTAGAGCGGAACCCTGCTAACGTCCGGTGCGTGAGACCCCTCCAGAGAGCCACAGCATGGCAGTTACTAGCGCAGACACGTCGGTGGGGAGATACCCCAACTTCATGATCATCGGGACCATGAAGGGGGGGACGACCAGCCTCTATCACTATCTCCGCGACCACCCGCAGGTCTTCATGCCGACGTACAAGGCCCCAGAGTTCTTCGTGGAGAAGTCCAATTGGCACCGAGGGGCCGACTGGTACCGTCGTCAATTCGCCGGAGCGGACGACGCCATGGCCGTAGGAGAGGCCTCCGTCGCCTACACCAAGTATCCCCGAGTGCCCGGGGTTCCGGAGAGGATCGCCGCCCACATCCCGGACGCTCGCTTCATCTACGTGGTGCGTAACCCCATGGAGCGGATCCGGTCGCACTACCTGACCAAGGTGGCAGAAGGCGCAGAGAGTGCCCCGTTGGAGGAAGTGGTCTACACCAAGCCGCACTACCTCGACTATAGCCGGTACGCGCTCCAGATCGATCAGTACCTCGGGTACTTCGACAGGGAACACCTTCTGATCCTCACCTCCGAAGACCTACGGAACCGGCGACATAGGACGGTACAGCGGGTCTACGAATTCCTGGGCGTGGATCCGGATTTCCTCCCACCCGACATCGATCGGGAGTTCTATCAGACGAAAGACAGGGCGGCGCGCTCCCCGGTACCGCTGTGGCTGCGGATGGCGCTGAAGAAGCACCTTCCCGGAAGCAAGAGGTTCAAGGAGCTCGAAAACAACCTGTTGGGGCGACTGAAAGCGCTCCGCCGCCGCCAGGAAAAGCAGAAGACCGGCGGTTCTCGGCCCCCGGCCATCTCCGAGGCAGTGCGGGAGTATGTGCATGCGGAGCTCCAGGAGGACGTGAAGCGGCTCCGCGGATTCCTGGGACCGGACTTCGACGGTTGGGGCATCGCCTGACGGAAAGAGAGTCCAAGATGCATTGCACCCCTGACACCCCTATGCTGGTCATGTGGGCCTGCCTCATAGGTGTTGTCGGTAGTGTGACCTGCTCTCCGGCCAGCACCGGCCCTGCCGACGACGAGATGTATCCAGCCGATGGGGCCTGCCTTAAAGCTGCCAGATCCGTTGAGCAGGCATCCCCCCACGTCTTCGAGTACGTGTTCTCGTCACCGGGGCACGCGGTGGACGCGAGCGCCGTGGTCTGGTCGGGCAGCGGCCAGGAGGAGACGCTGGTGAGCTTCGAGGGAGACTACCCGGCCTG
>JBDHGI010000216.1:0-7634 GCA_039589955.1 Gemmatimonadota bacterium | reverse complement strand
GGTCACCACGTGGATGATGAAGGACGCCGGCAGATCGCCCCCGGGGGTGATGACCGCGCCACCCACGGGGAGGGACCCCAGCTTCTGAAGCCGCTCGAACACGGTCCGGCCCGCGCCCGCCATGACGTCTCGCCCCCCGGCGTCCACGGGCGTCAGGTCGGCACGGATGGCCCGCAGCACACCTTCCCGGGATTGGGACGCGAGGTCACCGATGACGACATCGATCACGCGCGCCGCAGCTCCCTGGCTCTCCGGTACATGACGGCGGCCTCCTCCGGCAGATGCTTGCGGTCGTAGAGGATGCCCAGCGTATAGAACGCCCTGCCGTTTTCCGGATCGAGCACCGTCGCGTGCTCGAGCGCCGGCATGGCCTCGTCGAACCGGCCCAGACGATTCAGAGCCTCACCGCGGTAGAAGAAGGCGTGGGCATGCTCGGGGTCGCGCTCGCAGACCCATCGAAGCTCCATCTCCGCCTCGAGGTAGAGTCCCCTCCGGAACAGCAGGATGCCCAGGCTCGCGTGGGGTTCGACCTGGTCAGGCGCGATCCTGATGGCACGACGCAGCTCCGCCTCGCCCTCGTCGAACCGTCCGACGGCGCCGAGGGCCAGGCCGAAGCTGTTCAGCGCCTCGACATTCTCGGGCTCGAACTTCAGGGCGACCTCGTACTGCTCGAGGGCGAGGTCGTGGTGCCCGAGGCCCTCGTAGAGTCTGCCGAGGTCGATGCGGGCCTTCAGATTGGTCGGGTTCTCCCTGAGTATGGAGCGATAGAGATCCGCAGCCTCCTCGACGCGGTCCGCCTGAAGGAGCTCTCTGGCACGGGCGATGCGCTCGCCCGCCGGAAGCCGCGGCGCCGGCGCATCACCCTCCGGGACCATCTCGAAGCTCGCCGACTTCCGGTACCGCGCTCGTCCGACCCCCTCTTCGGTCTCTCCGGCGGGCTCGTCCTGGGGTCCCCGCCCCTCGCCCGGACGCCCCCGGGGATCCTCCCGGTGGGTCACGGGGTCGGTGGCGTCGACGGGGTGGCCGGATGCATCGGTGTCCCCGTCCCCGGACGCCAGCCTTCCCAGCAGGTCGCCCTGGGCCTCTCCGGTCACGCTCCGGACCTTCTGCTTGCTTCGCCTACGCCGAGCCATCACCAGCCTCCACTTCCTCTTCTACCCACCTCAGGTAGGGTCCGTGCCCCTCCACGACAGGAAAAGCCAGAACCTCGGGCACTTCGTAGGGGTGTAGCGCCACGATGCGCTCGCGCAAGGCCTCCACACGGGCAGCCGTGGTCTTCAGGATCACCAGGGCTTCCGAATCCCGCTGGATCACGCCTTCCCAGCGGTAGACCGACACGATCCCCGGCACGACGCTGGCACAGGCTGCCAGGCGGTCCTCCACCAAGGCGCGACCCAGGCTCTCCCCGGTGGCCGTATCGGGCACGGTGACCAGGACCGTGCGGGCCGGAGAATCCACGCGCCGGCCCTACGTGGCCCCGACGGGCTCGTCGTACAGACCGTCGATGAGGTCGGCCCACCTCTCCTGCACCACCCGCCGCTTCACCTTGAGGGTAGGGGTGAGGCAGCCGTTGGCGATGGTGAACTCCTCGGCAAGCAGTGCGACCCGCTTCGGCGTCTCGAACGAGGCGAGACCCACGAAGCGGCGCTGAACCTCGGCCTCCATGTGCCTCTTCACCTCGGGAAGCGAGACCAGCTCGGCACGGTCGCTCCAGGCCAGCCCCATGTCCGACGCCCATGCCTCCAGAGCCGCGAAGGCCGGAACCACCAGGAGGGACGTGTACCGCCTCCGATCCCCCACCATCACAACCTGCTCCACGAAGGGGCTGGATTGCACACGGCCCTCGATGGGCTGAGGAGCTACGTTCTTCCCACCGGCAGTGACGATGAGGTCCTTCTTCCGGTCGGTGATGCGGAGGAACCCGTCATCGTCGAGCTCCCCGATGTCCCCCGTACGGAACCAACCCTCGGGATCGACGGCCTCGGCGGTCTCCCGGGGCCGGTTGTAGTACCCCTTCATCACCTGCGGCCCCCGGATCAGGATCTCTCCGTCCTCGGCGATCTTGATCTCCGTACTCGCCACGGCCTTTCCGACGGTCCCGATGCGGAAGTCCTCGAAGGTGTTCACGTTGGTGACGGGGCTGGTCTCTGTGAGCCCGTACCCCTCGAGGATCGGGAGCCCGATGGAATAGAAGAAGCGGCCCAGCATCGGGGACAGCGGCGCCGACCCGCTCACGAAGAAGCGGATCCGCCCTCCGAACACTGCCCGCACCTTGGAGAACACCAGTCGGTCTGCCAGGCGGTATCGGGACGCCAGGAGGCCCCCGGGCTCCCGTCCCGCCAGGCGAGCCTCCGCCATCTCGTCGGCCACCCTTGTGGCCCAGGAGATGATGGCCTTCTTCAATCCTCTCGCGTCCATCACACCCGCGTAGATCTTCTCATAGACCCTCGGGGCGGCGATCCCCACGGTGGGCCGGGCGATCCCCATGTCCTCGATGGCGGAGAGCAGAGCCCTCGCATGGACGATGGTGCCACCACAGCTGAAGAACAGGTGGTCCACCATCCGCTGGAAGATGTGGGACAGGGGCAGGAAGCTCACCTCGGAATCTTCCGGACCGATGTCCAAGGCGATGCGCGCCGCCTCGATGTTCGATCCGATGTTCCCGTGGGTGAGCATGACGCCCTTGGGGTCGCCCGTGGTTCCCGAAGTGTAGAGGATGGTGGCGACGTCGTCGGGACCGGCCTGGAGCGCCCTGGCCTTGAACGCTTCCTCGGTGAAGCTCGCGTCGTGGCGAGCGCCCTCCTCCAGGAAGGCCTCCCAGGAGACGACACCCTCGGGCAGGTCGGCCGGAGGATCGAAGACAACGATCTCCACAGAGTGGGCTAGCTCGCCCGTCGCCTCCAGCGCCTTCGCCATCTGCTCCTCGTGGGGCACGAAGATCACCTTGGCGCCCGAGTCGCGGAGGATGTACTCCACCTGGGCCGCGGGGAGCGTGGCGTAGATGGGCACGGCCACCACGCCGGCGCAGAGGCACCCGTAGTCCGCCAGAGCCCACTCGAGACGGTTGATGGAGAGGATGGCGGCGCGATCGCCCCGGGTGACGCCGTGCGCCTCGAGGGCGCCGGCCACGTGGCGGACCCTCCGGAGCACCTCCCTGTACGAGAACTCCTCGACCGCGAGGTCCTCGGTGATGCGGCCGAATGCGCTCTTGGCCGCGTGGCGCTCCGCTGCCTCGAAGAACAGCCGCGTCAGCGTGGGCCGAGAAAGGGGTGTGTCGTTGGACACATAGGTCTTCTGCGGCATCGGTGTGCGCTCCTCGACAAGGCAGCTGCGGACGATCAGACCCGCTCGATCCGGATGTCCAGCCTCACATCCTCACGCAGCGTGTGCAGAACGCTGCAATACTTGTCCTTCGACAGCTGGACCGCTCGCTCGATCTTGCCCTCATCGGCCTCGGCGGGGCCCTTGAGGACATACACGAGCCGGAGGGCATCGAACCTCCGCGGTGGAGACGGGGCCCGGTCCCCTTCCACGATTACCTCGAGGGAATCCACGGGCACCCGGCACTTCTCCAGGATGAGCCGGACGTCGACCGCCATGCAGCCGGCCACAGAGAGGAGCAGCAGCTGCGTCGGGGACGGACCGGCCTTCCCGTCGCTGTCCACCGTGATGGACGCCCCGTCGCCGGTCTCCCCGCCGAAGACCAGCCCCTCCCCCGACCACCGCAGCCGCACCCTAGGCGCGCTCATCCGGCGGCTGGGGCTCGAGGGCGGACTCGTGAGCCTCACCGCGCAGCTGCGCGAGGGTCGAACGGGCGTGATTCACGTGGTCGCGGGCCGCCTGATCGGAAGGGGGATCGGCCAGGAAGGCCTCGAGGTGTTGGACGGCCTCGTCGGGCTGGCCCGACCGGAGCAGAATGAATGCCAGGCCGTAGTGGGCCCCGGACGCATCGGGCTCCTTCTGGAGCACGTGCCTGTAGGTCTTGGCGGCCTCCTTGGTCAATCCGATACGCGTGTAGCAGATGGCGATCTGCTGAAGGACCAGCGTGTCTCCGGGGGATTCCTTGAGCGCCAGCCGGAACGACGTGAGGGCGTCGTGGAACTTCCCCTCCCCGAGGAGCTCGACCCCTTCCCGATAGTAGTCCACCTTCGAGGGGCTGTCTTGACCGATGAGCTTCTTCCAAAACGCCATGCGCGTGGGGGAAAAGGGAAGTCCAGGGTCAGCCCTGCCCCGGGGCCATCCGAATGCCAGGCCGTCGGAAGGTAGGCGCCGCCGTGCCCGGGGCGCAACGGCCGCGCACTCTCAACCTCTTGCCGCGACAACGGTTCCGGTCTCATCGGCCAGGACACGGAGGCCCGACGCCACCAGAGCCTCCTTCGCACCCCCTCCGGCCGCCGTCACCACGACCCTTCCGAGGGGGGCCACGACGCGAGCGCTCTCCCGAATCCAGGGTGACCCACACCCCCCGTCCACCGCGACCCCGCGGAACGTCCTGCCGAAGAAAGGCAGCCCCGGTCGGGCCGCCATGCGGCTCACGGCGGGCACGTCAGGCCAGCTGGCGAGATCCTCGTCGACCGCCACGACCTCGACCCCGGGCACCGTGGTCGCGACGACTCCGGCGTGCCTGGCGACCCCTCCAACCAGGGCCAGCATGCCCGGGCCCTCGCTCACACCCAGGAGGGCGGCGATCCGCTCCGCCTCGGCCGGGTTCTCCCTCCCGGGCTCGCCCGCCCTCCCGGGCGGCAGGTCTCCCCTGGGAGGGGCGCGGAGATCCCCGAACCCCCCCCGTACGGCGAATCCGTCCCGGCAGTTGGGGCACCCTAGGGTGCCTTCCACGACCCGGCGGTCCTCCATCCGGTCCGCCAGGAGGATGAGCCCGAACTCCGGTCCGCACCGGGGACAGGTGAGGCGATCCGTGAGGAGCAGGTGCACGCGACCCCGCTACCCCGTCGTCGCTCGGGGGGCCGGTACGGGGGCGTGCGCAGGGCCGTACTGGGCCCACTGGCCTGGTGTCTCCCACACTCGGGCGTAGAGGAGCCCCTCCGCGATGTCCGGAGGCAGCCGATTCCGCAGCTCCTCGAAGAACCAGCGGGCCTGATTCTCGGCGCTCGTCTCCACCCCCTCGAACTCCGGGAGATCGTTGAGAAGCTCGTGGTCCAGATGGTCGGCCAGGTCCCGTAGCGCCGATTTCAGGTCCACGAAGTCGAACGCGATGCCGGCCGCGTTCAGCTCGCGGGCCTGGACCGCGGCCTCCACCACGTACCGGTGGCCGTGCACCTTGCGGCACTTCCCCTCGTAGTTCGCGAGGAAGTGAGCGGCGTCATAGTGCGCCTGGGCCGAGACGGTGAACACGTGGGACTCGCTCATCAAGCACGCTCGATCTGAAGGAGGGGAAGGCGAACGTCAGGCGGGCGGGTGGCCACGAAGAGCACGGCCTCAGCAACGTCCTCGGGCCGAAGCATCGCTGCCCGGCCCGGGAGGTCCGGCCGCGCATCGGGCTCAAAGGGGTCCCAGAGGGAGGTGTCCGTGGCCGCAGGCTCGATGAGCGTCGCACGCACGCCCGAGCCTCGCAGCTCCTCCAGCAGCACTTCGTGAAATCCCCGCAGGCCGTACTTGGAGGCCGAGTATGCAGCGTTGCCCGGCAGCGCCTTCCGGCCCGCCACGGATCCGATGTGCACGATCAGCCCATCCCCCCGAGCCAGCATCCCCGGGAGAAGCGCCCGGGTCACGAGGAACGCCCCTCGCAAGTTGACGGCTACCTGGGCGTCGAAGGACTCCACCGAGGTCTCGGCGCACGGATCCAGCCCGAAGGCCCCTGCGGCGTGGACCACCACGGACGGCGGCCCGCCCGCCTCCTCCTGGAGCCGGTCCAGCGCGTCCCAGACCGATACGTCGTCGGTGACGTCGGCCACGACGGGGTGACCACCGAGGTGCCCGGCCAGAGACCGGACGTCGCCCGCGGTGCGCGCCATCAGCCACACCTCGGCTCCGGCCTCGGCGAACCGCTCGGCCACCGCGGCACCGATGCCCCGAGTCGCTCCGGTGATCAGGGCGGTGCGTCCGCGCAGCGGGGTCGGCCGGGTCATGACAGCGGCTGGTGCACGCTGGTGGTGAGGCGGAGGAACTCGTCCCGCGTGCGATGGTCCTCGAGGAAGGCCCCCCGCATGGCCGACGTGATGGTCTTCGAGTTCTGCTTCTGGACTCCTCTCATCATCATGCAGAGATGATAGGCCTCCACGACGACCGCCACGCCCTGGGGCCGGATCGTGTCCCAGATCGCCTGCGCGACCTGCTCCGTGAGCCGCTCCTGCACCTGGAAGCGACGCGAGAACACCTCCACCAGACGGGCGGCCTTGGACAGCCCCATGATCTGCCCGTCGGGGATGTAGGCGACGTGCGCCTTGCCGAAGAACGGGAGTAGATGGTGCTCGCACAGGGAATAGAGCTCGATGTCCTTCACCAACACCATGTTGTGATGCCGCTCCTCGAAGAGGGCACCTCCGATGGCGTCATCGGCCGTGAGCGCGTAGCCCTGGGTGAGGAAGGTCATGGCTTTGTGCACACGCTCGGGCGTCTTCAGCATCCCCTCGCGGTCCGGATCGTCCCCACAGCGCCGGATCATCTCCGCCACCAGATCCGGGAAGGGCACATCCGTGAGATCCCGGGTCGATCCTCCCTCCGTGCTCATAGGCCCTGCTCTCCGGTGTATTCGACAAAGTTCCTAGGTGTCTCGTGGAGAACGACCCTGGCCAGCCGGACTCCCGAGGGCAGCGCGTCGACGATGCGGTCCCAGATGGCCACGACCAGGTTCTCCGTGGTGGGATTCACGTCGGCGAGCCAGGGCACCTCCAAGTTCAGGTTCTTGTGGTCGACGTCGCGGACCACGCGCTCCTCCACGGCCTCCCGGAGCAGCTTCAGATCCATCACGTAGCCGGTCTCCGGATCCACGGGCCCCTCCACCGTCACGTCCACTTCGTAATTGTGTCCGTGCCAATTCGGATTGGCGCAGTCACCGAACACGGAAGCGTTGCGCTCATCGGACCAGTCCGGGCGGTGGAGTCGATGGGCAGCAGAGAAATGGACGCGTCTCGTCGCTCGGACGGTGGGCATGGCTCTCTCTCCTGCGGGACGCCGGGGGGTCGGGGGGAGTGGGCCTACCCCCGTCGCCTCTGCCGGATCCAGGCTCGATCGGGTAGGGCCCGCCGCCGCCCTCCCACACCACCGGACGTACGGGTCCGTATCCGGCGGTTCATGAGTTGCACTTGAGTCTCCGGTGCTGGTCGAGGAGGCTCACGAGGCCCATCTGAGTGAGCACGTTCTCGCGTCGCAGCACCTCCTCCATCCGTAGTCCCGGAGCCCCCTCCCCGGTCTTCTCTCCAGACGCCGGAACCGCTTGACGCGCAGCACCGGTATCCTCGGCGGTTCCGCCGCCTACCTTCCCGGCCCGCTCCAGCCTCTCAGCCTTCTTGCCTGCGTCTGTGCGATCCATTCGAGCCCTTCGTTCCGGTTCGGCTCCTCACGTTCGGCCCTTCGCCGCCGTGCGATGCGGCTACTATGGCCTCGGCTGACTTCCCGCTCCGCTCGGGCTCGCAGTGTCCCAGCGCAGTGCCCAGCGTCGCACTTTCAGGCGCAAG
>JBDHGI010000215.1:0-7341 GCA_039589955.1 Gemmatimonadota bacterium | reverse complement strand
GATCTCGCCGACCCACGAAAATGGGGGAGGGACCGCGGCCCCTCCCCCATCCGCCCGAAGGACCGGCAACCGATAAGTCCTACCACGCGGGGGCCAGCTGGAAGCCCCAATGCCACCCCTTGTGCGGCCGCTGCCACGGATAGGCGTAGTAGGCCTCGAGGATCATGAAGCCCAGCAGGTTGAACCGGGCCGACACCCCCGTGGAGAAGACCGGTACCCTCTCGGCCGAGGAGCGGCTCCACTCCAACACGGGACGTTCGTCCTCGTCCCACGCCAACCCGCCGTCGGCGAACAAGACGAGCTCCGTGGGGAGGAAGGGGAAGTTGATCAACCCGAACTGCTCCACCCCGATGAAGGGAACCCTGAGCTCGAAGTTGGCCACTGCGAGCTGCTGTCCGAAAAGCCTGTTGAAGGTGGGGCATCCGTCGGTGGATCCGCTCTCCAGGCTGCTCAGCGCGCACTCCTCGTTCGTGAAGCTCTCGTACGCGTACCCGCGGATGAAGGTCTCGAAGCCCAGGAAGAGGGGCCGCAGCAGCCCGAAGCCGTCCTCCTCGTTCTCCGCCGGGGTGAGGCCGTAGCGCCCATAGTGCAGTCCCCGCATGCCCACCGTGAGGTTCCTCGTCGGGCTGTAGTACCGCCGCCAGTCCCCGATGATGGTGGTGAAGTCCACGGTGCCCGCGGTCTGCTCCACCTCGAACCGGAAGCGACCGCCGCGGATGGGGCCGACGAAGCCGTAGATCGTGTTGTCACCCACGAAGGCCGCCCCCGCCTGGACCAGGTTCAGGGGATCGGGGGTCTGGTCGTCGAGCTGCTCCCTCTCGAAGTCGATGATCCTGCCGAAGGGGTCGAGGTAGAGCTTGTCCAGCTCGATGTCGTAGCTGTACCGGGTGACCCCCCCCTTGAACTCGATCCGACGCGTCGAGCTGAAGGGGTAGGCCACCTGACCGCCCAACGACGTGTTGAAGATCCGGTATCGGTACTGGGCGAGGAAGGGGCCCCGGTCATCGCTGCCGATGTCGTAGAACCCCAACAGGTAGGGAATGCGTCCCGCGCTCACGGCCCAGTTCCAGCGGTCGGAGAGATCGGCGTAGAAGACCTGACCGCCGATGTCCTTGAACGTGCCCTGCGCTATCGCCGCCACACCGAGGATCCGGTTCCCCAGCATGTCGCTGAAGTATGCCGATGCGCCTCCCCCGATGTAGTTGCCGAAGTTGTCGGTCCCGACGCCCAACGTGGGCTGGCCCACGTAGTCCAGGCTCAGGGACGCGTCGTAGTCGTCGGCATCTGTCACGGGATACGTGCCCGCGGGCGGCAGGCCGACGTCGGGGTCCGCCAGATACGTGGCCACGCGGCTGAACCGATCCGGGCTCGTGGGGGGCAGCTTGCGCCCCGGCTGATCCTCCGCACCCTCGGTGAGGGCCACGGCCTCCCCGGCGCCCGGCTGCAGCGAGTAGATGTGGAACTCCAGCTCGTCGAACACCGAGAAGACGATCTGCCCCGTGTTCGCCGCCACCGTCATGGCCGGAGACAGGTAGGTGATGCCACTGACCGCCGTGGCCAGGCGCGTGATGCGACGCACGTCCCCGGTGGCGAGCTCGAGCTCGTAGATGTCGCCGAACCCGTCCTGGTCGGAGATGAAGTACAGGCTCTCCCCGTCCGGGGCGTACTGCGGGTTCATGTGCTTGACGTTGCCGAACAACGGGAGCGTCCGGACCTCGTTCGTGGCCAGATCCAGCAGCGCGATCTGGAACTTGCTGTAGGTGAGCCGGTCGAAGCTCGTCTCGGGGCCCCGGTCCGACGTGAACGCGAGGGTGCCGCCGTCCGGCGACCACGTGGGCTGGAGGTCTGCGTACTTGTCGGCGGTCAGACGGGTGATCTCCTCGCTCTCGAGGTCGTAGAGGTAGAGATCGCTGATCCCCCCTCTCGAGCCCGAGAAGGCGATCCGGCGGCCGTCCGGCGACCACGCCGGGTTGTTCAGCGCTCCCAGGTCGCCGAAGGTCACGCGCCGCGTCTCGTCGCCGCTGTCGGCGTCGATGATGACCAGCTCGTTGCCCCCGCCGGCCGTAACCACGAAGGCGAAGAAGCGGCTGTCCGGAGACCAGGTGCCCGACGAGTCGATGTACCGGAGGGCCTCGGTGTGGGGATCCGACGCCGCGCTGGACAGCTTGCGGATCACGCGGCCCGTCTGGGCATCGGCCAGGAACAGGTCGACGGAGAAGAGGTCCTTCTCGGAGAGGAACGCGACGAACCGCCCGTCAGGGCTCACGGCCGGAGAGACGTTCTGCGTTCCGGATCCCGTCGACGGCGCGAGCAGAAGCGTTCCCGACTCCGACGGTGCGTCCCGATCCGCCATGAGCGGCAGGTAGTCCTCGGCCACCTTCTCCTTCCAGCGGAGGGAAAGGGTGTCGTGCGGCATGCCCAGGATCTGCTCGATGGCGGGCTGGAAGCCCACCCGGAGGGACCGGCGATACACCTGGACCACCGCGTCGTCACCCCACGTTCCGCCGATGTAGGCCCACAGGGCCTGCCCGAAGCGGTACGGGAAGAACCGCGACTCGCGGGTCATCTGCTTGATGGTGGGCAGCTCGTCCCGTCGAATGGCATCGCGGATCCACATGGCGGTGAGCGGGTCGTCCCGGCCCACCGACAGGTACTCGGCCATGCCCTCGATGAGCCACAGCGGCAGCGCGCTCAGACCCTGGAGCCCTCCGCCCCGGCGCGACTGGGCGATGTTGTACTGAAACGCATGAACCAGCTCGTGGCCGAGAACGTGATCCGTGTCCCAGTACGAGCCCGTGAGGGGCATGATCACCCGGTTCTTCAGGGACTCGGTCACGCCGCCCGTCCCCTCGCTGATGAAGCCCGACAGGGTGTTGGTCTGCTGGAAGTCCGGGTGATCGGCGTAGAAGATGACGGGCTTCGACTTCTCGAACTCGTGCTGGAACGCCCGCGCGAAGCGCTCGTACCAGCGCTCGCTCATGCGAGCGGCGTCTTCCACTGCCTCGCCCGCGAGCGGATAGAAGTAGATGTCGAAGTGCTCGGTGCGTAGCGTGGAGAACTCGAAATCGTCGTACTGGACCTTGTTCCGTCCGAAGTACTGGCCGGAGGCCGGGTCGGGCGTGACGAAGAGGGCGGCTGCCGCCGCCAGGAAGACCGCGGCGACACCGGCCCTGCCGATACCTCGGATAGACTGCGTCATCTTCTTCACCACCTGGGTCGAGACTGCGCTGGGCGTCGCGGTCACGGTTAGACAACCCTCGTTTTGAGGACACCGGAGGTCGCGGGCTCGTTAGGACGTCCCCGGGGCCCCTCTCTGGATCAAGGAACACCCGAACCTGCCCGGCCGTTCCCTGCCGCGTTGCCCTGGGGGCCGGGTGGACCGAGATTTCCGCCCACTGTCCTCAGCCGCCGGGAGCAAGAAGCTTGCCGTATCTACCCTCACGAATCGAGCCAGCGCCCTCCGCCACCGTTAGAGGCTACGCCGGAGGGGCCTCGGCCCTTTCGCTCAGCGCCCTCGCCGTCCTCGCCCTCGGGGCCTGCTCGGACGGCCAGGTGAGGGATCGGATCCCCCGCGCAGACCTCGAGACGCCCGCGGGAGTGGGCAGCGGTCAGCCGTTCCTGTCCACCACGGAGGACGAGGTCTACATGAGTTGGCTGGAACCGGCCCGGGGGGGAGGGCACGACCTGTGGGTGGCCCGGCTGACCGCGGAGGGCTGGGCCCCCCGGACCCGGGCAGCCCACGGGGACGACTTCTTCGTCAACTGGGCCGACTTTCCCTCGGTCGTCGCCGGAGCCGACGGGACGCTCTGGTCCCATTGGCTGCAGCGCACGGAGGGCCCGGGCCTCGCCTACGGAGTCCGCGTGGTCCGCTCCACGGACGAAGGCGGCTCCTGGTCCGACGCGTGGATCCCCCACGAGGACCGTTCTCCCACGGAGCACGGCTTCGTGAGCCTGTTTCCTCTCGATGAGGGCGTGGGGATGACCTGGCTCGACGGACGCAAGTTCGCCGAGGGCCCGACGGGGGAGCCTCCGACTCGGGAGATGACCGTCCGGTTCCGCCGCACGGACGCCCGGGGCCGGCATGGCCCGGAGGTTCTTCTGGACGCCAGGGCCTGCGACTGCTGCCAGACCGACGCGGCGGTGACGGCGCGGGGACCCGTCGTCGTCTACCGTGATCGATCCGAGGAGGAGATCCGTGACATCTACGTCACCCGCCTCACCGAGGAGGGTTGGAGCGAAGGGGCCGCCGTGCACGACGACGGCTGGCACATCGCCGGGTGCCCGGTGAACGGTCCCGCCGTGGCCGCCCGAGGAGACCATGTCGCCGTGGCCTGGTTCACCGCCGCCGGGGACCAGCCGCGGGTCTACGTGGCCTTCTCCGCCGACGCCGGTGCTTCCTTCGGCCCGCCCGCGCGCGTGGACTCGGGGAACCCGGCCGGTCGGGTGGACCTCCTCATGCGCGAGGACGGGTCCGCCCTGGTGAGCTGGCTGGAGCGCACCGGAGGGGAGGGGGCGGACATCCGCCTCCGCCGCGTGGCCTCCGCGGGCGCCGTCGTGGAAAGCGAGTGGGTCGTCACGTCCTCCTCGGCGGAGCGGGCCAGCGGCTTTCCCCGAATGGCGGAGGTGCCCTGGGATCCCGGACGGGTCCTTCTGGCTTGGACGGATGTATCGGATGCCACCAACCCGAGGATCCGCATGACCGCAGTGGAGGTGAAGAGGTGAGGATCAGATCGCTCGTCGCCAACGTGGTGGCGGTGCCTCTCGTGATCACGGCCTGTGTGCCCGCGGACAACGTGGGCCCACGGATCGGATCGCCGGCACCGGACTACCAGGCCGCCACCCTGGAAGGGGACTCCGTGACGCTGAGTTCCTTCCGGGGCAGGCCCGTGCTCCTCAACCTGTGGGCCACGTGGTGCGCCCCGTGCAGATACGAGACGCCCTTTCTGCAGGGCCTCTACGAGGAGTGGGGACCTCGGGGCCTGGAGGTGGTCGGGGTGTCCCTGGACACCGGCAACGCCACCGACCTCATCACGGACTTCATCGAGGAATACGGGGTCACCTACACCATCCTGGTGGATCCTCGGATGGTGGGCATGGAGACCTATCAGGTCCTGGGGCTCCCGGCCTCCTTCCTCATCGATCGCGACGGGGTGCTCCGATGGATGAAGTTCGGGCCCGTGAGCGAGACGGACCAGGACTTCCTGAGCGCCATCGGGACCGTCGTCGAATGACCGCGGCTCCGAGCCCGGAGGACGTCGAAACCCCGGTCGGATACGTGGACCTGGACCGGGTGCGCGCCAACGCCCGCCGGGTCGCCGAGTACGCCACGGGGCACGGCCTCGCGTGGCGACCCCACGTCAAATCCCACAAGTCCACGGCCGTGGCGCGCATCCAGCTCGACGCCGGCGCCCGTGGGCTGACGGTGGCGACCTCCAGGGAGGCCGAGGTGATGGCCTCGGTGACGTCGGACCTCCTCCTGGCCTACCCGCCCGTGGGTGCGTCCAAGCTCGAGCGGCTCTGCGCGCTGGATCCGTCGGTCGACCTCAAGGTGGCCCTGGATTCCACCGCCGTGCTCGAGGCCCTCGCCCGGGCGGCCCGCGCGGCGGGGCGGACGTTCGGGGTCGTGGTGGAGGCGGACGTCGGCCTGGGGCGCGTGGGCGTGCAGACCCCGGAAGAGGTGGTGGCCATCGCCGGGGAGGCCGCCGGAAAGGAGGGGGTCACCTTCCGGGGGCTGCTCTTCTATCCGGGCCACATCCGCATGGATGAGGCCCGCCAGGGGCAGCCCATCGCCGAGGTGGCCCGGCGCCTGGCGCGTATCCTCGACGCCCTCGGGGGCGCCGGCCTGCCACCCGAAGTCGTGTCCGGCGGATCGACACCGACCCTGTGGAGCAGCCACCGGATGCCGGGGATCACGGAGATCCGCTCGGGCTCGTGCATCTTCTTCGACCGTGAGGCCCTGGGGGTCGGCGTGGCCCAGCGAGATCACCTGGCCTACACGGTCCTGGCCACGGTGGTCAGCACCGCGGTGCCGGGTCAGGCCGTGGTGGACGCCGGCTCGAAGGCGCTGTCGAAGGAAGCCAGGGGCGGAGAGGGCTTCGGCTTCGTCCTGGACCGCCCGGGCGTCCTCGTCAAGGGGCTCTCGGAGGAGCACGGAGTGCTGGACCTGTCGCGCACGGACTGGAGCCCCCGCGTGGGCGACCGCGTGCGAATCGTGCCGAATCACGTGTGCGTGTCCGTGAACCTCCAGGACGCGCTCCTGGCCCGGGAGGGGGACACGCACCGGATGCTGGAGCTCGAGGGACGGGGGAGGGCGCCGTGGACCGCCTGACCCACGCCCGCATCGAGGAGATCCTCGCCGCCGCCCGGGACGTCAAAGTCCTAGTGGTCGGCGACGTGATGCTCGATCGGTACATCACCGGATCCGTGGACCGGATCTCCCCGGAGGCCCCCGTGCCGGTGGTCCGGGTCGAGGAGGAGGCTTCGGCGGTGGGCGGCGCCGGCAATGTGGCGGCCAACGTCGCCACCCTGGGAGCCGCCTCCCGCGTCGTGGGGTGCGCGGGACGGGACGAGGCCGGAGAGATCCTACGCGACACGCTGGCCTCCATGGGCGTCCACACCGACGGGCTCGTCCTGACCGACGAGCGTCCCACCACCGTCAAGACCCGCATCCTGGCTCGGCACCAGCAGGTGGTTCGGGTCGACCGGGAGGTGGAGTCCGACGCCTCGGAAGGTCTGGCCCGGGCCCTGGCGGACACCGTGGCGAGCTTCGCGGCCGAGAGCGACGTCCTCGTCATGGAGGACTACAACAAGGGCGTGCTGGTGCCCCTCGTGATCCGCGAAGCCCTCGCTGCGGCCCGCCGCCAGGGCCTCCCGAGCGTGGTGGATCCCAAGAGACGCAACTTCTTCCAGTACGGTGGGGCCACCGTCTTCAAGCCCAACGCCAAGGAGCTGGCCGACGCCCTGGGCGACTTCATCCACGCCGACGACCCCGGCTGGATGGAGGACACCCGCCGGGAATTGGAGTGCGACCACCTTCTCCTCACCCTGGGGGAGCACGGCATGGCGCTGCAGACCGGAGACGGCCGTCACGTCCGGGTGCCCACGGTGGCACGGGACGTCTACGACGTGTCCGGGGCGGGGGACACGGTCACCGCCGTCATGGCCGTGGCCGTCGCCGCCGGCGCGTCGGCCTCGGAGGCGGCGATGCTGGCCAACCACGCGGCAGCCATCGAGGTGGGGAAGGTGGGCGTGGCCACCGTCACACCCGCCGAGCTCCTCGCCCATCACCGAGACAACGCCGTCACACTCAAGGAGTCCTGAATGAGCCAGCTCGAGCCCGTC
>JBDHGI010000214.1:0-14502 GCA_039589955.1 Gemmatimonadota bacterium | reverse complement strand
TATCCCATGCTCCTGGTGGACAGGATCATCGACTTCGAGCAGGACAGACGGATCGTCGGGGTCAAGAACGTCACGATCAACGAGCCGTTCTTCCAGGGTCACTATCCGGGCCACCCCATCATGCCCGGGGTGCTCATCATCGAAGCCATGGCGCAGGCCGGGGGGCTGTTGCTCATGGAGGCGGCCGAGGACCTCGCCGACAAGGTCGTGTACTTCATGTCTTTGGATAACGTCAAATGGCGTCGCCCCGTGACGCCCGGGGACACGCTCGTGTTCGAGGTGGAGATGCTGCAGGCGCGACGTCACACCTGCAGGATGCGCGGGAAGGCGTATGTTGAGGAGCATCTGGTTGCCGAAGCGGACCTCATGGCCAGGATCGTGGACCGATGAGCGAGACGACCGTAGAGACCCGGAGCGAGACCACGGTCCATCCCACGGCCATCGTGGACACGGAAGCGGAGCTCGGTCAGGGCGTGGTGGTGGGTCCGTGGGCCATCGTCGGCCCTCGGGTCTGCGTCGGTGACGGCACCGAGATCGGTCCTCGGGTCCTCCTCGAGCGGGACACGACCGTGGGCGAGGACTGTCGAATCGCCAACGGCGCCGTCCTCGGAACCGATCCCCAGGACCTGAAGTTCCAGGGTGAAGCGACCGTTCTGCAGGTGGGCGATCGCACGGTCATTCGGGAGTTCGCCACGCTGAACCGGGGTACCGCTGCGTCAGGCCGGACCGTCGTGGGGAGCGATTGCCTCCTCATGGCCTACGCCCACATCGCCCACGACTGTGAGCTGGGAAACCACGTGGTCCTGGCCAACTCGGTCAACATGGCCGGTCATGTTCTCATCGAGGACTGGGCCATCGTCGGCGGGCTGACCCCGATCCACCAGTTCGTGCGCATCGGTGCGCATGCCTTCGTGGGCGGCGGGTCCCGGATCGCCCAGGACGTGCCGCCGTACTGTCGCGCAGCCGGCAACCCACCTCACCTCTACGGCCTCAACGCCGTTGGGCTCGAGCGCCGGGGCCTGTCGGCGGACGTCCGGAAAGCTCTCAAGCAGGCGTATCGCATCCTCTTCAAGTCGAAGCTCAACCTCACCCAGGCCATGGAGCGGGTGGAGACGGAGGTGCCTTCGATTCCCGAGGTCCGACATCTGCTTCAGTTCATTCGGGCCAGCGAGCGCGGTATCACCCTCTGAAGCGGATGGCGTCCGTGGACCGGGTCCGGATCGGCGTCGTGGGCGTAGGGGCGCTGGGCTTTCACCATGCCCGGATCCTGGCGGGTCTGACCGACGTCGAGATGGCGGGGATCCACGACATCGACGACGCCCGGGCCGCTCACGTGGGAACGGAGCTGGACGTGCCCGTCCACGGGGATCTCGACGGCCTCGTCGACGCTGCCGACGCCCTGGTGGGGGCCGTGCCCACCACCGATCACGAGAGCGTGGCCACCGTCGCGCTCGCCGCCGGCAAGGCGGTCTTGGTGGAGAAGCCCCTGGCTCCTTCCCTGGAGTCCGCGGACCGGATCCTGGAGGCGGCGGAGAAAGGTGGCACCTTCGTCCAGACGGGCCACGTCGAGCGTTTCAACCAGGCGGTGTTGGCGGCGGAGCGGTATCTGGACCGTCCTCTGTTCGTCGAATCCCATCGGATGGCGCCCTTCACGCCCCGCAGCACCGACGTCGCCGTCGTGCTCGACCTCATGATCCACGACGTGGACCTGGTCATGAGCCTGGTGGGTACTCCCCTGGAGGAGGTGGCCGCGTCGGGCGTCCGGGTGCTCACCCCGAACGTGGACATCGCCAACGCGCGCCTCTCATTCCGGGGGGGAGCCGTGGCCAACCTCACGGCGAGCAGGATCTCCACGGAGCGCATGAGAAAGCTCAGGCTCTTCCAGCCCTCGGGCTACCTGAGCCTGAATCTGGCCGAGGGGAACGGGGAGTTCCTGAGGCTGAAGAGGGACCTCGGCGAGATCCAGACGGAGGCGTCCACGGGCTCCTCCGCCCTGGACCTGGCGAGCATCGTGGAGCGCATCCCCCTTCGGGGGGACGGAGCCGAGCCACTACGGAGGGAGCTGGAGAACTTCAGGGATGCGGTGCGGGGGCAGGGGCTTCCGGCGGTGTCGGGACAGGACGGGAGGGCGGCCCTCGCCCTCGCGTTGGCCATCGAGGAACGGATAGAAGGCCATGTCGCTCATCAAGGTCCGGCGTAGGCGAAAGGATGCCCGAAAGGGAATGCCCATGGGCCGGCTCGTGGCGTTGCTGGTGCTGGTGGTGGCCCTGATCTGGTATCTCGGTCGGTTCTGATCGGCCCTCGGCGGTGAAGGAACGGCCCACGATCCTCCTCCTGGCCGGGGAGGCTTCGGGCGATCAGCACGCTGCTGGCGTGGCCCGAGCGCTCCGCGCCCGCATGCCGGACGTCCACCTGATCGGCACCGGCGGACCCCTGATGGAAGCGCAGGGGGTGCGGCTTCTCGCCGGACTCGACGACCTGGCCGTCATGGGCTTCGCCGAGGTCGTGCGGCATCTGGGGTTCTTCCGGAGCCTGATGAAGCGGGTCGTCGGGATGCTGGACGCCGGCGACGTGGATCTCGTCCTGCCCGTCGACTACCCGGGGTTCAATCTGAGGGTGACCGAGGCCGCCCACCGGCGTGGCATCCCGGTCCTGTACTACATCGCCCCCCAGGTCTGGGCGTGGAAGCCCGGCCGGGCCCGAAAGCTCGCCCGACAGGCTGATCACGTGGCGGTCATCCTCCCATTCGAGGTGGACATCCTGGAGGCCGTGGACGCCGACGTGTCCTTCGTCGGCCACCCTCTGCTGGAGCGGACCGACGAGGTGCCCGATCGCGCGTCCCTTTGCTCCCGGTGGGGGCTCGATCCGGCGCGCCCTCTTCTCGCCCTGCTCCCCGGCTCCCGGAAACAGGAGATCGATCGTCACCTGCGGCTCTTCGAGGCCGCGTCGGACCTGGTGCGAGCCCGCCATCCCGAGGTCCAGCCCGTTCTGGCTCGCGCGACCTCGGTCCCGGAGGCCTGGCTTAAGGAGACGTCGCTCCCGGTGGTGGACGAGACCCGCGCGCTCCTCCGCCACGCCCGCGCCGCGCTGGTGAAGTCCGGCACGTCCACCCTCGAGGCGGCCCTGGCGGGCGTCCCCTTCGTCGTGGCCTACCGGACCCATCCCCTCACGTATTGGCTGGCGCTCCGACTGGTTCAGGTCCCCTACATCGCCCTCGCGAACCTGGTGGCCGGGGCCCCCGTCGTCCCCGAGGTGCTGCAGGGAGCCGCGACGGCCGAGAGGCTCGCCGCGCTCCTCATCCCCCTCCTGGAGGAGTCGCCGGCACGAGGCCGGCAGCTGACCGGGCTGGAGCGGATCCGTGGGGCGCTGGGCTCCCCCGGGGCGTCGGAGCGGGTCGCCGCCAAGGCGCTGTCCCTCCTCGAGGAGACGCAGCGTTGAGCGACCTGAAGTTCGAGGCGGCCGGGGTCCTGGGCACGGGCCTCGTGGGCGCTCTCTTCTCCACCACCCGCGTGCACCGGGTCGGGGCGGAGCACTACCTCCGGTTCCGGGAGCAGGGACAGCCGGTGGTGTTCGTCTTCTGGCACGGACAGCTCCTTCCTCTGGTCCACTACCACCGCCAGGAGGGCATCGTGGTCCTCGTGAGCGAGCACGCCGACGGGGAATACATCACCCGGATCATCGAGCGCAACGGATTCGGGACGGTCCGGGGATCGAGCACCCGGGGCGGGACCAGGGGCCTCAAGGCCCTCATCCGGGCCGCCAGGGCCGGAAAGGACCTGGCCCTGACTCCCGACGGCCCCCAGGGGCCCGTGCACGTCTTCAAGCCAGGCGCGCTGGCCGTGGCCCAGACCACGGGCCTTCCCATCATTCCGCTGGCCGTGGGCGCCTCCGGGGGATGGAGGCTCAAGAGCTGGGACGGGCTACTCGTGCCCCGACCGCTGTCCCGGATCCGCATCGAGTACGGCGAGCCCCGATGGATCGAGCGGCACATGGGACGCGAGGCCCTGGCGGTGGCGGCACAGGATCTGGGGCGAACGCTGTACGAGCTCACTGCCCGGGTGACGGAGGGAGGCGAGCCGTGAAGTCGGCGATCCACGACTGGGTGCGTCGCTGGTGGAAGGAGGAGGCCGGACGATCCGGGACCCTGGCATCCATCGTTGCGGCTCCGTTCGAGCTGCTGTATCGGGCCGGTGTCGCGGCGCGCAACCGTCGCTTCCAGCGCGGCCGCGGCGTGGAGAGGGCGGACATCCCTGTGGTCTCCGTGGGCAACCTGACGGTGGGGGGCACGGGGAAGACGCCGTTCTCGGCCTGGGTCGTGCGTCTTCTGGTTGCCTCGGGAGCCAGGCCCGTGCTGCTGGCCCGGGGGTACGGTGAGGACGAGCTGCTGCTGCACCGGAAGTGGAATCCCGCCGTGCCGGTCCTGGCCGGGGCTTCCCGGGCTCCCCTCGCCCGCGAGGCCGCCCGCCGGGGGGCCGACGTGGTCGTCCTGGACGACGGATTCCAGCATCGGGGGCTCGCCCGGACCGTCGACGTCGTCCTGCTGGCGGCGGAGGACCCGTTTCCCGGGGCTCTGCTCCCCCGGGGGCCCTACCGCGAGCCCATCCACGCCCTGGGGCGCGCCCACGTCGCCGTCGTGGTGCGCAGGACGGCGTCCTGGGCCAGGGCCGCCGCGTTGGCCAGCACCGTCCGCACGTCGTGGCCCCACCTCCGGGTCGGCGTCGCCGCGCTGGAGCCAGGAGAGTGGAAGGACCTCGAGGGACGCCGGACCGAAGGGCCGCAGGGCCCGGTCCTCGCTGCCGCGGCCGTGGCCCGCCCGGAGGCCTTCCGGGCCCAGGCCTCGGAAGCGACCGGCCAGGATGTCCAGCTCGTGCCGTTCGCCGACCATCATCGGTATTCGGAGCGCGACGCCCGGGGGTTACGGGTCCGGGCCGGAAGCCGTACCCTTGTCGTCACCGAAAAGGATGCGGTGAAGCTCCGGGCCTTCGAGTCGATCCTGGGCCCTGTCCGCGTTCTCACCCAAACCCTGCGTTGGGAGGAAGGAGAAGAGGCCGTGCGGGAGCTCATCCTCGGAGCGGTAGGGGAGGCGAGATAGTTGGTCCGGTCGGCCGACGTCCTGGTCATCGGGAGTGGGATCGCCGGGCTCACGTTCGCCCTCAAGCTGGCGCAGCGGGCCCGGATCCTCTTGGCCACCAAGAAAGAGCGCGCCGACTCGTCCACCAACTACGCCCGGGGCGGCATCGCCTCCGTGCTGGGCCCGGACGACCGGTTCGACCTGCACATCCAGGATACCCTCGTGGCCGGAGCGGGCCTGTGCCACCCCCAGGCGGTGGAGGCCCTCGTCCGGGAGGGTCCGGCCCGGGTGCACGAGCTCATCGAATGGGGCGCCCGCTTCGACCGGGGCGGGGAAGGCCGCCTCTCCCTGGGCAGGGAAGGAGGCCACTCTCGCCGACGCATCGCCCACGCCGGAGACCACACCGGGCGGGAGATCGAGTCGGCCCTGCTGGCGGCGGTGGAGGCCGAGCCCCGCATCGAGGTCCTCGAGGATCACATGGCCCTCGACCTCCTGGTGGCTCCCGACGCCTCGGGGCGACCCGTCTGCGCCGGCGCCACACTCCTGGAGCACCGCACGGGTGACGTGGTGGTCGCGCAGGCCCGATTCACGATGTTGGCCGCGGGCGGATGCGGGCAGGTCTACCGGCACACCACGAACCCGGGCATCGCCACCGGAGACGGCATCGCCATGGCCTACCGTGCGGGGGCGCGGGTGGCCAACCTCGAGTTCATCCAATTCCACCCCACGGCCCTCCACCCCACCGAGGACCCTGCCTTCCCCATCTCGGAGGCCGTGCGGGGCGAGGGCGGCATGCTCCGGACCCTCGACGGCATGTCCTTCATGGAGCGGTACCATCCGCAGGGGTCCCTGGCCCCGAGGGACGTGGTGGCCCGGGCCATCGATCGGGAGCTGAAGGAGAGAGGCGAGCCCCACGTGGTCCTGGACGTGTCGTCCATCCCCGCGGGTCGCCTGACCGAACGGTTTCCCGACGCCGTCGAGGGGTGCAGGGCCCGAGGAGTGGAGCCGGCCGAGGGGATTCCCGTCGTTCCCGCCGCCCACTACGTCTGCGGCGGGGTGCTGACGGACAGCATGGGGCACTCCAGCGTGGCGGGCCTGTACGCCACCGGAGAGGTGGCCTGCTCCGGCGTCCACGGCGCCAACCGACTGGCCTCCAACTCGCTCCTGGAGGCTGTGGTGTTCGCGGATCGAGCGGCCCGCATGGTCTCCTACCGACTCGACGTGGGGGAGAACCAGGTGGTGATGCCACCCATCCCGGCTGACCTGCCCACGCCGGGAACCGACGAGCCGGATCTCGAGGCCATCGCGACGCGCCGGGCGGAGCTGAGGGACCTGATGTGGGAGCTGGTGGGCATCGTGCGCTCCGAAGAGAGGCTTCTCCGGGCCCAGGCCGAGATCGCTCGCTTCTCCGCGTCCGAGGCGCTGCGCTGGCTTCGCACCCGATGGACGGAGGAGGGGGCGGAGCTCCGCAATCTCCTGGAGGTGGCCGAGCTCATCGTGCGCAGCGCTCGGCTCCGCCGGGAGAGCCGGGGGCTGCACTACATGCTCGACTATCCCCATCGCGACAACGAGCGATACCTCCGGGACACCGTCGTGAGCCGCTCCGAAGGGCTGCCCTGGTGAGGCTCGTCCTCGTGGCGGTTGGCGGCGTGAGGGGGGAGTTGGACGCCGCCGTGGCCCACTACGAGGCCCGGGCCCGGCGGTACTGGAAGCTCGACGTCGTGGAAGTGGCCGCCGGGGCCAGGGGAAGAAGCCCCGAGCCCGATCGGGTCAGGGCCGCGGAGGGGGAGCGGATCCTCTCGACGGTCCCGGACGGCCTGGAGCTCTACGCCTTGACCCGGGTGGGGAAGAGCATGAGCTCGCGCGCCCTGGCGGATCGGCTGTCGGGCCCCGGGGGCCGCCTTCGTCCTGGGAGGCGCCTTCGGCCTGGACGACCGGGTCCTGGAGCGGAGCGCCCTGCGCCTGTCCCTCTCGTCCATGACACTCCCCCACGAGATGGCCAGGCTCGTCCTCGCCGAGCAGCTGTACCGGGCCGGCACCATCGTCCGTGGGGAGCCCTACCACAAAGGAGCGTGAGTTGGCGGGAACCTCTCTGAATCTCGAGCTCCGGGTCGGGCAGCCCGCCGGGGCTGCCCTGGTCCGCGACTACCTGGCGGGTCAGCCGGGAGCACTGGCCTTCTACGCCGGCCACTTCCGGGACGTCTCGGCCTACGAGGCCAAGGCCGCGGAGGTGGACGGACGCTTCGACCTCGCGGCGCGGGAGCAAGCGGCCGAGGCCGTGGGCGTGCCTCCGGGGGCCGATCCGGACCGCCTCGAGCGCTTCGTGGCGGAAGGAGGCTACTTCGTTACCACCGGCCAGCAACCCGGCCTGTTCGGCGGCCCGCTGTACTGCGTGTACAAGGGGCTCACCGCCGTGCGACTGGCCCAGGCCCTGGAGTCTCGCCTCGGTCGTCCGGTCCTCCCGCTCTTCTGGGTGGCATCGGAGGACCACGATTGGGCCGAGGCGAACCACACGTCCATCGTGGGCCTGGACAACGAGCTGCATACCCCCACGCTGGCGGCACCCCACGCCGACCGCCACCCGCCGCTCCACCGCATCCCCCTGGGCCCCGGCATCAGGCGGATCCTCGACGAGACCATACAATTCCTTCCTGACACTGATTTTAGTGCACCTTACCTCGAGTTGCTTCGAGAGTCGAGTCGGGAGGATCGGACCCTGCCCGGGAGCTTCCGGACCATCCTCGAGCACCTCCTCGGGCCCTTCGGGCTCTACTTCACCGACGCCGCCGACTTCGCCCTCAAGGCGGCGTCACGTCCGTGGCTGGACCAGGAGCTGGAGCGTGCCGCCGAGCTGGAGCAGGCTCTCCTGGAGACCGGAAGCCGCTTGGAGGGGGCGGGATACGGCCTGCAGGTCACGCTCCTCGAGGGCGGGGTGAACCTCTTCCTCGAGGGAGCCGCCGGACGCGAGCGCCTCTATCGGGACGACGAGGGCTACCACCTGCGCACCTCCGGAGAGCGCCTGTCGGCGGCGGACATTCGGGCGCGCGCGGACGCCGACCCCTCGGTTCTGAGCCCCAACGTGCTCCTCCGGCCCGTCGTGGAGAGCGCCGTGTTTCCCACCTTGTCCTACGTGGCCGGTCCGGGAGAGACAGCCTATTTCGCCCAGCTCGCGGCGTACTTCGAGGCGTACGGCATCCGCATGCCGGTCATCCACCCACGCTTCGGTGCCACCGTGGTGGAGTCGAAGATCCGCAAAGTCCTGGACAAGTTCGGGCTCGACGTGGCGGACCTCGACCGGCCCTTCCACGAGATCGCCAGCGAGATCGCCCGGGACGACGTCCCGGGGGACGTGCGGGCGGCCCTGGGGGCCCTTCGGGGCGCCATCGGCAAGAACGTGGCCGAGCTGCAGAATGCCGTGAAGAGCCTCGATCCGACCCTCAAGGGTCCTGTCCAGCACCTGCGCAGCCAGGCCTTCGACGCCCTGACGGATCTCGAGAAGAAGATCGTCCATGCGGTCAAGCGGGAGAACGAGATCGCCCTGGCACAGCTCGAGAAGGCACAGCTCCACCTGTTCCCTGGCGGGAGGCCCCAGGAGCGCGTCCTGAGCCCTTTCTACTACCTCACCCGCTATGGCGGTGCCTTCCTCCAGGAGGTGTCCGAGGCCTTCCGGGTGAATCTGTCGTGACCCTCGAGCGTACAAGAATGAGGGTCTCCCGTTGATCCCGACACACTCTGGCGCCTAATTTCGGCTCATGTTCCTACAGCTGATTCTGGTCCTCGTCGTTCTCATCCCGTTGATGGCCATCGTCCTCGATTCCCAGGTGGGCCGCGCCCTGGCCTCGCGACTGGAGCGACGCAGCCTCGACGGGGCACCCGATCTCACGGCGGAGCGCATCGCGTTCCTCGAAGGGGAGGTGGAGCGGCTGGCGGGCGAGATCACCCGCCTGGACGACGAGAGCCAGTTCCTGCACAAGCTCCTCGCCGAGCGCCACCCCGACGAGGGCGCCGCTCTCCCCCCGGGTGACCGGGAAGGCTGAGGCCGGACCCGCCACGAAAGGCGGTAGTCCCCCCGAAGCCCGCGCCGCGGCCCGCGTGGGCGCGGGCATCTTTCTGAGCCGGATCTTCGGCCTCGTCCGGGTACGGGTGTTCGCTCATTGGTTCGGCGCCGGTGACTTCGCCGACGCCTGGGGAGCGGCCACCAAGATCCCCAACGTCCTCCAGAACCTCCTGGGCGAGGGTACCCTGTCGGCGTCCCTGATTCCCGTCTACGCCGAGCTCATCGAACAGGGCAGGGAGGAGGATGCCGGACGTTTCGCCGGGGCGGCGCTGGGAATCCTCACGGTGGTGGCAGGCTCCCTGACCTTCCTGGGGGTGCTTCTCGCCGGTCCCCTGGTGTCCCTCTTCCTGGGAGAGTGGGATCCCGAGAAGCAGGCGCTCACGGCCACGCTGATCCGCGTCCTTTTCCCCATGGCCGGGATCCTGGTCATCGCGGCGTGGGCACTGGGAATCCTCAACAGCCACCGCCGCTTCTTCGTGTCGTACGTGGCGCCGGTGTTCTGGAACCTGGCCATCATCATCACCCTCGTGGCCGGGGGGTGGTGGCTCGCCCTGGGCCTCGAGGACCTGGTCGTCGCCCTGGCGTGGGGCGCCCTGGTGGGCGGAGGGCTCCAGCTGGGAGTCCAGCTCCCCTTCGTCCTGCGCCATCTGAAGGGGTTCCGCCTCTCCCTCGGCAAGGGCGTCTACGGGGTCGACGAGGCGGTGAGGAACTTCGGGCCGGTCGTGGCCGCGCGAGGCGTCGTGAACCTGAGCGGGCTCATCGACGTCTTCCTGGCCGGACGGCTGCTGAACGGGGCGGTGGCTCTGCTCGGCTATGCCCAGACCTTCTATCTGCTGCCCATATCCCTGTTCGGCATGTCCGTCGCGGCGTCCGAGCTGCCCGAGCTGTCCCGGATGAGGGGAGAGGCGGAGCGGATCCTGGCCCGCCGGGTGAGCGCGGCCCTGAGGCGCGCGGCCTTCTTCCTCATTCCCTCCACCCTCGGGTACCTGGCCCTCGGTGACGTCATCGTGGCCGCCCTGTACGAGACCGGGTCCTTCGGACCCACCCACAGCCTCGTCACCTGGGGAGTGCTGGCGGCCTACACCCTCGGACTCACGGCCTCGGCCAGCTCCCGGGTGCTCTCGTCCGCCTTCTATGCCCTCCGGGACACCCGCACGCCGGCCCGAATCGCCTTCCTGAGGGTGGGGCTCTCCGCCGCGGTGGGCTTCGCCCTGATGATCCCCCTGGACGGCTTCGGCTTCGCGACCTTGCGCCTGGGGGCCGCCGGGCTGGCCCTGGGCGCCTCCACCGCCGCCTGGACCGAGTACGTGCTGCTGCGTCGGGCCCTGGCGCGCCGGATCGGGTCCCACGGTCCCGGCGCGGGCCCGCTGGCCAGGATGACGCTCGCCGCATCGCTGGCCGCGGCGGCGGGGGTGGGCCTGCAGCTCGTCCTCCCGGGGGCCCATCCCATCGTGACGGCGCTGGAAACGCTCGTGCCGTTCGGGGTAGTCTATCTGGCCTCGGCGAGCGTCCTCGGCGTGGGGATGCCCATCCGGCGCTCCGCCGTCGCCTGAGTCTCTGAAAGCCCCGCCGACCACCCGTGCTCGGAGACCCTCGTGCCCGTTGACCCCGACGTCCTGGGCAAGCTCTCCACGAGGCCGGGCGTCTACCTCCTGAAGGACGCTCGCGGGCAGGTGCTGTACGTGGGAAAGGCCAAGTCGCTGCGTCCCCGGGTGAGGAGCTACTTCCGGAAGGAGGCGGACCAGGCCCCCAAGACCCGGGAGCTCATGCGTCGGGTGGACGGGATGGAGACGCTCGTGGTCGGGACGGAGGCCGAGGCCCTCATCCTCGAGGCCAACCTCATCAAGGAGCATCGACCGCGGTTCAACATCCTCCTCCGGGACGACAAGCGCTACCCGTACATCAAGGTCTCGACGCAGGAGCGCTTCCCCCGGGTGTATGTGACCCGCCGGATCGTCAACGACGGAGGGCGCTACTTCGGCCCCTATACGTCGGTGGGACCCATGCGTCAGGCCCTGGAGGTCATCAAGCGCCTGCACACCGTGCGCTCCTGCCGCTACGATCTCCCGGTCGAAGGCCCCGATCGGCCGTGCCTCGACTACCACATCGGCCGGTGTCAGGCCCCCTGCGTCGGCCTGCAGAGCGAGTCCTCGTACCGGGAGATGATCGACGAGATCGTCGAGATCCTGGCGGGCAACACCGAGGGGCTCCGCCGGGAGGTGGAGGAGCGGATGCAGGACGCGGCCGATCGACTGGACTTCGAGCACGCGGCGAGGCTCCGTGACGTGCTTCAGGGCCTGGACACCCTGGCCCGTGAGCAGCGGGTCCACAAGGCCCAGGGCGGCGATCTCGACGTCGTGGGGCTGGCCCGGGACGGTCGTCTGGCCGCCGGGGTAGTCCTCCGCATCCGGTCGGGCCTCCTTCTGGGGCGCGAGTCCCTGCGCTTCACCGACGTGGGCCAGGAGCCGGACGGGACGTTGTTGGATTCACTTCTCTCTCGGCACTACCTGGGCGGCGGCGACGCTCGTCTGGCGGATCTTCCCCGGGCGGTGCTGCTTCCGGGGGCGGCGGCCGATGCCGCCGTGCTGGAGGAGATCCTCTCCGAGGCTGCGGGCCGGAGGGTCGCGGTCCGCTTGCCCCTCCGGGGTGGGAAGCTCCGGCTCGTGGAGCTCGCGGGGCAGAATGCCCGGCACGTCCTGGAGGATCGGGTCACTGCGCTGGCCTACGCGGCCGACCGCGCCGAGGACGCCCTCTACAGCCTCCAGGAAGCCCTGGATCTGAAGGTCGTTCCACGACTCATGGTCTGCTTCGACGTGTCCCACACCCAGGGAACCGAGACCGTCGCGAGCGCGGTGGTCTTCGAGAACGGAGAGCCCAAGAAAGCCGGCTACCGGCACATGCGCATCCGGGGCGAGTGGGGAAACGACGACTTCCGATCCATGGAGGAGGTGGTGCACCGCTACTTCCGGCGTCTCCTGGACGAAGACCGCCCCATGCCGGACCTGGCCGTCATCGACGGCGGCAAGGGGCAGCTGAGCGCGGCCGTGGGAGCCCTGGAGGCCCTGGGGCTCAGGGACGTCCACGTGATCGCCCTGGCCAAGAGGGAGGAGGAGGTCTTCCTGCCCGGCCGAAGGCATTCGGTGCACCTGGACCGGCGGGACCGCGCCCTCCACCTCCTGCAGCGGATCCGCGACGAAGCCCATCGCTTCGCCGTCACCTACAACCGCAAGCTCCGGGGCAAGCGCACCATCCGGAGC
The DNA here is from genome assembly GCA_039589955.1 of Gemmatimonadota bacterium. Taxonomy (GTDB): domain Bacteria; phylum Gemmatimonadota; class Gemmatimonadetes; order Longimicrobiales; family Gaopeijiaceae; genus SZUA-318. The sequence goes on along the minus strand of JBDHGI010000214.1, from coordinate 2,117 downwards.
GAGCTCGGCGATATTCCGGGAATCGGGCCCCGTCGCCAGCGCGAGCTCCTGCGTCGATTCGGCTCGGTCAAGGGCGTCCGCGAGGCGTCCAAGGAGGAGATCGCCCGGCTCGAGGGGTTCTCCGAGGCCCTGGCCAGCCGGGTCCTCACGTACCTGGGGAGGTGAGGAGAAGCCCTATCCCTCCGCCGACCCACCATCCTGTACCGAGAGGAGCAGCGTGACCGTTCGCACTCGCTTCGCCCCCAGCCCTACCGGCCGGCTCCACCTGGGCAACGTCCGAGCCGCGGTGTTCAACTGGCTGTTCGCCCGCCACCACGGCGGCGCGTTCGTCCTGCGCATCGAGGATACGGACACCGCCCGGAACGTGGCCGGGGGGGAGGAGGGCATCCTGGAGGATCTCTCGTGGCTGGGCCTCGACTGGGACGAAGGCCCGGACGTGGGGGGACCCTGCGGACCCTACCGGCAGAGCGAGCGGGGGGTAGCCTACGCCGCCGCGGTCGAGGCCCTCCTCGAGGCCGGACGGGCCTACCCCTGCTTCTGCTCCGACGCCGAGCTCGAGTCGGACACGACGGAGGGAAAGGACGGCAGGGACGTCCGTCGCTACTCCGGCCGGTGTCGTCACCTGACGGCCGCCGAGCGCGCGCATCTGGAGCAGGCCGGTCCCCCTCCAGCGATCCGCTTCGCCGTGCCCGGGACCGGAGGGGACGTGGAGATCGAGGACGCCGTCTTCGGCTCGCTGTCCGTCCCGAGGGAGGAGCTGGACGACTTCGTGGTACGCCGCTCCGACGGGCGGGTGACGTACAACTTCGCCGTGGTCGTGGACGACATCGGCATGGAGATCACCCACGTCATCCGGGGTGTGGGTCATCTCTCCAACATCCCCAAGCAGGCCCTCGTCTTCGATGCCCTGGGCCGTGCCCGACCGGTATTCGCGCATCTGCCCACCGTCCTCGGGAAGGACGGGCGCAAGCTGTCCAAGCGGGAAGGCGCCGCGGCGGTGGCCGAGCTGCGGGACGTGGGGTACCCTCCGGACGCCATCGTCAACTACCTGTCTCTCCTCGGGTGGTCGCATCCGGAGGAGCGAGAGGTTCTAAGCCGTGAGGAGCTGGTGGCGGCCATTTCCCTGGATCGCGTCGGGAAGAGCGACACGCAGATGGATCCGGAGAAGCTGTCCTGGATGGGGGGCCAGCACATCGCCATGGAGAGCCTCGGCGACCTCGCGCGGCACGTTCGACCCTTCGTGGACGTGGAGCGCTTCCCCGGGGCCCTCGACCGGGTCGAGGCGGTGGTGGACGTCCTCCGCTCCCGGCTGTCCACGTACGGAGAGATCAACCGGCACCTCCCCCTGATCCACCCCTCGCGGGACGAGGCAGTGAGCTCCGCCCGGGCCGAGGTGGCCGCCGACCCCGCGGCGGCGCGCGTCCTCGAGCGCGTGGGTGAGGCGCTGGCCGCGGTGGAGCCGTGGGAGGCCGACGTGCTGTCCTCGGTGGTCCGGGACGCAGGAGCCCGCGCCGGGGCCCGCGGCGCGGGGATCTTCCATCCCCTCAGAGTGGCCCTGATCGGCTCCCCGAAGGGCCCCGATCTCGGCAAGATCCTTGCAGCTCTGGGGAGGGAGGAGGCCCTGGGTCGAATCCGCGCAATCCTGGGTGGCCGTGTGGTTTGACCTGTTTTTCCGCCTCCTCTAACTTATTCGGTCTACCCAATTCACGACCCCAATGGAGGATCCCCCGGATGAAGATCCGCCACGGACTCGTCCTGACCTTCGCGATGGCCTTCGGCCTCTCCGCATGCGCCGGTGGCGGCGCGACCTCGGGCACCACCGCCTCGGGCCCGGGCGTCCCGGGAGGAGAGGTGATCAGCCAGGGCGAGCGCCCACGCCAGACCGATGACACCCGGGCCGCCCAGCGTGCCCTGGAAGAGGCCGACGAGACCGCTGACGACGCCCAGGCCGAGGCGCTCTACCGGCAGGCCCTGACCTCTGCGGAGGCCGGCATCGCCGCCGACCCGACCAACCCGCTCGCTCACCGCCTGGCCGCCCTGGCCTCCATGGGGCTGGACGAGTACGAGGCCGCAGACGCCCACCTGACCCGCGCCGAGGAGCTCCGACCGATCTATAC
>JBDHGI010000213.1:0-7579 GCA_039589955.1 Gemmatimonadota bacterium | reverse complement strand
GCAGGGTCGCGTCCCGGTGTCCATCTCCGCGTCTCCCCGGATCCGCCCGGGCTCCAGAACGTCCACTTCCAGGCCCAGGTGCACCCCCAGCTCTTCAAGGAGGAACTCCACCGAGGAGGCAGGGAATTCGTACAGCGAGTTCCGCGCCCGGGACCAGAACACCAGGGCCAAGGCCGAATCCGGGAAGACCTGGAACCCGGCAGCGTCGCCCTCCGAGCCCGCGGCGCACATCCGGGAGAGACGAGTCTGTCCCCCAACCCTGTCCCACCAGAGGCCGCCTTCGTACACGCGGGCCTGGGGCCCTCCTCCAATCCCGGTATCCCCCGGGGCAGGTGAGGGCGGGAGAAGGCCCACCTCTCCGCGGAACCAGGCCTCCCAGAATCGCAGGAGGTCGGGGACTGTCGTCTCGAGGACGGGTAGACCCTCCAGAGGTTGGAGCAGAGAGGTGCCTTCCATGCCCAGAGGCTCGAAGAGGTCCCGACGGGCCGCAGAGGGAAGGGCCTCCCCCAGGATTCGGCTGAGCGCTCTGGCGGCCAGGGGGTAGCTGTAGCGGGAGTGCGAGAAGATCGCCCCCGGTTCGGTAAACACGGCCCGGTCGTCCAGGTCGTCCAGGATGACCTCCCAGACCGTGTCAGGAGGGAGAGCCCATACCGAGTTGGCCGGGGCGGCGTTATCCAATCCAGATCGGTGGGCAAGGAGGTCGGCAACGGTCACGGTGCCCAGACGTTCGTCCAGCTCCGGCAGGTAGGTGGAGAGTGGGGCATGAAGGTCCACGGCCCCCGAAGCGGCCATGGAGGCCGCTATGGCCGACACCACGACCTCGGTCATGGCCGGAAAACGGAAGGGGGTGTCCGGGGTCAGGGGCACTTCCCCGGTGGGATCGGCGTAGCCAAATGCCTCCAGAGACTCCACCTCCTCGCCTCTCCGAATCCCCGCCGCCACCCCCATCATGCGCCTGGGGGTGAGATCGGGCATCGAGGCGACCGCCAATCCTCGGGCTGGCGCCCGCCGGTCGGCGGCGGGAGCTCCGGGAGGAGACCCCTCCCCGGGAACCGCAGGTTCCTGGCCACTGAGAAGGTCCTCGAATCCCTCCGGGGGCCAGCGCAGGCGAACTCGCTCCCCGGCGGCGATGGCTTGCCGCTCATCCTCCGCTTCCCGGGCAAAGACATCCCTGACGAGGCGGTTGGCCAGTTGCTGCATGAGCGAACAGGGCTCCTCGAGCCTCAGCACCTGCCGCCGGACTTCCCGGGCCGCGTTGACCATGAAGCGCCGGCGTTCCTCCCATTGGGCTTCCAGAAGCCCCTCGAAGCTCTCCCACGCCGCGATCACCTGTTCCTCGGACCCCTCCCTCTGGACCCAGCGGGGGTAGTTAGCGGTCACGGTGAAGTCCAGCTCGAACTCCGTCACTTCGCACTTGTCCGACGGCAGTCCGGCTGAGGTCGGCACCACACGAGTCCGGTAGCTCCACCGATACCGGTAAGGGAAGCTCGTCCACAGGCCCAGACGGCTCCGGGTCCTCAAATGCTGCAGAACGGCCGGCGCATCGGGTCCTTCGACGGTGTACGCCTCATCCAGGACCAGGATCTCTATCCCCGCCGGGGTGGCACCGGCGGTCAGCTGCAGGGCTTCGGCAGGGTTGGGAGATAGGAGGGAGGCCAGGAGGAGAGTGACCCCCGTGGGCCGGTGGATCAGGCTGGCGCTCCATCCGGGCCGGGGAGGACGGAGGCCGGGCCGGCAGGGTGAAGAAGCCCGCGACGACCACCAGGTCATGATCCACTCCTTCACGGAGTGAGGTGTGGCTGGGGGGGTGACCCAGGAGCAACGTACGCCCGGGATCCCGGGGGGGACAACAACTTCGTTCCAGACAAGCGCCTGTGTCCCTCACGGGTCTCTACCGCACGATGAGGCTCGTGGTGGCGTCGGACGATCCCACCGTCCATCGCACCTGGCGATGGTCCAGCATTTCGATGACGGGAGTGGTGAAGACGCCCTGACCCCTAACGCTGGAGAAAGCCTCTCGGCCCGTGTCCATGGGATTCGCGACGAGGCGGAAGTAGCCCGCCTCTCCGAGCCTGGATGCGCTCACGCGGAACTGCACGCGTCCGTAGCTGGGGGCCACGCCGAGGCGGAACTGGGTGCCCTCGGCGTCGAGCTCCACCTCCATGTCCCACCAGTTGCGGTTCTCCACGTCGACCACGAGAGGCGTGGAGTCCAAGGCGACACGGCCCGAGAAGGGGGACTGGGCCGCGCACCCGGCGAGAGTCAAGGCGATCAGAGTGGCAGTGGCGCCGCGGAGCGGCTCGAGACGACTGAGCATGGTGGCTCTCCCGAGTTGGCCGGCGGCGAGGCCGGCGTGTCAGGGGAGGCGGCACGCCGCACACACGGCCGCGATGCGCCCGAGACCTCCCTCAGTCAGGGAGGCGTAGAAAGGGGGCGCGTCTATTCATGGCCCCGTCGTCTGGGGCGGGTGCAGCAGGTGAGGCGTTTCCGTTGCTGCAGGGCCTTGGTGCGCGTACCATGGGCGGGATGTGGCACAGCCACCCCCACCAGGAGCCGTTCCTGAAGCCCCTGCGGGGCTATCCGCCCCTCGAGGAGTTCGCCAGGCCCAAGGGCTGATCCGGAAGTGAGCAGGAAACCGGGAGTCTGGCAGGAGATGGGATGCTCTACGGATCCCGCCGCCGCCCCCTCACCCCCCCGCCAACGCCCGATCCACGTGGTCGCGGAAGCCCTCTCCCGTGAAGTGACGCCGAGTCTCCCGCCAGGCGAAGTCCGGGGCCAGGCGGGCCTCCTCGGAGAACCACTGGTCCCACTCCTCCCACGTCTCGGTCTCCAGGATCCCGTCGGCGTGGTAGTACCAGGCGATCTCCCAGGTGTCGAAGAAGTCCTGCCGGTAGGCGAGGAAGCGGAGGCTGTCGGCGGGGGACAACGCCTCGGGCGCCGTCTCGGCGAGGTGGACTATGTCGGCCATGCCCGGGCTCTCGATGAGGATCCGGTTGGACTCCCGGGTCCGCTCGAAGAGGATGACGTCGGCCTCCCGGCTGCTCATGGTGGACGTGCGACGGTACTCGTATCCCACGTACAGCAGGGACACGATGATGGCCGCGGCGGACACGACCTCCGCGACGGCCGCGTAAGACTGGATCCTGCTCTGCTCCATCCGGTGACTCCCGTTCCGGGAAGGGCGCGACGCCCCAGGGCGAGACCGTCACGCCGACGACAGGCCCGGCAAGATGGGCGACCCATCCTCGCGTAGACAACGGCTGCAACTTCTCCCGTCCTCGGCTCGTCCGAGAGAGTACGAACCGGACCGGGACCTGGGGGAGGCGGGACATGATGACGTTGAAGTACGCGGCGCGCGCGCTGATGAAGGCGCCCTTCATGACGACGGTGGCGGTGGTCTCGCTGGCCCTTGGGATCGGCGCCAACGCGGCCATCTTCTCCATCTTCGACGAGATGCTCCTCCGGTCGCTGCCGGTTCACGAGCCCGAGCGCCTCGTGAACCTGGCCAACCCCGGGCTCAAGTTCGGGTCCACGTCGTGCGGTTCGGCGGGCAGCTGCGACGAGGTGTTCAGCTACCTGATGTTCCGGGACCTGGAGGAGGCCGAGACGGGCTTCTCCGACCTGGCCGCCCACAAGACCATCGGCGTGAACCTCTCCCTGGCCGGGCGGACGGTGAGCGGAGAGGGCCTGCTGGTCTCCGGCGGCTACTTCTCGACGCTGGGTGTCCAGCCCCGAGTGGGGAGGCTCCTGAGCGGTATCGACGACGAGAACATCGGCGAGCACTTCGTGGCGGTGCTGGGGCACGACTACTGGGAGCGGGAGCTGGGGGCGGATCCCGGAGTGCTCAACCAGACCCTCATCGTCAACGGCCAGCCCATGACCGTGGTGGGCGTAGCGCCGGTCGGCTTCCACGGAACCACGCTGGGAAGCCAGCCGGACGTGTACCTGCCCATCACGATGCGGGAGGTGCTGACGCCCATCTGGTCGGGCTTCGACAACCGACGCAGCTACTGGATCTACGTCTTCGGCCGCCTCGCCCCGGGCGTAACCATGGAGCAGGCCGACGCCCAGATGAACGGCCTCTACTCCGGCATCATCAACGACGTCGAGGCGCCGCTCCAGACGGGCATCAGCGATCAGCAGCTGGAGCAGTTCCGCGCCCGGAAGCTGATCCTCAGCGAGGGCTACCGGGGTCAGAGCAACATGCACCGTGACGCCGAGACGCCTCTCATCATGCTCTTCTGCATCACGGGCCTGGTGCTGCTCATCGCCTGCGCCAACGTGGCCAACCTGCTGCTGGCCCGAGGTGCGAGACGGGGCATGGAGATGGCCGTGCGGGGATCGCTGGGAGGCCAGAGGCGCCAGCTCGTCGGCCAGCTCCTCACCGAGTCGGTGCTCCTGGGCATCCTCGGTGGGGCGGCGAGCATCCTGGTGGCGTACTGGACGCTGGGGCTCATGGAGGGCATGCTGCCTCCCGAGGAGGCGCAGGCCATGGCCTTCGGGCTGCGGCCCTCGGTCTTCGGCTTCACCGCGATCCTGGCTCTCGGGACCGGTGTGCTCTTCGGCCTCTATCCGGCGCTCCACAGCACCCGTCGCGACCTGGTGACCATCATCAAGTCCAACACCGGCCAGCCCTCGGGATCGAAGGGAGCCAGGCGGTTTCGGGGCTCGCTGGTCACCGCCCAGATCGCCCTGTCCATGACCCTATTGGTGGTGGCAGGGTTGTTCGTCACCAGCCTCGCCAACGTGACCCGAGTGGAGCTGGGCATCGCCTCGGACAACCTGGTCACTTTCTCGGTGGCACCGATGCTCAACGGCTACGAGCCGGAGCGGAGCGCCGGCTTCTTCCAGCAGCTCGAGGAAGAGCTCGCTGCCATCCCGGGTGTCACGCAGGTCTCGTCCTCGATGGTCGCCCTCCTCGCGGGGAACAGCTGGGGGAACAGCGTTCGGGTGGAGGGATTCGAGAACGAGGACCCGGAGGTGGATCGGGGCTCTCGGTACAACCAGGTCGGGCCGGACTACCTCTCCACCATGGGCATGCCCCTCATCGCCGGCCGGGAATTCGGCCTCAGCGACGTGGCAGGGGCACCTCCCGTCGCCATCGTCAACGAGGCCTTCACCCGGAAGTTCAACCTCAACGGCCGTGAGGCCGTGGGGAAGTACATGGCGGAGGGTGGGGGTGACGACCTGGACATCCAGATCGTGGGCGTCGTCCAGGACGCCAAGTACAATGACGTGAAACAGGCGGTGCCGCCGCTGTATCTCCGACCCTACAAGCAGGACGAGACCCTGGGCTTCCTCACCTTCTACGTGCGCACGGCCACCGATCCGGCGCCGGCCCTCCGGGCCATTCCCGACGTCGTCCGACGCCTGGAGCCCAACCTCCCGGTGGACGACCTGAAGCCCATGGCGGACCAGATCCGGGAGAACACATTCGGGGACCGCATGATCAGCATCCTGGCCGCGGCCTTCGCGACGCTGGCCACGCTCCTGGCGGCCATCGGCCTCTACGGTGTCCTGGCCTACACCGTCGCCCAGCGCACCCGGGAGATCGGGCTGCGAATGGCGCTGGGAGCCAATCGGGGCCGGGTGCAGACGATGGTGCTCAAGCAGGTGAGCACGATGCTGATGCTTGGCGGCGCTCTGGGCCTCGTGGCCGCCTTTGGGCTGGGCGGACTGGCGGAGTCCATCCTGTTCGGGGTGGAGCGGCTGGCCGTGGTGCCCATGGTCGCGGCGGTGGGCCTCCTGGGCGTGGTAGCGTACGGGGCGGGCTATTTGCCTGCGCGACGGGCGGCGCGGGTGGACCCCATGGTGGCGCTGCGACAGGACTGACCGGGTAGACGCCGTTGCGGCTCGGAGGGACCCCCTCGAAGTTGGCGTCAAGATCGTCATCCGCGAGGAGCCACCATGATCCGCCCGTCCGCGCCCCGCCCGCGTTCCGTGCCGTTCCTCCGCATCGCGGCAATGGCCGGCTTACTGGTCGCGTGCGGTGGCGTACCGCTGGCGGCCCAGGTCCAGGCCGAGGCGTCGTCGCCCCGGGTCGCGCCGTCCCCAGCCGAGTTCCACGGCTATGCGCTGGGCACGCGCTACACCATCACATCCGCCCTCTACGACTACTACCGGACGCTGGCGGAGGCCTCGCCGCGGGTGGCGTACCGGGAGTACGGGCAGAGCATCCAGGGGCGGCCGCTCCCCATGGTCGTCATCGGGAGCGAGGCCAACCTGGCTCGGCTGGATGACATCCGTGCGGGTTACCGGGCCCTCACGTCAGCGACCGAGCCCCTGTCCGACGCGGACTTCGCCGCCATGACGGGCGACCTCCCGGCTTTGGTTTGGGTCATGATCGTCGACACCGACGAGGAGGCGGGGGTGGAGGTGCTCCAGGAGGTGGCCTGGGAGCTGGCCACCCGGGAGGACGACTGGGCCAGGCAGACCCGCGACGACGTGCTGGTGGTCATGACGCCCCTCACCAACCCCGACTCCCACGCCCGCTACGTGACCTGGCAGGGGATCTACGGCGTGGAGGGCGCGTCCACCGATCCCCGGGCGGTGGAGAACCGCGCCCACTGGGCCATGAACACCGACGGCAACGCGTGGGGCGTGGACGTGAACCGCGACTTCGGGTTCTTCATCACGCCGGAGATGTCGGCGCTGGGCCAGGCCATGATGGATTGGCGCCCGCCCATCCTGCTGGACGTCCACAGCGGGCCCACGGTGATCTTCCTGCCGCCCTTCCCCCGGCCTTTCCACCCTCTTTGGCCGGAGCGGGCCCCCGCCTGGTGGGACGCCTTCGCCCGCCGGGCCAACGAGCGCTTCGGCGAGAAGGGATGGTCCTTCAGCTCCCGGAAGGACTACGAGGGCGTGGCCGGCGTGGGCTTCGGCCTTTCGTGGGCCATGCTGGGTCCCGCGGTGTCGTCGTACCTGTTCGAGACCTTCGGGGGGCGGCCGGGGCGGTCCATCGCGTTCGTGCGCTCCGACGGCACGGAGGCCACCATGCGCATGGCCATGGACCGTCACAAGGAAGGTCTCTGGTCGTTGCTGGACGTGGTGAGGGACGGGCGCGCCGAGCTGATCCGGGACCAGCACGAGAAGGTGGCCCGGGCCGTCGCCGAGGCCCGCTCCCTCCCCCATCGGGGTGTGGTGATTCCCGCCTCGGGGCCGGGCGTGGACCCGGACAAGGTGCGTCGCCTACTGGACCGGTTGCTACTCCAGGAGGTGGAGGTGCACCAGGCCCCCGACGCCTTCACGGTGAGCGCTCGCAGCTTCTACGCCCTGGAGCGCTCCGAGCGCCGTTCATTCCCGGCGGGCGGCTATGTGGTGGACTTCGTCCAGGCAAACGCCCGGCTGGCCCGGGCGCTTCTGGATCCCACCCTGGACTTTACGCGCCCCGAGGTCGAGGTGCCCTACGACCGGAAGATGCCCTACTACGACGCCCCCTGGGGTAACCTCCCCCATCTGTTCGGCGTGCGCAGCTGGCTGTTCGAGGGAGCTCCGCCGGTATGGATGACCTCGCAGGATACGCGCGTCGACGCGGCGCGGGGGGCCGGGGGAGCGGTGACCGGCACCATCGAAGGCGACA
>JBDHGI010000212.1:0-7602 GCA_039589955.1 Gemmatimonadota bacterium | reverse complement strand
AGGCAGTGGTCCAGCTGGAGGATTTCGCCACACGCAATGCCTTCCGCCTCTTGGAGAAGTACCGCGTCGGCTTCTGCTCGTTCGACGACGACATCCAGGGTACCGCCGGGGTGGCGCTCGCTGGCATCTACTCCGCCCTGCGCATCACGGGGAACGGCCTGGGCGACCATCCTTACCTCTTCCTGGGTGCCGGTGAGGCCGGGATCGGCATCGGCGACCTCATCGTCGCCGCCCTCATGCACGAGGGCATGGCCGAGGAAGACGCCCGTAGGCTCTGCTGGTTCGTCGACTCCAAGGGCCTGGTCGTGAAGAGCCGCTCGGACCTGGCGCCCCACAAGAAGGCCTACGCCCACGACGGGGAGTTCACCGTCGACTTCCTGGAGGTGGTGAAGCGGATCCAGCCCGGTGCGATCATCGGTGTGTCCGGGCAGCCCCAGACCTTCACCCAGCCGGTCATCGAGGCGATGGCGAGCATCAACGAGCGTCCCATCATCTTCGCGCTGTCGAATCCCACGTCGAAGTCGGAGTGCACCGCGGAGCAGGCCTACCGGTGGTCGGACGGCCGGGCCGTGTTCGCCAGCGGAAGCCCCTTCGATCCGGTGGAGATGGACGGTCGCAGATTCGTCCCGGGGCAGGGGAACAACGCATACGTGTTCCCCGGCGTCGGGCTGGGGCTCATCGTGTCCGAGGCCTCCGAGTGCACCGACGAGATGTTCTTCGAGGCCGCCCGGACGCTGGCGGGGATGGTCGGTGAGGACGACCTGCGGCAGGGACGAATCTACCCGTCCCTGAGGCGCATCCGTGAGGTCTCGGCACGCATCGCCGAGGCCGTGGCAAGCGTGGCGTTCGATCGTGGGCTCGCCCGGGCGCCACGTCCGGACGACCTGGCCAGCGCCGTGCGTGACGCGATGTTCGAGCCGGACTATCCCACGTACGCCTGAGCCGGGGTGGCCCGCGGAGCCCGGGACGCGCGGCAGCGCGTCCCGGGCTGCTTGCTTTCCGGACATCACCGAGCACCTTGTGGACACGTCGTAGGTCCGAGCCATCCAGGAGTCACCATGCCCGTACGACAGGCGAGCTCGCTTCCTGCCGAAGAGGTGAAGGCGGGGCGGGGCACGACCAGGCAGGTCCTCATCGGGCCCGAGGAGGGCCCCAACTTCGCCCTGCGCCGCTTCATCATGCAGCCCGGTGGGGGCATGCCGCTCCACACCAATACGGTGGAGCACGAGCAGTACGTCCTCCGGGGAGCCGCGCGTGTGCGCATCGGGGACGAGATCCATCACGTGAGGGCTGGGGACGTCGTCTACATACCGGCGGGAGTCCCTCACGACTATCGTGCCGACGAAGGGGAGGAGCCCTTCGAGTTCCTGTGCGTGGTGCCCAACGCTCCGGACACGATCGAGCTGGTGGACGACGACGGCGGCCAGCGATAGCGCTTCGAGCACGTCGCACGTCGCGGATCAGCGACTGACGGTCGGGCACGACCTCAGGTCGGAGGCGCCTCCCGCGAGTCGTTCGGGAACGGCGCACCGGACCCTGATCAGAGGGCCAGCTCCAGCAGCCACACGATGGCGCCGGCCGCTACGGGCATGACCAGGTTGTCGTCCACTCGGCCGGAGAGGCGCTCCGCGATGGCGGCGGGAGGTGCGGCCAGGAGGGCGACCAAGGGGTCGTGGTGGACCAGCAGGACGCCCACTGAAACGATGATGAAGCTCGCCACGCCCTCCAGGGAGCCCCCGAGCACGGGGTGCCGACCCCACCGCTGGCCCACGAGGCTCGCAACCGGATCGGCGAGGGCCAGAATCAGGATGCCGCTCAGCGCCGCCTCCCGGGGAAGGACGGCCAGAGCCACGATCACGCCGGCCGTGTACCAGGTGGACGACGCCACGGTGGCGACCTCCGACCGTAGCGCCAGGTGACGAAACGCGCCCATGAAGAGCCGGTTGACGCTCTCGTGCCGGAGGCGGAGCCACTCCACGGCGACCTGAGCCCCCAGGATGAGGCATAGGGCGGACACCGCGGGCCAGCGGCCCGGGGTCAGGATCCGAAGGGCGAGGACCACAGCGACTCCGTAGGACGCGTGGAGCAGCCAGCGCCACACCGAGTGCCCGGATCGCTCACGGGGCTCCGGCGAATCCCCAGGGGGGCGCGAGCCTACCCCGCCGCTGGAGGATCCCACGACGCCGACCCCTCCGTCGTCATCCCTGACGCTCCGGCCCGGGCCCCTACCGCCCCGGCCACAGGACGCCCTGGTCCCGGTCCGTGACCGGCCCGATTCCCTTGTACACGAACTTCTGGACCCGCTTCCCCTCGTAGGTCTCCGTCGTGTAGATGTTGCCCCTGGAGTCCGTGGCGATGCTGTGCACGGCGAAGAACTGGCCGGGTTGGCGGCCGCCGTCGCCGAAGCTCGTGAGGACCTCGAGGGTCTCTCTGCGAACGATGTACACCTTCATGTTCTTGCCGTCGGCGACGTACATGAAGGTCTGATCCGGATCCCGGCTGAACGCGATGTCCCAGGTGGAGCCATCCCCCAGGGTCTGCGGAGCGATGATCACCTCGTTCACGAAGGTCCCGTCGGTGCGGAATACCTGGATCCGGTCGTTGGGCCGATCGCACACGTAGACGAGCCCGTCGTTGGAGGGCTCGGCGCAGTGTACCGGATTGCGGAACTGCCGGGCGGGCGGGTCGGCGGGATCGTATCGACCGAGATCCTCGTCCGACGGCTCGTTGCCGTATGCACCCCAGTAACGCTTCAGCTCCCCCGAGTCCATGTCGATGACGGCCACGCGCTTGTTGCCGTATCCGTCGGCTACGTAGGCCTCGTTGGCCTCCGGGTCGAAGGAGATCTTCGCCACCCTCCCGAAGTGGTCGCTGGAACGGCTGTCGACGGAACGTCCGGCCTCGCCCACCTGCATGAGGAACCGGCCTTCACGGCTGAACTTCAGGATGTGCGAGTCAAGCTGACCGTTTCCGCCGATCCAGATGTTGTCCTTGTGGTCGATGGACAGCCCGTGGTTCGACGTCGGCCAGTCGTATCCTTCGCCGGGGCCGCCCCAGGCGTTCACCAGGTTCCCCTCGGGGTCGAACTCCAGGATGTTGGGCGCCGGGACGCAGCACGAGCCGGTAGGAGGATCCGTGGCCGCGCCGATCTCGGTGCGCTCGTTCAGGCTCTCCCGGCGATGGATGACGAACACGTGATCCCGGGAGTCGACCCCGACGCCGATGGCCGATCCCAGAAGCCAGTGATTGGGGAGGGGCTTGGGCCAGAAAGGATCCACCTCGAAGAGGGACGCCTCGACGGCCTGTCCGGCCTGAGCGGCCTCCTGAAGCCTGGTCGCGCCGATCCCGAGTAGCACGATGGAGACGAGTAGTCCCGCCCCGACGACGAGGTTGCGCCTCATGGTCATTTCCCTTGGGGTTGCCGTGGAGCTCATGCGGGCCGGCTCTCTTGTCAGCCCGCGACGGCCAGGCTAAGCATCTTTCTCCCGTGTCGCCAGCCCGGAGCGGGGGGCTCGGCGGGCGGCAGAGGTTGCTGAAGGACGAACCCGTGCGCAGGAGTCCGGTGAGAGCGAGGTCGAGGACAGGACCCGGAGTATGGTCGACGGTGGTCGTCGTCGGGCTATGCCTTCTGGCATCGACTTCGTTCCCGAGGGCGACCAGCGCCCACGAGGTTCCGGCGGACGTGACGGTCCAGGTGTACGTGAAGCCCGTGGGCCCGACGCTCATTCTCCTGGTCCGAGCTCCCGTGGCCTCCCTTCGCGATATCGACTTCCCCCGACGGGGGCCGGGGTACCTCGTTCTGGAGGGCCTGGCCCCGGTCCTTCGGCAGGCCGCGATGCTTTGGATCGCCGACTACGTCCAGCTCTACGAGGAGGGTCGGCCCCTGGGTGCGGAGCGGGTGGTGGCGGCCAGGGTCTCTCTGCCCTCCGACAGGTCTTTCGCCTCCTTCGAAGGGGCGTTCTCGCACGTGCTCTCTCCACCGCTCGAACCCGGAACCGAGCTCGTGCCCGAGCAAGCCCTGCTGGACGTGCTCTTCGAGGTGGCCATCGATTCGGATCAGGCGCGCTTCTCCATCGACCCCGCCCTCGCCCACCTGGGCCTGGAGACCGTGAGCGTCATCCACTTCGTGCCGCCGGCGGGTGGGGAGCGGGTCTTCCAGTATTCCGGCAATCCGGGCGTGGTCCACCTGGATCCCCGCTGGCACCAGGCGTTCTTGCGCTTCGTCTTCCTGGGCTTTCTCCACATCCTCGACGGAATCGATCACCTGCTCTTCATCCTCTGCCTGGTGATTCCCTTTCGGAGCGTCAGGGGGCTGATTCCCGTGGTGACGGGCTTCACCGTGGCACACTCGATCACCCTCATCGCCTCGGCCGTCGGTCTCGCGCCCGGAGCGCTATGGTTCTCCCCGCTGGTCGAGACCCTCATCGCCGCCTCCATCCTGTACATGGCGCTCGAGAACATCTTCGGCGCCCGGCTGCACCGTCGATGGGGCGTGGCCTTCGGCTTCGGTCTCGTGCACGGGTTCGGCTTCGCCGTCGCGCTGCGGGAATCGCTGCAGTTCGCGGGTGCCCATCTGCTCACCTCCCTCTTCGCCTTCAACGTGGGGGTGGAGATCGGGCAGGTGTTCGTGCTGCTCCTCGCCGTGCCGGTGCTGACCTGGGCGGTCCGCCGAGGGATCCCGGAGCGGTTGGGGATCATCGTCGTGTCGGCCTTCATCGCTCACACCGCGTGGCATTGGACCGCGGACCGGTGGTCACAGCTCGCCCAATACGAGGTCCGATGGCCGGCGCTGGACGCTGCCTTCGCGGCGGGCGTGATGCGCTGGGCCATGTTGGCCCTGGTGTGCGCGGGCGCCGCGTGGGCGTTGGCGGGACTCTTCGGACGTTGGCTGACCGCGGACGAACGACGGGAGCCCGGAGGGAGGCCCGAGGTCGGGCCGGCCGGGTCCGTCGGCGTCTAGGGCCCCCCCCGGTTCGGGTGTGGCGGGCCCGAGGACGCGGCGCCACGGTCAGCCGGGTGGCCAGGAGACGTAGGGCACCGGGTCCTCCTCCGGCACGGCGTAGCGAGCCCTGAGGTCGGTCAAGCTTCGGTACAGCTCCTCCCGGATCTCGGCGTAGGCCGGGTCGTCATGGACGCTCCGTAGCTCGTCCGGATCGACGTCCAGGTCGAACAGCTCCCACTCCTCGATCTCGTAGTAGTGGATGAGCTTGTATCGGTGGGTGCGGATGCCGTAGTGGCGCCGAACCATGTGCCACCCCGGGTACTCGAAGTACTGGTAGTAGATGGCGTCCCTCCAGTCGGTGGGGGTCTCGCCGCGGAGGAGGGGCAGGAGGCTACGGCCCTGCATCACCGCGGGGACCGGCACGCCGGCGGCATCGAGGAATGTCTCGGCGAGGTCCAGGTTCTGGACCAGGTCCTCGTTCACGGATCCCGGCCTGACCACCGCAGGCCAGCGGACCACCAGGGGCGTCCTGAGGGATTCCTCGTACATCCAGCGCTTGTCGAACCATCCGTGCTCGCCCAGGAAGAAGCCCTGGTCCGAGGTGTAGACGACCAGCGTGTTCTCCGTGAGGCCGTGGTCGTCCAGATAGTCCAGCACCCGGCCCAGGTTGTCATCGACGGAGGCCACGGACCGGAGGTAGTCCTTGATGTATCGCTGGTACTTCCAGCGCACGAGGGCGTCTCCCTCCAGGCCGGCATCGGAGAAATCGGCGTTCTTGGGTCCGTAGGCGGCATCCCAGACCGAGAGCTGGGCTTCGGTGAGGTTGTCCGGGGGGATGAGCTTGAGGTCGCGGTCCGTCATGTCCCGGGCGATGGTCATCTCCTGGGTGCGGGCCGCCGAGGTCCTCCCGACCCACTCGTCGAACAGGGTCGGCGGCTCCGGGATCTGCACGTCGTCGAGGCTGTGCAGATGGTCGGGGCCGGGAGCCCACTCCCGATGGGGAGCCTTGTGCTGGTACATCAAGAGGAAGGGGCGGTCGGCGTCGTCCCGGGATTCGAGCCACTCCAGGGCCCGATCGGTGATGATGTCCGTGGTGTAGCCCTCGTAGCGCACGCTGTCGCCGGGTCCGTGCAGGACCGGGTTGTAGTAGGGGCCCTGGCCTCGGAGCACCTCGAAGTGGTCGAAGCCCTCCGGCCGCACCTTCAGGTGCCACTTCCCCACGAGGGCCGTCTCGTATCCCGCTTCCCGGAGCAGCGCCGGGAAAGTGACCGCAGTGGAGTGGATGGAGTCGCGATTCGTGGGAACGCCGTTCAGGTGCCCGAACTGACCGGTGAGCACCGTGGCCCGGCTGGGGGCGCAGATGGAGTTGGTCACGAAGGCGTTGGCGAACAGCATACCCCCCTGGGCGAGCCGGTCGATGTTCGGCGTATCGTTCAGGCCGGAGCCGTAGGCACCGACGGCACGAACGGCGTGATCGTCGGTGAAGACCAGGAGGATGTTCGGCCTCGGCGCCTCGTCGGCGGTGCAGGCCGACAGGAGCAGGGAGAGAGCGGTACCGGCCTTGCCTTTCATGATGACCCTCCCGGCGCTATCGCCGGACGTGCTTCCTCACGGTCTGTGGACCCACCTCTGCGCCGTAGATGTTCCCCAGGGCGTCCACCGCCACACCCTCGGCGCCGCTGGTGCCGGAGTTGTCCGGGTCCGGCTCCGGGTCCGGAATGAAGCCGGCGACCTCTCCCGTCAGCGCGTTGCCGATGTAGATGCCCCGCCTTACGCCGGGGTTTCGCCGGGTATTCGACTCGGAGTCGGCAGCGTAGAGGACATCATTCGCGTCGATGAAGAGCCCGCTCGGGCGGCCGAACTGGGTCCAGGTCTCCAGGTGGTTTCCTTCCTGATCGAAGATCTGGATGCGGCTGTTTCCCCGATCGCCTACGAAGAGGCGTCCACGGGAGTCCATAGCGAGGGCGTGCGGGTCCTGAAACTGCCCCTCCGCCTCGCCCGTCCCTCCCCAAGAAAGGACGAACTCTCCGCCGGCCGACAGCTTCACCACTCGGTTGTTGCCTCCGGCGTCGTGCCCGTCGGCGACGAAGACGCTGCCATCGGGTGCCACGAGGATGTCCGACGGCTTGGCGAAGCGGTCCGGCCCGTCGCCGGCGATCCCCTTCTGCCCGAGGGTCATGAGGAGCTCGCCCGCGGGGCTGAACTTGTAGATTACGTGGCCCCAACCTTCTGGAACCGGCGCGTAGCCCACGGCATCCGCCACCCAGACGTTGCCATCATCGTCCACGAACATCCCGTGCGGCCAGGCGAACATGCCCGCGCCGAAGCTGTGCAGGAGGTTGCCATCGAGGTCGAACCGCATGACTGGGTCGACGTCGCTGTCCACGCACAGGTTGGTGCCGCACCGCTCTGCCACCCACATGCTCCGGCCATCGGGGGCGGGATAGATGGCGGAGGTGGCCCCGTAGTTTCGGCCGTCCGGGAGATCTCCCCAGGCGGAGTCCGCCACCACCCACGAACCCGACTGAGCCCCGGAGGCCTCGGTCTCCTCTCCTGACTGGCCACACCCGGACTCCGACAGGGTGAGAAGGGCCAACAGGGCCATGGCCGCTACACGGTGAGGTAGTCTCGACATGGATCCTCCTATACGGTGGGCTGA
Organism: Gemmatimonadota bacterium; assembly: GCA_039589955.1. Lineage (GTDB taxonomy): Bacteria > Gemmatimonadota > Gemmatimonadetes > Longimicrobiales > Gaopeijiaceae > SZUA-318. The sequence goes on along the minus strand of JBDHGI010000212.1, from coordinate 1 downwards.
C
>JBDHGI010000211.1:0-7607 GCA_039589955.1 Gemmatimonadota bacterium | reverse complement strand
GCGACCGCTTCCAGTAGAGCCCGTGCCGACCTTCCGGGGTCCTGGGCACCCATTACGGCGCCCACCACCGCTACTCCGGCGGCTCCCGTGCTTGCCCCGTCCCTCGCTCGCTCCACCGTGATCCCTCCGATCCCCACCACGGGCACGTCCACCGCCTCCACGACACGCCGCAGCCCGTCGAGGCCGATGACGCCGCCTGCATCGGGCTTCGTGCCGGTCGGGTAGACGGTGCCGCAACCGATGTAGTCGGCTCCGTCGGCTACGGCCTGTCGCGCCACCTCCGGGTCGTCGGCGGAGCGCCCAATGAGGAGCTCCCCCGCCGCGACCCTTCGCGCGGCGGCGACGGGCAGGTCCTCGGGTCCCAGATGGATGCCGTCCGCCTCCAGTGCCAGGGCGATGTCCAGCCGGTCGTTGACGAAGAGCAGAGCGTCGTGGCCTCGGGTCAGAGCACGCAGCTCCCGTCCGACCTCCAGCAGCTCCCGGGCGCTGTCGCCTTTGTTACGCAGCTGGATGCCCCGTACCCCCGCGGCAAGGGCGCCGGCGACCACGTCCACCACGCTCCGGGGTGCGGCCAGACGGCGGTCCGTGAGAACCATCACCCGAAGCGCCCTCGACAGCCGCGCGCGGGTCACGGGACCGAGCCGCTCGGGGACTCGCGGGCCCGGGCCCGCTCCTGACGAGCCTGCGCGACGGCGCGGTTGTGCTCCGCCAGAGTGCGGGAGAACGTGTGGGTGCCGTCCATCCTCGCCACGAAATACAGGAAGTCCTCGTCGGCCGGATAGAGCGCGGCTTCGATGGCCGCCTCCCCCGGGGCTCCGATGGGACCCGGAGGAAGGCCGGGCTGGGTGTACGTGTTGTAGGGGTCGTCAGCGACGGAGTCGATGGCGGCGAAGAGCAATCGTTGGCGTGGCCCCCCCAGGGCGTAGAGCACGGTGGGGTCGGCCTGAAGCAGCCAACCCAGCTCCAGGCGGTTGTGGTACACGCTGGAGATCCTCGGCATCTCCTCCACGTGGCGGGCCTCGGCCTGGACGATCGAGGCGAGGGTGACGATCTCCCGCTCGGTCATCCCGAGGGATCCGAGCCGTGCGCGGCGCCTGCGGGTCCACAGGGACCGGTAGCGATCGGTGAGCGCTCGGATCACGACCTCGGGAGAGACGCCCGGAGCGAATCGATACGTGTCGGGAAAGAGGTACCCCTCGAGCCCCGGACCCGGGACACCGAGGACGCTGTCGGCCCCCTCCTCCTGGAGGGCCAGCGTGATCTCCGGCTCCGACTGGCCCGTGAGCTGGGCGATGGGCCCGACCATCTGCGTCAGGCGGAATCCCTCGGGGATGGTGAGGGGGACCGTGACGACGCGTCCTTCGGTGAGGGCGTCGAGGATCGCACCCCAGGTCGTCCCCTTCGCCAGGGCGTACCGACCGGCCTTGATGGCGCGGTCCGCCTCCCGGAGGCGGGCATAGATACCGAAGACGCTGGTCCAACGGACCAGACCCCGATCGTGGAGCGTGTCGGACACCGCCGAAAAGGACGCGCCGTCGGGCACCTGGAACTCGATGACCTCACCGGTCGAGGGAGCGCAGCCGGTGAGAGCAATCAGGGTCACCCCCGTGAGAAGGCGCTGCTTCATGGGGCCCGATCCAGCCACGCCTGGAGAATCAGCGCAGCCGCGGCGGCGTCCACCCGGCCCTTTTCCTCCCGCTGCGACCGCCGGAGGCCGATGGAGCGAATCGCTCGCTCCGCCCGGGCCGAGGTGAAGCGCTCGTCCACGTACTCGACCGGCACGGCCAAGCGCGAGGAAAGACGCTCGCCTACCTCCCGGATCTCTTCGCACCATGGGGTCTCCTCGCCGCTTGGGGCCAACGGGAGCCCGAGCACGATGCGTTCCACACCGTGTTGCCGGGCGACGTCGGCCAGGCGCGCGAGCGGCGGACGTCTGCCCGGTCTGCGCTGCACGGTCTCCAGGGGGGAGGCAATGGTACCCGTGGGATCGCTCACGGCCAGCCCGATCCGGCGCTTCCCATAGTCGATTCCGAGTACCCGCACAGGCAGACCTCAGAGTGCGGCCAGGGCCCGGTCGAGGTCCTCGTCTTCGAGGAGGCGGCCGTACAGCTCATGGATGGCGTCTCCTGAGCCGAAGGCGAAGGTGCACGCCTCGTCCCCCCTCCCCCGGCACGTGACCTCGAGAACCGCCACGGGTCCGTCGGCCAGCCGGGTCAGGAACCCGGACAGGAAGCCGTTGGAGAAGGAACAGGCGGCCTCCTCCGGATCCTCGGGAGCGTATCGCGCCTCCGCCCAGTCGTCGCTCACGAGGAAGCCGACACCCTCGTGGCGATCGACGTGCCGAAGGCCGCCCCAACCCCGTCGAGCCACGAAGCCCTCGACGGCCCGCCAGAACCCGTCCGCGGAAAGCTGCGACACGTCGCCCCCCGCCGAGGAGAGGAAGGCCTCGGCGGCATCGGTACCCGACGCGTGCCCGGCGGCGTGGAGGACATGGATCGCCGCCAGCGGGCTCGTCCCCGATCCCAGCTCCTTCCGCAGCGCACCGAACACCGACGCTGGCAGCACGATTTCCCGGTACTCTCCCGCCATCGAGTCCATCCAGCCTCCTGTCTCGTCGTTCGCAACGGTGTCCGCTAATATAGAACACGGGGCGGCCTGCCGAACGGGCGACTCGAGCCGCCATTGGAGGACAGGATGGAGTACAACCACGAAGCCCAGGTTCTCAACTTCCTTTCGGGGTTGGTCATCGGCGCCATGATCGGTGCCGGTGTCACGATGCTCACCGCACCCCAATCCGGCCGACGCACTCGGCGGCGGATCCGGAAAGCCGCGGGGGAGCTACGCGACACGGCGACGGATCGCTGGGACGATCTCGCCGACGACGTGAAGGTCCGGGTGGATGACGCCATCCACGGAGCGCGAAAGAAGTTCGCTGGTTGACGTCGGCGCCCCGGGCCGGATCCTCAGCTTCGGTCGTCCGATCGCTCGCCGTCCAGGAGCAGAGACACGGCCGACTGCTTGTGCAGCGGGTCCACCGGCTCGATGGATGGACGGTCGAGGAGATCCCGGAGGACCTTTCGGGCGTCATCGTCGCGCCCCACGTCGAGGTACGCCCGTGCCAGGCCCAGGTGGTGGATCAGGCCAGCCGGATTGAGCTCGACGGCTCGCTCGAGGTGGCGGAGGGCCGCCTCCCAGGACGCTTCCGAGAAGACGCCCCCGCCCAACAGATTGCGGGCGAGCCAACGCTCCAACCCGGAGATCCGGCGGATCTCGGCGTTCCACTCTCCCAGGACGTGATGAGCGGCTGCGCTCAGGGAGTCCACCCGTAGGGCGTCCAGCGCGACTTCCCGGATCTCGACGGCCAGTCGGACCCTCCCTTGCGGCCCTTCCCCCAGCGCCTGGCGGCCGAGGGCGATGGCGAGCCAGGATGCGCCCTCTGCGCCATCCGGGTCGACGGCCCGCGCGCTCCGTGCGTGGGAGACGGCGGTTTCGGCCCAGGCCTTTCGCTCCTCCTCCTCCTCGGCCAACATCTCCAGGTTTACCGCCTCCCGGGCCGCGCGCCACAGGGCAGCGTAGCTGTCCGGATGTCGAGCGAGGAGGCTGTCGAGCCGGACCAGGGCGTCCAGTGGGCGGAAGGCCCCGTGCGCGGCGTCGGCTTCGCGCAGGACCGCATCGACGGTAAGGTCCTCGGCCCCCGTTGCCGGCGATTGGGCGACGAGGCCGACCGGCACCAGCATCAGGCACACCAGGAGGAGGCGGAGGGAGCGGCCTCGACGGCCGCTCCACCGCGTCCAAGGAGCTCGAATGGGATCGGAGATGGTACCGATGCTTCCCTCCCGGGTCATCGAAGCCAAGCGCGACGGAGCGAGCATACCCCCAAAGGACCTGGAGGCGTTCCTCCTGGGGTTCCTGAACGACGACGTGCCCGACTACCAGATGGCGGCGTTCCTCATGGCGGCCCATTTCCGGGGCATGGATCGGAGAGAGACCGATGTGATGGTCGACTGCATGCTCGGGTCGGGAGGGACGTTGGACCTGACCCACCTCGAGGGGCCTCGCGTGGACAAGCACTCCACGGGAGGCGTGGGGGACAAGGTGTCCCTCGTGCTTGCGCCCCTGGCGGCCGAGCTCGGCCTCTTCGTGCCCATGATGTCGGGTAGGGGTCTGGGTCATACGACGGGTACTCTGGACAAGCTCGAGGCGATTCGGGGCTTCCGTACACGGCTCGGCCTGGACGAGTTCGTGCGGGTCCTGTCCCGGGTGGGATGCGCCATGATCGGTCAGACCGACGAGATCGCTCCGCTGGATCGCCGGCTCTACGCCCTCCGGGACGTGACTGCCACGGTGTCCATCGTGCCGGTCATCGCGGCGAGCATCATGAGCAAGAAGCTCGCCGAGGGGCTCGACGGACTCGTTCTGGACGTCAAGGTGGGATCGGGCGCCTTCATCCCCGAGGAGGCCCGGGCCCTGGAGCTGGCCCGCGCCATGGTGTCCATCGGGTCCGGAAGGGGTCTTCATACGGTGGCGTTGCTCACCGCCATGGATCGCCCTCTCGGTCGGGCCGTGGGAAACGGTCTGGAGACGAGGGAGGCCATCGGCTGCCTTCGGGGAGAGGGACCGGACGAACTCACCCGGCTCGTTCTGGAAGAGGCGGCGCACATGCTGGTGGTGGCAGGGCTGGAGACCGAAGCGACGGAGGGTCGGAGGAAAGCGGCCGAGGCCCTGGCCCAGGGGAGGGCTCTGGACCGGTTCCGACGCCTGGTGGAGGCCCAGGGGGGTGACCCCCGCGTCCTGGATGATCCGGCGGTCCTGAGGACGGCGCCGGAGACGTCGGTGGTCACGGCGCGCCGCCCGGGGAAGGTGGTGTCCATCGACCCGCGGGCCCTGGGCCACGGGGTCGTCGCGCTGGGAGGGGGTCGTCGCCGCATGGGAGACGCCATCGACCTGGGCGTGGGCTTCGAGCTGGATGTGGGCGTCGGCACGGTGGTGGGCCCCGGGGATCCCGTGGGTACCGTGCACGCGAGGGACAGGCAAGGGATCGACGTGGGTCGACGCGTGCTCGCGGACGCCGTCGTCGTGGCAGGTGGGGAGAGGCCGCCGCGCCGTCTGATCTCGCACCGGGTCACCGCCGAGGGCGTCACCGAGCTCGAGTAGGCCCGGGGTCGCCCAGGTCACCGGGCCGGGGCGATTAGACCCTCAGTGCGGCCAGGGACGAAAGGGGACACCCGCTCGTCGCAGAGCCTCTTCCAGGGGCGGGGCGTGACGGACCAGCGTGACCATGGCCAGATCGCACTTGGCGTCGGCTTCGGCGGGGGCCGGAACGAGCTCCACCGGGATGGACTCCTCCCTGGCCAGCTCCTCCGCCCAGAAGGCGGCGTTGGTGGACTCGAACACGTAGGTCTGGGTGCCGGCGATCACCTGACGCGGGGAATCCGGAACCTGCGTCCGCCGGATCGATCGCAGAACTCCGTCGGCTCGGTGCCGGGCAGGTAGTACTCGACGTACTGCTCCGCCTCGTCGCACCACCGGGATGCCAGCTTTCCCGTCGTCCGATCCACCCGCACGGCGTTCAGCCCGTCGAGCATGGGCCAGGGCTGGGGAATGGGGAGCATGGGCTGCCCGATGCCGTCATCCGAGGGATCCGGTGGACCGTCCTCCCCCAGCTCCATCCCGTAGTAGGCGTGCTTCATGAACCGGCCCCACACCGGTGCGGCAAGGGCGCCCCCGGTGGCTTGGCGACGTCCAGGGCCAAGCGCGAAGATGGGCACGGGAGTGTCCATACCGAACCAGACGGTGGCGAGGAGGTTGGGCGTGAAGCCGGTGAACCACACGTCGGTCCCGTCGTTGGTGGTTCCGGTCTTCCCCGCCGCCGCCACCTCGTGGGGAAGTCCCCCCGCGACGCGAATGCCGTTGTACCCGGTGCCGCGCCGCACCACGTCCCCGAGCATGGAGACCATGATGCGCGCTACCAGCGAGTCCAGCACCTGTGTGCGGTCGGGTTGGGGCTCCCACAACAGCCTTCCGTCCGCGTCTTCCACCCGGAGGATGGGGAAAGGGCGCACCTTCGTCCCGAGCGTGGCGAATCCGGAGAACGCCTCGGCCACCTCCATGGGCTTCACCTCCACGGCGCCGATGGTGGTGGACGGAAAGCGCTCGATCTCGGTGCGGATACCCATGCGCCGAGCCGTTTGGGCTACGGTCTCGATCCCCACCTCCTCCCAGCCCAACTTGATGGCGATCATGTTGATGGATCGGACGAGGCCCTCCCGCAGAGTGATCTCCCCCTTGAAGTCCGGCTCGAAGTTCTTGGGTCGCCAGTCCTCGCCGCTCACCTGGGGATAGACGACCGGCGCGTCCAGGATGGTGTGGGAAGCGGGAATCCCCGAGGCGATGGCGGCGGTGTAGACGAAGGGCTTGAAGGAGGAGCCTGACTGTCGGAGCGCGAGGCGAGCCCGGTCGAACTCCGACTGCTGGAAATCCCTTCCTCCCACCATCGCCCGGACGTGGCCCGTGACGGGATCGAGGGCGATGAAAGCACCCTGGAGATACGGTGTCGTCGGTGTCTCGAAGCGCTCGACCGTGTCGGATTCCTCGTACTTCGGGTGCTCGAAATCAGCATCCGCTTCGATGGCGGCCCAGCCCCACTTCATGGCCTCCTCCGCGGCCCGTTGCATGTTCACGTCCAGCGTGGTGTAGACCCGCAATCCCCTGCGGTAGATCTCCTCGCCGAAGCGGGAGTCGAGCAGCTGTCGCACCCACTCCGCGAAATAGGGAGCCGCCGACACGATGGGGCCCGAAGGCTCGGTCTCGGGGAGGGGCTGCTGCTTCCAGTAGGCCGCCTCGTCGTCGGTGAGGTACCCTTCGGCCGCCATGCGCGAAAGAACGAGGTCCCGTCGCCGCCTGGCATTCTCGGGGCGACGGAACGGATCGTACAGGCCCGGCTTGTTCAGGATCGCCGCGAGCAGCGCCGCCTCGGCCACGTCCACGTCGGTCACGTTCTTGCCGAGGTAGTTCCGTGCGGCGTTCTGGTACCCGTACCCCCGTCCCATGTAGATCTCGTTGAGGTAGGCCTCGAGGATCTGGTCCTTCGTGTAGGAGCGCTCGAGATCCATGGCCACCTGGACCTCCTTGAGCTTCCGGATCAGGCGGCGCTCGAAGCCGATCTCGTCGAACATGTTCCTGGCGAGCTGCTGGGTGATCGTGCTCCCGCCACCCAGATTGCGACCGGTGAGGGGCCGGGTCAGGACCCCGAAGACCGCGCGGGCGATCCCCCGGGGATCGAAGCCCCGGTGCTCGTAGAACCGCTTGTCCTCCACGGCCACGACGGCCTGATGTACGTAGTCCGGAAGGGCGTGGATCGAGACGGGGGTGCGGCGCTCGTATCCGATCTCCGTGATGAGCTGGCCATCGCGGTAGAGCAGCTTGCTGGTCTGCTCGGTCTCGAAGGTCTTGATCTGGGCGATGGACGGGCATGCCTCTCCGGCGCACAGGTTCCGCCAGGTTCCCCATCCTCCTCCAATGCCCGACGCCACCAGGAACGTGAGCGCCAACAGATAGAGGCGGGGCCTCCAGAGGGAAGCGAGCGACGCCCTCCAGCCGGGCTTCGC
>JBDHGI010000210.1:0-10167 GCA_039589955.1 Gemmatimonadota bacterium | reverse complement strand
ACTGGAGCGAAGCCACGGTCGACCCCGATTCACTCAGTCAGGCCCTGTGGGGCTTCCTGTGGGTCGAGGCCCCGCAGTTCCGTCGCGTTGCCTATGCGAGTCTCCAAGACGGCGACCGCCTGGGCTTGATAGAGGACGACTCGCTGCGATTAGGGATCATCGAGTACTACGAGTATTGGCAGGCAGAGGCGCACTTCTATACGGAGGGGAACTATGGGCAGCGGCAGATCTGGTCCGACGACATCATCACCGATCAAGCTCTCTTGCCCCCGGGTCGTGAGCCCGGCACCGTCTGGCCACCCGAGATCGGCCCACTGAGGGTGACTTCCTCGTGGCGGCAGATCCGTGCGGATAATCTCGTCCACAATCATGCTACTGCTGTCGCGATGTGGGCCCAGATCGCTCTGGAGAGGATGGATGATGCTCACGCACGTATATCCGCTCTGAGGAGCCGGATAAGTCAGACTCTGCACTAGAGCTCTGGCAAGGGCGGCACGGTGGGGGCGAGCTGCACGTCACGTAACACGGCGACTCCGGCTCTGTCCGCTATAGGCGGCCCTCGGCCCAACCGGCCGACCGGAGGTGGCTGGGAACGATAGGCGACAACGGAAGCGGTGCATGGAACGTTAAGTAAAATCGGTCGGGCAGGAAGGCACGAGAAGCAGAATCAGGTGGCGTGCGGACAAACGTCGAACCGGAGTTGATGCCTGTGTCCAAGTGGTCGCTGAAGGAATGGACCTCGGTTGCAGAGATGATAGGTGCGGCCGCTGTAGTACTCTCGCTCGCGTACGTTGCGGTTGAACTCCGCAGCAACACCAGAGCGGTCGAAGCCGCGACCCTGCTCGAGGTAAACCGGATCGCCCGGGAGCATCTGCTGGTGGGATGGACTGACGCGGATGCAACGCGGATTGAAATGACTGGAGACCAGGATCCCGCAAACCTTAGCCCCCTGGATCAGCAACGCTACTTCTGGAGCGTACGATCCTTCTGGTTGGGAATGCAGACTGTCTATCGACAGTATGCGCTTGGCGTACTACCGGCCGAGGAATGGCAGGTATACTACGGCGTCATCTGCTCCAATATCGCGGCGCCAGGAAAGCGGTCTCTTTGGACCGGCGGAGACTTCGTGCCGGACTTCGTGACAGTGGTGGAGGCCTGCCCTTCGTTCAAACCGTGAGGCGAGACCGGGTAAGCAGCCGACTTCACGTAACACGGCGACTCCGGCTCTGGCCGCTATAGGCGGCCCTCGGCCCAACCGGCCGACCGGAGGTGGCTGGGAACGATAGACGACAACGGAAGCGGTGCATGAGCTGGGAACGGCGGCGGAGTGGCCGGTTCAGAGTCGCTGGAACATACTGTGCCATGTTCCATAGCCGTTAGCTTTTCACTTGGCTCGGCGAGAGGCGCTGCTCCGTCTCAGTGTCGAACTGCGGAGTGACAGACAGGCGCTAGGAATCGGACTTCCGTTCCCGAGCGCCGGATGCCTGCCCAACAGCTTTCCTGTACGTCGGGAAATGACTCTGAGGAGGTGAGCGTGATGACTCACCGATCAGCCGCACGCGTGGTTGGGATCCTGTTCATTCTGGCCACCGTGCCCTTCTCGATATCGGTGGTGGTGCTCGAACCGATCCTCGCCTCCCCCGACCTTCTGGCCAGGGTAGCGGAGAAGCCAGGCCGCGTGGGGGTCGGCGTGCTGCTGGAGATGGTGAATCACCTCGCTGTAGTGGGCATCGCGGTTGTGATGTTCCCGGTGTTGAAGCCGTTCAGCGAACGCATGGCTCTCGGCTACGTGGTCGCCAGGTCCATCGAGGCGACGTTGTTCGCCGTCGCCACCCTGCACCTGTTGACCCTGGTGTTCGTGAGCGGGGAGGTCAGGGGTGCCGAGCCCGGGCTGCAGGTCCAGCTGATGGCCGACGTGCTCTTGGCCGGCCACGACTGGAACACCGCTGTGCTCCCGTTCACTGCGTTCGGCCTCGGTGCTCTACTCTTGAACTACGCGTTGTACCGAGCCCGGCTCGTCCCCCGATGGATCGCGGTCTTCGGCCTTCTGTCGGCGGCATCGATCCTCGGTGCGCGCCTTCTGCTGATTACAGGGGTCAGGCTGGCACCGTCGACTGTGGTTGCCATGGATGGGCCGATCTTCCTGCAGGAGATGGTGTTCGCAGCCTGGCTCATCTTCCGCGGCTTCAGGGCGGTGCCGGAGGCCCCTTTGCTGGATGCCGGTAGAAGGGTGTAGCAGGCGCGTACGGTCCCCTCGGCCTGGAGGCGCTGGAAGTAGCGGCGGATCTTGCGCAGATCGTTCGTAGACGATCGACGCGCAGGGGTTCGGGATCGCGGTTGCGAAACACGGCGGCGGTGATGGGCTCCTTGTGGACGTCCAGGCCGGCCCAGAAGTTGACGGATGCGGACATGGGGCTGGTCTCCTGTCGAATTGCGGATGTCATTCCGCAGGCGGCGCTGGTGTTGCCTCTCGCGCGACGCTAATCCGCGTCTCTCGCAGGAGGCCAGCCCTTCCATCCTGTCTAACCCTGGGGAAGAGTGAAGTGAAATGCTGAGGAATCGAATCGGAGCGCTGCTCCTAGTCTTTCTCGCCATGGGGTGCGCAGCATCCGAAGTCGAAGTGGCCGACCCGCCCTCGGATGACCCGGCGCTTCTCGAGGCGATCCTCGAAGACGTTAGAGTCGGGTGGGAGCAAGGAGACGGTACTCCGTTCTACTCCCACTTCTTGGATTGGGACGGCGCGCGGTACTTCGAAGGTGGCGGCCAGAACGTCGGGCTACAGGACCTGGTCGAGAATCATGTGGAGCCGGAGGCGGAGCTCGGACTAAGGCTCGGGTTCTCGAACATCGAGACCCACTTCGAGGGCGGGTTCGCTTGGGCGGTAGTGGATACCGAGATCCAACTGACCACGTCGGATGGACGCGACATCCATAATCGGGGGCATGGCACGTACCTGTTCCGCTGGGTGGACGGAGCGTGGAGGGTGGTTCACACCCAATCGGCCAGCCGGCCGGTCCAGCCGACATCGGAGGGCTAGGGCTAGGGGCGCCTCGGAAGAAAGGAGCGGGCAGATGAGGTACGTCAGTTAACAATCAGTTGCCGGCTTCGTTCGCTGCGCTCACTCCGACGATCACGGCTCGCTGGCGCGAGCCGCGACGACAACTTTGAACGTTACGCGGTCATCAGATGGACGGGTTGGGCGCAGAATCCGCTCCTTGTTGCTGGTTGGCTAGGCCCAACACAAGTTTTCCCCCGGAGCCGCAGTGAGCGCGAATTAGCGTCGGCCCGCGCTTTCCTGATCGTTGGAGCGAGCCCTGCGAAGTCGCGTTGCGTGAGGACGACTCGTGGTATCGGGTCGCTATTGGACTAGAACCTGGGGTTACCGGTGGACGAAAGCGAGGCGCGCCGAATGTTAGGGGTGACTGACCAGGACTCTCCAGAGCGGGTCAGATCCGCATACAGAGAGATGCTGAAGACCTGGCATCCTGATCGCTTCGCTGATGACCCGGCCCGTTCTGCCGACGCAGTACGTCACACGCGTAACATCGTCTGGTCCGGGTGACCAATACCGGTCAACACCGCTGGACTGCGGAGACGACTTGGCGGTTGGAAGAGGATCTCCGGCTCGGTACGGCCCTCGCAGACGGCCCTGCAGCAGAGCAGTTCGGGGAAATCGCGTCGGTCAGGGCGGACCGAGAGGGACGCATCTATGTCCTTGACGCGCAGGCTCAGGAGATTCGGGTCTTCGATGCGACAGGCACCTACTCACACAGCATCGGAAGACGGGGAGAGGGGCCCGGCGAGTTCACGTATGCCTCGGAGGTTGATGTAGGGCCCGCCGGGGATATCTGGGTGCTTGATGACGGAATGCTCCGATACTCCGTGTTCGGGGCTGATGGCGCGCTCCAGCGGGTCCATCCACGCGCGATCATCGGACATTACAGCGCGTTCAGGGGCGCAGTGCTGGAGGACGGGTCCTATGTTGACTGGGACCTGACCTTCCCCGACGGCCGCTTCGGATCGCGCTCCTCTTTTCGCCCTATCCGATTTCAGCCCGGACTTGAATCGCAGGACTCCCTACCGCCTCTCGAGTACCGTTGGGAGATGTTGCCAAGCGGGCGAATGCCCCTGCGGTACTTCAACCCATTCCCCCTTGCGGCCATAGACCGGAAAGGATCGGTCTGGTTCGCAGACTCGCGGCGGTACCAGGTGTTTAGACGGAGCCTAGAGGGAGACACCACGCTGGTGTTTACCCTGCCGGCGGAGGCTCGCCGAGTGTCCCCCGAAGACCGGGACTCAGTGGGGAACCAACGGTTCAGAACAGACGGGCGTCGGCGGGAGGTGGTGGGGGCTCTCCGGGAGAAGAAGCCGATCGTGTACGGGATTGTCCCAGATAATGCGGGTCATCTACTTCTGTTTGTTGACCTCGAAGGTGAGCCCACGGGGAGCGTTGTGGATGTGTTCGAGGACACAGGGTCTTACCTTGGCCGCCTACATCTTCCGTTTCGGGTCGGGCTTTCCTCTCGAGGGCCGCCGCCTGTCCACGCCACCGCAGATTATCTGTATCTGACGGGTCGCGACGAACTTGGTGCCCCCTATGTGTCTCGCCTGAGGGTTGTGAGAGGATTGTGAGGACCGAGCCCCCTGTCGTCTGCGACGGGCTATCCGCCGCAGACGTCCAGAACGTAGATGTCGACGGTGCCCAGGTCGAGGCCAGGAACGTCGAGACGACGGAGGGTCAGTTCGTGACCCCGCGCCGTCGCAAGTCGCTCGATCGCGGCCACGGCGGACTCGGCAGTCCGTGCTTCGCTCGCCTCTCGGCTGCCGCTGTCGACATCGTGCGCGCGATCGACGAAGCCGACCTCGGCCGCGGGAGGGGGTGACGGCGTGAGCTCGCACAACGTGGCAACGGCCTTGTCCTGAGCGAGAGACGTGATCGCCATAGCGGCGAGGGCCAGCGCAATCCGCCTCATGATACCGCCTCCGTCGGCTTGACTCTCAAGGTTGCGCCCGAAGCTGCCGCCTTCTCATGTCGACGCTTCGCGACGGCTACCAATCCGACACCCACCAGCATCAACACAACCCCGGCCGACACCATCCGCACTTCGGTGCCCGGCTGGAAGGTCGAGATGATCCCACCGGCCGCTACGAGCGCCGGGTAGTTGAAGACGAAGTGGGCCACCGTGGGGGCCCATACGTTTCCGGACGCGATTCGCACGGCGGCGAAGGTGAACCCGGTGCCGAACGCGAAGACGGCCTGACTGAGGATGACGGGCTTCGGAATGGACCCAGTCAGGCCGAGAAGGTGGATGGAGCCGAACGCGATCGAAGTGATGACCGCGGTCCGCCACAGACCCTTGGCCTCTAGAGCGTCCCACAGCAGCCCGCGACAGAGGACTTCCTCGAGGGTGACTCCGATCGCGATCATCGCGGCCCACAACAGGAGCATGCTCAGGCCGGTCACGGGAGCGCCGGACGAGAGTGGCGCTGCCGCAAGCAGGAACAACGGCAGACCATACACGAGTGATGCCGGGCGCAACGGACCACGAAAGCCCAACGCATCCCAATGCCCCATACCGCGGGCCATTGCAAGGACGAGAAGCAGGCCCACCGTCTTGATGAAGAGCATTTGGTAGACTTCGCCCATCGAGTCCTGGATCACGCCAGACATGGGCTTGTGGACAACTTCCCACGCGGCGTAGGACGCGAAGATGATGAGAGACGCCCTCAGCACCGCAGACGAGCGGCCCGGGCTTGCTGTGGGGGTATAGCTGTTGTTCATTTGTGAATCCTCGTTCATGTTCGATGCAGTAAATGTGAAGCACGATTCACATTAAGTCAAGGGCAACGTGATGTCGGAGAACCAGGGAGTGGTGAGCGCGAAGCAGGCGCGGTCACGGGAGACGCATCAACGCCTGGTGGCGTCGTGCGTCGAACAGCTCCGGGAGATGACATTCGATCGAGTGACGATCGCGGATATCGCTCGGGGAGCCGGGGTGTCGGTGGGGAACTTCTACCGCCGCTTCACGAGCAAGGAGGCCATCCTCCCTGATCTCTACAAGGAGTATGATCGGCGCTTCGCGGCCTTCGCGTCTGACTTTGGGCCGGCGTCCGACGACGAGCCGCACGATCTTCGCGAGGGGGTCACGCGGGTAGTCGGCGCGATCGCGCGGTTTCTCAACGAGAACCGAGGTCTCGTCCAAGCACTCCATCTCCACGCTCGGTTGCATCCGGAGATCATACCGGTCCGGTCCCATGACGATCGGCATGGCTTGTATGCCCGTTTCAGTGAGCTGCTTCCGAACGCCGAACCAGGGCGCGCGTCACTGGTCGGCCGCACGGTCGGGATGTTGGTGGTGAGCGCACTCACCGAGCAGATCGTATACCCGGAGCACACGCCTGCCGCGGCAGCGGCGATCCAGACGGACGACTTCGTCGACGAGTTGGTCGAGGTGATCGTGCGGTATATCGACGCGGACTGAGGATCGAGACTTGCGCTTACGGTACGGCACCGAGGAGCAGACCGTCCCCCCCCTGGCCCTCCGTACTAGCGTGGCGGTGTGTCGCGGCGGTACGCCTCTGCCGGGAGGCGTCTTCGTCTAGCGCGGGGACCCCCGCTCAGGGCGCCTATGGGGCGCCCCTCGGCCGCGCCCGAGGCCTCATAGCAGGTGCGGACGGTACCCTCGGCCTGGAGGCGCTGGAGGTAGCGACGCGGCTTGCGCAGATCGTAGGGAGTCGGTCGGCGCGCATGGGCTCGGGATCGCGGTTGCGAAACACGGCGGCGGTGATGGACTCCTTGTGGACGTCCAGGCCGACCCAGAAGTTGACGGATGCGGACATGGGGCTGGTCTCCTGTCGAATTGCGGATGTCATTCCGCATGCGGCGCTGGTGTTGTCTCTCACGCGACGCTAATCCGCGTCTCTCGCAGGAGGCCAGCCCTTCCATCCTGTCTATTGGACATCACTGTGGATCACGATGTGACACTGGTCTGCCTCAGTGCGGACTTCATCTGGAGGTTGACTTGGACCTTGGACTAGCTGGTCAAGACTGCGTTGTCATTGGTGGGAGTCGTGGCATCGGCCGATCCATTGCACTCGCCCTCGCGACGGAAGGAGCGAATGTGGCCATCTGCGCCCGCAACGTGGATTCCTTAAGGGCGGCAGAGTCGGAAATCTCGGGCAAGGGGGTCCGAGCGTACGCCCAGTCGTGCGACGTCGCCGACCCGACTGCACTCAGGGCATTCCTCGACGCCGCTCGCGACGCGTTTGGCGGTGTCGATGTACTCGTGCACAACGCATCCGCACTCGCGGTTGGTCCCGACCTGGGGGACTGGGAGGCCAGCCTCAAGGTAGATTTGATGGCCGCTGTCCATGCAGCGGAACACGTCATGCCGTGGATGGAGGAAGCTGGCGGTGGGTCCATTCTGTTCGTGTCTTCGACGTCGGGACTTGAGGCTGATCCGGCCCCGGACTACGGGTACACGGCGGCGAAGGCAGCTCTGATCGCCCATGCCAAGAAGCTCGCCGTGATGCACGCCCCGCGAGGGATCCGGGCCAACGCCATCGCACCTGGGTCGATCGAGTTTCCTGGTGGGATTTGGGCCATGATCAAAGAGGGGCAACCCGAAATCTACGAAAGCGTTCGAGCGTCGGTCCCCTGGGGGCGTCTCGGCACACCCGAGGAGGTGGCGGATGTTGCCGCGTTCCTGGTGTCACCCAGGGCCGCCTGGATCGCCGGCGAATGCGTGTCGGTGGATGGTGCCCAACATCGCGGGATGCGTTGATCGAGCTCGCCAGGGCGGCGCGTTCTGGCGCGTGACGTCCGATGACACGGGGCTCCGGCGGGGCTCCGGCTCGGGGCGCGAGAATCGGTAGGAGGGCGACATCAGTTAACGCTGGTACTCCGGCTCGGCCCGCCATAGGCGGCCCTCGGCCCAAACCTTTGCACTGTATTCAAACCTGGTTCGCCGATGAGTTCTTCAACGCGTTCGCCATTCCGTGGTAGGTGCATTACCGGTGGGGCAGTTCTGCTCCTCATCGGCGTGACTTCCTGCGGCGCGGGCACGGACGCGGAGGCACCAGCGACTCGTAACGTAGCCAGTAGGACGTCGTGGTTCGTCGATCCGTCGCCGCTGATTAGGATCGGCGTCGTCTCCGGAGATCCGCTCTACGAGCTCGGTGAAATCACCGCCGGCCGAATGCGGTCCGACGGAGGCATCGTGCTGGCCGATAGCCTTTCTCTTTCCCACACAACTGCTGCTCGACGCCGACGATGCGGTCACCGCATGGGACGGGGAGAACTGGAGGGCCACGCGATTCGACGCCGAGGGGCGACTCCTGGAGGTGACCACGCTCCGATACGACGAGTTGCTGGGCCTCCTCGAGCCCAACCTGGCCCCGCTGACGGCATTCGTCCTCGCCGGTGGCGGCTACCTCATTCCGATGCTGGAGGTACCCGGGATCTCATCCGGAAAGAAGGGTGCCGTGGTCAAGTCGGGTCCCGCGGAACCGGGATCACTCCTTCCACGCCAGCGAATGCTCATCGTCACGGCGATTCCAGAGTTGGCCGCGGCACGGGGGGTGATGGAGTTACGATGGGAAGAGCAGGTCGAGGTCGCGTCGCCGTGGGGCCCCTTTCAGGTCGCCCCTCCACTTGGTCGCCGACCGGTCTACGCGGTCCGGCCCAATGCTCCGGGGTTTTGCGTCGGCGACCAGTCTGAGACCACCGTGGCATGCGTCGGGCCCTCCGGTGCCCTGCGCAACCTATCCTGGAGCGGGCCGGTCGAGGCGGTTTCTCCTGACGATCCAGAGATCGAGGCATGGAGAGAGAGGGTGGCGGCAGCTCTCGCCGAGAAGATGGGCGGTGACGTCATCCAAGAAGTCATCGACCAGGTGCCCCTCCCCACGGTCAGACCCCCGTATGGAGAGTTGATCCTGGACCACGAGGGCAACCTCTGGATCGAGCAGGGACCATCGAGGATCGGAGCTAGGATCACTCGTCATGCCGAAGGGGCGAATCCTCGAGATCGGTGAGGACCGGATTCTCTTGGTGACAACCAATGAGTTGGGAGTGCAGTTCGTGCGCCTCCATTCCTTGGAGAAGGTGGACTAGCGACGGCGTGTATGATGAGTTCCGGGCTCCTGCAATTGCGACAAGCTCGACCCAGCAGGAGAGGCTCAGTGAGCCCTCTTCTTGCATGATCCCGAACCGGGTCACCATCTTGAATCCCTAGGAACGACCGCTGCCCGGTAACCTCCTCTCGGGCGGACTTGGCTATGCCTGGGCCTTCCCTATTCCAGCGGCTACGAGAACGAAGGTTGGTGCAGTGGGCAGTTGCCTACTGTGCTGGAGCATGGTTGGCGCTCCAAGGCATGGAGGTTCTTGCCGAACCCTGGGGCATACCGCCCGGCTTCCAGAAGACGGTCCACGTTCTCATCGGGGTCGGCCTCCTCGTTGTCCTTGTCCTTGCCTGGTACCACGGACACAAGGGGCGACAACGGGTTAGCGGCCCCGAACTCCTCATGATTGCCCTGCTGTTGGTGATTTGTGGCGGAGTGGTGTCCCTGCTTAGTGATGAGGGGGGCGAGCAGGTTCCTTCGTCGTCGAGTCGACCGCCATCTGTGGAGAGTGATCGTCCGTCCGTTGCAGTGCTCCCATTTGACAACCTCAGCCCGGACGCTGGCCATGCCTATTTCGCAGGAGGGCTGCACGACGAGTTACTGACCCAGCTGGCCAAGGTCGGCGGTGTAAAGGTCATCAGCCGGACCTCAGTCATGGAGTACGCAACACGGACCAAACCGCTTCGGGAGATTGCCGAAGAACTGGCTGTTGGAGCCATCGTAGAGGGCTCAGTCCAGGTCCTTGGGGACCGCTTGAGGGTCAATGTTCAGCTCATCGACGCTGAGACCGACGTGCACTTGTGGGCTGACCGATTTGACCGAACGCTTGACGATGCCTTCGCCATCCAAAGCCAGGTTGCAGAGCAGGTTGTGCGAGCAGTTGGAGCCGTACTCCGAGGTACCGAGGAGAGGGCGCTAAGAGATGTGCCAACGGCAAACCCCGAGGCATATCGCCTTTACCTGCAGGGGCTGGACTACCTGGGACGACTGGGACGGTTAGAGGGGGACTTGGCCAGCGCACAGCAGTTGTTTGAACAGGCCCTCCTG
>JBDHGI010000209.1:0-7701 GCA_039589955.1 Gemmatimonadota bacterium | reverse complement strand
GCCCTCGAGAGCCGCGACGACGGGGTCCAGGGCCTCCACCTCCACGAACAGGGTGGAGGTGCCCGAAGCCAGCTCCGCGCCGAGGCCCTCCGGCGCTCCCGACGCGCCCAAATCGGCCTCGATGCTGGCGCGGCTCTGATACATGAGCTCCACGCTGCCGTTGTGAAGCATCGCGAAGCCCACCTTGTCTCCGTGGGGCACCGTGGCGGTCACCTCGAAGCCCAGGGCGTCGGTCCAGAAGGGCAGACAGGGCTCGATCTCATCGACGGTGATGATGGGTGTGGCTTTCTTCACGGTGGTCTCCTGGACATGGGTTGACACGACGCGATGTGGGAAGCCCCCGGCGAGCACGGCTGCGGTGGCGAGAAGGACGGCGAGGCGCACGGCTGTGCCTCCGGGGATCGGGTGGATGGCGGACGATTCCAGGGAAGCTAAGGCGCCCGCGGGCCGTCCGCCCGATGACCGCGCGCTCATCCCCAGCTCTTGATCTCCGGCGGGCTCTGGCGGAGCGCCGTCAGGTACCGGAAAGGAGTGGGAGCGCTCCAGTCGGGGTTCCTCCAATACTCGGTGGTGCCCGGAAGGGAGCTCGGGAGATGGTCGAGGTCGGTGGACGGACCGTCCGGGAGGACCGCCCCGCTGCCTCCGGGGACACCTTCGGATCGGGACATGCCCCGCCGACCCACGGGCGCACCGGGCACGCGCAGCGCCAGGACTTCCTGCGCCAGGACGTTGAGGGTGGCTCCGTCCTTCTGAAGGCGCCCCTTCACCGCGAGGAAAGGCTCCAGGCGTACGACAGACCGATCCCGTGCATAGACGTCAGGCTTCACGATGACGTTGATAGGTCCAGATTCATCTTCCATCAGGACAAAGACATAACCTTTGGCAGTTCCAGGTCTTTGTCGGGCGGTGACCAGCCCTGCGACGCGCACGGTGGCGTGCTGCCGCAGGTGGGGGAGCCGGTCCGAGGTAACCGTGCCGGAAGGAAGCTGGCCCTCGAGGAGGGAGAGGGGATGCAGCGCCGTGGAGAAACGCAGCATCCGGTATTCGGCCACCATGCGGTCCGTGGGTCCGAGATCGGGAAAGGTCAACCCCGCGTACGGATCCTCCAGGGGGAGCTCCGTCTGGGCATGATCGGTCCGGCCCCCCGATCGCTCGGCGTCGGATTCAGGACCCAGCCACAGGCCCGCCTGCCAGAGGAGCTCGCGTCGGGTGAGTTCGAGGGGCTCGAAGCCCCCCACCCAGATGAGGTTCTCCACAGCGGGACGCGTCAGCGACGCCGGGGTTCGCCGCAGGAAATCGACCAGGGATCGGTAGGGTCCTCGTCGCTCCCGCTCCGCCACGACCTCTTCGGCTATCTCGGCCCCCCACCCCCGGACGAAGCCGAGGCCGATGCGCAGATTCCCGTCTTCCGCCGTGCACACCACGCCGCTCCGGTTGACGTCGGGCAGCAGCGTGGGGATACCGTTCCGGCGCGCGTCGCGTCCGAGGGCGTCCAGCGAGTAGAAGCCCATGGGCTGGTTGTTGAACAGTGCGACGTAGTACTCCAGCGGATAGTAATGACGGAGCCACGCCGACTGATAGGCCAGCAGGCCGAAGGCGGCGGCGTGGGATTTCGGGAAACCGAACTCGGAGAACGCCGTGACCTGCTGGAAGACCTCCCGGGCCGTAGCCTCGTCCACCCCCCCGGCCAGGGCGCCTTCACGGAACGCCTCCCAGTGGGCGTCCATGGCCTCCTTGGAGCGCTTGCGGCTCATGGCCCGTCTCAGGGATTCGGCCTGTCCGTCGCTGAAGCCCGCCAGGGCCTGACAGACGGTGAGCACTTGGTCCTGGTAGATGATGACCCCGAGGGTCTCTTCCAGGGGCTCGCGCAGGAGAGGGTGGAGATGGGGGATCTCGTAGTCGGGGTTCTCCCGGAGCATCTCCCGCCGGCGCACGTACGGGTTCACGGCGCCGCCCACGATGGGACCAGGCCTCACGATGGCCACCTGGATCGCCAGCTCTTCCAGGTTCCTGGGGCGCGTGCGGCGGATCATCTGGATCTGAGCCCGACTTTCCACCTGGAAGAGGCCCACGGTGTCACCGGAGCAGATCCGGTCGTAGACCACCTCGTCCCGGAAGTCGATGCGGGAGAGATCGAGGGGTTCCTCGTGGCGGACGGCGATGAGATCCGTCGCCTCCTCCACCAGGGAGAGCATGCCCAGGGCCAGGAAGTCGATCTTGATGAACCCCGCGTCGTCGCAGGAGTCCTTGTCCCACTGACACAAGACGCGGCCCTCCATGGCGGCGGGCTCCAGGGGAACCAGCTCCACCAGGGGACGACTCGAGATGATCATGCCTCCCACGTGCTGGGAGATGTGACGGGGAAGCCCAGCCACGTCTTCGGCCAGCTCCCCGAGAAGCTTCCATGACGGTGCGTCCGCCCGCTCGCGGAACTCGGGCAGGGACGCGATCTCGTCGGCGAGCCCGGCGGCCGACCGGTGCTCGGCGAGCTTGGCCAGCTTTTCCAGCTCCCCCATGGGCAGGTCGAGAGCCTTACCGATCTCCCGTACCGCCGAGCGGAGGTGGTAGGTAGGGAAGGTGCATACGAGTCCCGTATGCTCGTGGCCGTACCTCTCGTAGACGCGGAGAATGAGCTGCTCGCGGATGTCCCGGGGAAAATCGAGATCGATGTCCGGAACGCTGCGGAGGGCTTCGTTGAGGAAGCGGCCCAGGAAGAGATTGGTCTTCACCGGGTCGATGTGGGAGAGACCGATGAGGTAGCAGATGATGGAGGACACCGAGGAGCCTCGGCCCCGTCCCGGAGGGAGTCCCGCATGCGCCCGGGGAGCTCCGGCCCGCACGTCCCGGGCGACTTCCCGGGCCAGGTTCATGATGTCCCGATAGACCAGGAAGAAGCCCGCCAGGCCGTGCAGGTCCACCAGCTTCAGCTCCGCATGGAGACGCTCTTCGGCATCCCGCTCCTCGGCCGAGCCGGGCTCGTATCTCCTGGAGATCTCCGCCAGACAGATGGCAGCCAGCGTCTCGAGGGCGCCGCCCCGCTCCGAGCCCTCGAAATCCGGGAAGTCGTAACCCAGATCCTGGGTGAGGTCGAAGGTCGCGCAGCGCTCGGCCAGGAGCACCGAGTTCGTGAGGGCCTCGGGGCGGCTCCGGAAGCGATGGTGCATCTCCCGGGGCTCGGGGAGGTGGAAGAGCCGGTTGGCCCGCCGGACGCCATGGGCACCGTCCAGGGTGGAGCGGCTTCGAACGGCAACCAGGACGTCCTGCAGGCGCCAACGCTCCGGACGGTGGTAGTGGACGTTGCCCGTCGCCACGACGCCGAGTCCCAGCCGGCTGGCCAGACAACCCAGGGCCCGGTTCCGTGCCGCGTCGCCCTTGACGGCGTTGTCCTGGAGCTCCACGAAGACGCTTCCCGTGCCGAATGCCCGGAAGAGACGCCGTGTCAGGGCTTCGCCTTCGGCCACCGAGGACCGGAGGGCGTCCCGGATCGGGCTGTGGCGGCATCCGGTGAGGAGGATGAGCCCCTCGCTCAGCTCCAGGAGGGAGGCGAGGGGGAGACGGGGGTCTCCGCGTGGTGAGCCCATGTGGGCTTCGGTGAGGAGGCGGCACAGGTTCGCATAGCCCCGGGGCGTTTCGACCAGCAGCGTGACGTGGTGCCCCTCCTCGGGCTCCTCCACGCCGGGAAAGCAGTCCCGGAGCGTCACCTCGGCGCCGGTGATGGGCTGGATGCCGGCGTTCCGGGCCGCGTGGGCGAACTCCATGGCTCCGTACAGGCCATTGTGGTCCGTGAGGGCCAGGGCAGGGTAGCCGAGCTCCGCGGCGCGCAGGACGAGCTCCTCGGGATGGGAAGCCCCGTCGAGAAAGGAGAATCCCGAGTGGCAGTGGAGCTCGACGTAGGGGGTCTTCACGGCCGCGCCTTCCGGTGCGGGGTGGCGCGACCGGGCGGGTCGTCACGTCACCGACATCCTCCACCTCCCGCCGTAAACCGAAGATAAACCGAAGATCGGGGTGGGCGCAAGGAACATCGATGGGCCTGGCGAGCCATGGAGGCGGGGGAGGACGTGGTCATCGCCCGGGCCGGCGTGCCCGTGGCCCGTTTGGTCCCTGTCCGGGCCGACGAGCGCACACCCGGCCGCCTGGCGGGGCGGCTCCAGCCCTCAAGCGAAGGAGGTCGTCGCGCATACGCCCCTCACGGAGCTCGGACGGTCACGATAAGAACCTATGGTGAGCGCGACCCCAAGGCACGCCGAAGAGAAGCCGTACCTCCACCACCCGCCACGGGCGCTGCCAGTCCATCCTGCACTCTGAGAGCGTGCCCCGAATCCGTTGCGTGGGGACACCAGCTGCGCCAGAGCCGCGACCTGACAACGGCGTCCGGCTATCGGGGCGTCAGAACTCCTCCCTCGGCACCACCTCACCCCCCAGCATGACGAACTGCACGTCCTCGAGAACAGAGAGATCCTCGAGAGGATTCCCCGGGACGGCGATGATATCGGCCAGCTTCCCCGGTTCGACCGAACCGAGCTCGTCGGCGCGGCCCAGCATCTCGGCGTTCAATATCGTACCAGCCTGGATGGCCTGCATCGGCGTCAGCCCCGCCTCGACCATGCGCGTGAACTCCCGCACACCTTGCCGGACCGGGAATCCCACGTAGTCCGTCCCGACCAGCACCTTGACGCCCGCCTCGATGGCGCGCCCCAAAGACTCCATCTGCTGCGCCCTGAACCTGCGCGTGAGGTCGTTCATCTCGGCCTGAGCTTCGCTCGCAGGCTGTTCCTCCAGGTAGTAGTCGCCGATGTACACCGTGGGAATCAGGTAGACGCCCTTCTCGACCATGAGCCGGATCCCCTCGTCGTCCAGGAAGGTCCCGTGCTCAATCGATCGAACGCCCGCCCGGACCGCCTGCTTGATGCCCTCGGCAGAGTGAGCGTGCGCGGCGACGGGTACGCCCAGCTGACCGGCCTCGTCGACCATCGTCGCCAGCTCCTCGGGGCTGAAATGAGCCAGAGAGGGATCGCTCCCCACCGACATCATGGCGCCACTCGCGAGCACCTTGATCCAATCGCTTCCGAACTTGATCTCTTCACGCACCGCTCGGCGCACCTCATCCCTTCCATCGACAACGAGCCCGTCGGCGATCACGCGGTGCTCGGGTCCCAGGAAGTTGAGGTCGCCACCCCCGCCGGTAATCGACAGATAGTGTCCCGCCCCGTGGATCCGTGGTCCGCTGAAGAGGCCCTCTTCGATGGCCGTGCGCACGTCGAAGTGTGCGAAGTGGACGTCTGCGTCGCCCACGATCCGGATGGTGGTCCAGCCAGCAGCGAGCATCTGCTGCGCGACGTTGAGACCCCTCAGCGCCTTGTAGCCGGAGGAGCGACGCAGGTGGTCGACCTGATAGTCGTCCGTTTCGATGAGGATGTGCGCGTGAGCGTCGATCAAGCCGGGAAGGCAGGTCTGATCACTGAGATCGACGACCCTAGAGTCGCGGTCCGCAAGGAACCCGAACGAACCCACCGCCACGATCCGGCCTTCGTCGACCTTGATCTCCACTTCCCGGAGCGGATCGTCGGAGACGCCGTCGATGAGCATACCGCACCGGAGCACGGTCGCCTGGGATCGGACCCCGAACGGGGTCGCCATCATGACCATCAGAGCTGTGAGGAGAGCGCCGACTTGGTGTTGCATTGGACCATCGGGTTGGGGACGATGCGGCCTCCGTGGCGAGCCTCACTCTACCGGACGCGGGCCTGGCCCGCGAATCACCCGAGGGTCGAAGAGGTACGGAACGGGATCGCTGAGCACCCCGATTCCCGGGCCCGGTGGCTGGAGAATGAGTGGTGAGGCCTCGAAAGAACCGGCCGACAGATCAGAAGCTCGAGAATCCGTCGCCACCCCTTGAGTCCGGGTCCCTTCACCACCCTTTGATCTGGGTGTTCCCGGCCGCGACGGGACTCCGGAACAGGGAGATCGGCACGACTCCGAATCCCGGAACGTCCATGTAATCCGACGCGTCGTCGCAGAAGGGCACGGTCATCGGATACCCGAGGCCCGAGAGACTTCCCCTGGTCCTCAGGGCCTTCAGAACGCCCGAGCTCACCCAAGGGGCCCTGGCGGTGCTGGAAGACCTCCGGGCGACGACAGGCCTGCAGGCAGGGTTCCTGGCCTGCTTCTACCTGAACCTCCACGCGCCGGCCGAGGCCATGGGCGTCCTCCGGGAGGCCATCTCCCAGCGGCACGCTGTGGTGCCCTTCCTGGGCTTGATCTCATTGTTCCCCAGGCTTCAGCAGGATCCTGCCCTCGCTGCCGTCCTCCGGGAGGCGGGAATCCCCGTTCGGTAAGGCCTTCCGCCCCGCCCCCGCCGAATTCGCCTCCTCCCTTCGCTTTCTGGCCCGACCCCCTCCTTATGGCCACGGCCCTCAGCCTCACATGTCCCTTTGACCCTCCCGAAGGACCTCTGCCGGGTGCGGTCTGCGGATCTTCGCAGCCTGCAGGAAGCTGGCGACCGCCGCGCGCCTGCGCCGACACCACGACGACCCCTTCGACCGGATGCTCGTTGCCCAGAGCCAGCTGGAGGGGTTGGCATGCGTGACACGGGATCCCGCCTTCCAGGCCTATGGCGTGCCCTGCCTCTGGTAGCTCGGGCCCCTGCTTTCTCAGGCCGGGTCCCCGGGCCCTCCCGCACTGGGATCCCCATCGTCGTCTAGGGCGGCCCCAGCTACGACCTGCGGCGGGTACCGGACGGCTTTGGCGCCGTGTACATCGGGACCTGGGGAGGATTCCGCCGGTAGGAGGTAGCGGCTCGAGCAGACCTCGGGATCAGCCGGTTTGCGGCCTAGCCGACTCCCAGCACCTCCACCCTCAGGCCGGACACCCGGCGAAAGTGACCTTCGTCCTTCGGTCCCACCAGCACACCGAAGTCCAGGTGACGGGCGGTGGCCGCCACGGCCAGGTCGTTGGAGGGGATGGCGCTGCCGGCGCGCCGGAGCTCGGTGAAAATGTCTGCCCAGTGGACTGCGATGGCGGCGTCGAAGTCCACCACTGTCACCCGATCCGTCAGGGCTCCGATCTTCCGTTGACGCTCCGCCGCCGCATCCGGGGAGCGGGCCATGCGGACACCGACCCGCAGCTCGGCAAGGACAATGGCCGGCAGAGCCAAGCGCTCCTCAGCCAGACGGTCCGGCGCCGCCGCTCCCCGTTCCAGTGCCACCAGGGCGCTGGTATCGACTACGAGTCCCACGGATCCGCGGCAGGCTCGTCGGCAGCCCCCACCTCCTCCAGGTCCCGGGCGAAGGCGGGATCAGCCACGCCTTCAGCAGTCCACGCCGCCAGGACCTCCGCCACGGTGGCAGTAGGCCTGTCCACCACCGGCACCACCCGGGCCACGGGGTCGCCGTTGCGCTCCACCAGGAAGGTGTCCCCGCGGTAACGGATGCGTCCCAGGACGTCGCCGAGGTTCCGGACCAGGTCGGTGGCGGAGATGCGGATGTTCATACCATAAAATACATAATTACGTATTATACGGAAGGTTGTTCTCTGGGACGGCCATGGAGCTAGCCTACCACGTCCCCCGGGGCGCCTACATGCCGGAGTCCGTTGGTCCCCTCTGGGGCCACGTGCCCAAGATGACGCCGGGTTGGTGGGAGGTCCACACGGGGCAGGTGGAGGCAGGAATCGAGAGAATCCGCATCGAGCTCCTGGAGGATG
>JBDHGI010000208.1:0-7719 GCA_039589955.1 Gemmatimonadota bacterium | reverse complement strand
CACCGGCAGGTCCGGGTCCACCCTGGCCACGGCCTGTTTCCGCGCCGGCTCGAGCCGCGCCATGGGCTCCGACGTCCTGAGCACGACGTAATGGCCGCCGTAGCCGAGCCTCCGGAAGGCGGACGGGTACAGGGGGGGCGGGACCTCCCGCCGGAAGCGGTCGTACTTGCTGTCGCTCACCACCCCCACCACCTGCACGGATCGGGATCCCCAGCTCAGCAGTTGGCCTAGGGGGCTCTCACCGCCGAAGATCTCCTCCACCGCGGTCTCGTTCACCACGCCCACGGCGGGAGCGTCGGGTGCGTCCTGGAGGCCCGGCATCCGCCCCGACATCAGCCGCATACCGGTGGTCTCCAGGAAGTCCGGCCCGATGGCGTTCACGAACAGGGTATGGTCCGCACCATTGTGCGTGATGGTCCCGTTGGAAATGATGCCGGTCATGAAAGCGTGGCCCATGAGGGTCACCGAGGCCACGCCCGGCAACCGGCCCACGCTGGCCAGAAGCTCCCGGTAGAGCACGTGATGCTCCTCCACCGGGCGCTTCGTATACCCCGGGTCCATCTGGAACATCACCATGCCCTGCGGATCGAAGCCCAGCTCTACGGAGCCGAGATTTGAAAGCGTACGCAGGAAAAGCGCCGCCCCCACGATGAGGGGTACCGAAACGGCGATCTGGAGGGCGAGCAGCACCCGCCCCATGGTGAGCTTGGGCGTCGATCCCGCGGTCCGGCGTTTGAGCCACGTCATGGGATCCACGTGCGCGAGACGGAAAGCGGGAAGGAGGCCGACAAGCAGCGTAGCCGCCGCTCCTGCAGCCGCGGCCACGGCGATGACTGCCGGGTCCAGTGAGCCCTCCACCACGATGGTCCCGAAGCCGGAGCCCATGGAGCTGCTCACCATGAAGGACAGCAGGTGACGGGTCACGAAGGCCAGGACCAGGCCCATCACCGTTCCCGCGCCGGCCAGAACCATGCTCTCCAGGAGGGTCTGGCGCACCAATCGCGCCCGCCCGCCACCGAGGGCCCGCCGCACCGCCATCTCCTTCTGGCGGGCCACGCCCCGGGCCAGCATGAGGGTTGCGAGGTTCACGCACGCGATGAGGAGCACGATTCCCACGACGCCGAGGAGAATCCACATGTAGCGTGCCCGGTCTCCGCGGACAGGCTGCGCGCCCCGCTCGCCGGAGAGAAGCCTCACCTCCACCAGGGACCCTTCCCCCTCGTGGGCCGGAGACGGCACGGACGCGAACGCCGCTCGCAGCGCACCAGCCGTGGACGCCCACGAGACCCCGTCGGGGACCCGGGTCATGACGCGGACCCAGAAGATCCTGTCGGACAGGTGGAGGGGCTCCCCGCCCTCGGTTCCCGCCGGGTCGTCGATGCGGGGCTGGGCGGAGAGGGGCACCGTGACCTCGGTCTGCGGGAAGAAGCCGCCCCGGGACATGCCGCGGAAGCCGTCCGCCGTAACGCCCACTACCTCCGCGGGCAGGCCGTTGACCCGAACGGTGCGGCCCACGATGGCCGGGTCCCCACCGAACGCGCGCATCCAGAACGCGTGGCTGAGAACCGCCACCAGCGGCGCATCGGGGTGATCGTCGGCGGTGGTGAGAGGTCGCCCGAGGGCCATCTCCGGCCGGAGGGTGGAGAAGTAGTGACCGTCCGCCAGGAGCCCGCCGGCGACCAGGGGCGGCGAATCGAGCAGCCCCACGCTGACTCCCCGGCGAAAGGCGAAGGCGAAGAGGCCTACGCCGTCGGGGGCGCCGGCCCGCATGCTCTCATAGACCGGATAGCTGAGGTTGCTCCGGTAGCTGGCGCCGCCGTCGGGGTCGGGGTAGCTCGTGGACCCGTTCTGGCTGATGTCCACACGGGCGTCCCTGCGCCAGGCCACGAGCGCGAGCTGGTCCGGAGCGTCCACCGGGAGCGGCTCCATGAGCAGGCTCCGCACCATGCTGAACATGGCCGCGTTGGCCCCGATCCCCACCGCCAGCGAGAGCACGGCAACCGCCACGAAGCTCGGACTCCGCCCCAGCACCCGGATGACGTACCGCAAGTCCGTCGACCATCCCCTGTCCATCCACCCCTCCCTCGGTCTCGGCTCCGTTGGTGGGTTGGACAGGGATGGCGGGGGCGAGGTTGCAGGGCGCCTTCGGCGACCGCCACCGCGGTGGGCATGGAGCCGTACCCTCAGATGTACTTGCCATGCCGAGATCGCGCGTTCGAGCCTGAACCTGGTCGCCCGGTACAAATCTGACCTGGCCGGCACCCTGGCGGCGGTGCGCGACGCGCTCCGGCGGCGGGAGCCGGGCGCCGTCGTCACCTACGCCACCACCATGGATGACATCATCGCCCAATCGTGGTGGTCGGATCGGCTGCTGGGGTACACGGTGGGCGCCTCTTGCCGGCATCGCGCTGCTTCTGGCCGTGGGAGGCGTATACGGGATCGTGGCCTTCCACGTGGCCCGGCGGACCCACGAGATCGGTGTCCGCGTGGCGTTGGGAGCGACCGTAGGGGACGTGACGGGGCGGGTGCTCCGTCGGGGCGCGCTCCTGGCGGTGGGCGTGCTCGCCTGCGTCGTTCCGGCCCGCAGCGCGCTGAGCGTGGACCCCGTGCGGGCCCTTCAGGCCGAGTAGGCTCGGAGCCTACGCCCTCTGCTTCAGGCGTAGGGCTCCGGCCGCTTCTTCTCCCGGGAGGTGAAGAGGAGCCGCCCGTTCCGACGTTTCAGCCCCCGCTCAGCGCCCTCCACCGCTCCCGCGTCAGCCGCCACCGGTTCACCTGCTGAGGAAAGGCGATGGGCCCCGGGGTGCACTCCACCGTCTCGAGGAGCTCGAATCCGAGCTTGGGCAGCGTGCGGTTGGGTGCGGGGTTGAGGGCGTGAGGCTCGCAGAGGAGCACCAGGAGATCGAACAGCTTGAAGTGGCGATGGATGGACAGGCGCACGAGCTCGGTGCCGCGGCCCCGAGCACGCTCACCCGCCTCCCACATGTGCAGGTGCATGTTGGCCCGCACGCCGAACTCCACCTCGCTGACGTTGGAGTGCCCGACGGCCTCGCCGTCAATGTGCCAGATCTGGTAGTGGCGCTCCCGCTCCCGGAGGGGGAGCCCGAGCTGCACCACGAGCGCCTCCCGCCAGGCCGTCCGGTCGGGGAGCTTCGCGGGATCCACGCCCATGCGGTCGAAGTCGTCCGGTCCGGCGTCCAGGAAGTAGCCGACGATGCGGTCGACGTCCCCCACGTCCCAGTCCCGGATGCTCAGCTCCACGTCACGTCCTCCCGTTCGTGGCACGCCACGGTGCCGGCGATGTCGGGTACCGTCGGCGTCGGCGAAAGTGCCCCGGGGCGCACCGCCTTGCGTGGGCCCTCGACGTCCGGCACTGTGGCGGTTCCCACGAGGACAGAAAGTGGCCGCAGAGGTGTGCGGAACGGGGGATCCTTGATCAACGGCATCAATGGGCGTGCCAGCCGGAGCTTTGCCCCCCCCTCCGGCCTCTGCCTCGCCTCGGGCGCGGTGTCCTCTGGGCCCGGAGGGCACCCCCACAGACATCACCCGTTACGACGTCCAGATACGCGTCGAATTGGAGATCGAATACAACGGGAACCCCCCACCGTTACTTCTTCCCGGTGCTCACAAGCAGCGCACGGGTCCGGGGGGTGAGGACCCACTACCCCGACCCGCTTCCTCCCGGAGGCGAGCATCACTTCCGGCTCCAGGTATGCAACGCAGCCGTGAGTGCTGCTCGGAGGCGAGGGGGGGCAGCTCGAGTGGAGTGTCACCGGCGACGGGTGGGCCTTCCCCATCCTGTCCACCACGGCGGAGATCCGCATGCCGGGTCGAGGCAACTACGACCTGTGTCGCTGGGACAGTCGGGACCGTGGGCGAGGGAGCATCTGGATTGGACTCCCTACATGGACGGGTCCGCGGAGGTCTGGAGGTGCATGAAGTTGTCATCCAGAGGGGGGCGGCCGACGTAGACCGTCCCCCACCGAACCAGACGTGTGCCCGCGCGGCGGACTCTCGTGAAAGCTGACGACGTGGTGTGGCTGTGGATCTACGGCCGGTTCCGCCGGACGTCCACCACACGGTTCGACGCTCCTGGGCGGGGGTGCCTCCCTCCCTTCAATCGAGGTAGGCCCTCATGAGCTCGAAGAACCGGTCCTCGTACTCCTGCAGGCTCAAACCGAAGTGGGTCTCGAAGGCGACACCGAACTCCGGGCACGTGCCGACATAACACGGCTCCTCGCCGCGCTGGTCGAGGAAGAGATCCCTGAATGCGGACTTGGGAACGCCCCTGCCCTCCGAATCGACCAGGTACCGTACGGCGAGCTCGTACATGGGGTAGTAGTACTTGTTCCCCTGCTCCACCGTGTACTCGTCGCCGATGTGCTGGGCGATGGGGTTGAGCTCTCCGAACGCGGCGGTCAGCTCGTCGAGCCTGGCCAAGCTGTGCACCGGTGGTTCGATGCTCGCAGTGCCGAGGTACTCGGCCAGGCCCTCCGAGAGCCACTCGTCCACCAGGCTGGGATGGACGGACCCCAGGAGGAGGCCTTGCACGACGTGTACCATCTCGTGGGTGACGATGGCCCGGTAGGGCTCAGGCTCGGTCAGACCGGCCTTGGCGCGCTCTTCCTGGTCCGCTGAGTAGACGATCAATCCACCGTAGTACGCCTGCCCGCTCCAGGTCGTCGGGTTCTGGTACCTGTAGGCGTAGATGTGGATCTTCTCCTGGTCGTGGGGCAGCAGCAGCAGCGTGTCGCTCGTGATGGCCAGCTCCTGCTTCACCTTGACCAGCAGCTCTTCGGCGATTGCCGCCAGCGTCTGCCGCGCCTCCAGGCTCGCACCGTCGCTGTACACGACGACGTAGGCGCTCTCGTAGGGGTCGCCGTCGTGGGGCCATTTGAACTGGGTCTTGTACCACGATCCGATGTGTACCATGTCCGCGGGATCGTAGGGCATGTCGTCGCAGGCCACGGCCCCCACGCCCAGCACCGCCACCAGACCCATCAGCACCGCCCTTGCCACCGCTCGCTTCGTCGGCCCAACCGCCTCCACCACTTCCACCGCTTCCACCGCTTCCACCGTCCACCTCCTGCCATCGCGACGGGAAGACGACATGAGAGACCCGTCGCCGTGCTGCTACAATGTAGTGCTATATTGTAGTAACCACTCCTCTCGAAATCAACCAAAGCACACCTTGGCATTCCATTCTGGCCTCAAGCGGACTCACCGACCCGCGGGGCATCGCACCCCACCACCTCCCACCCCCGCTCCTCAGCCACCCGCCGAAGCTCCGGCGACGGCGACACCACCACGGCGTGGCCGAACGCCCCGAGAAACGGCACGTCGGTCAGATGATCCGCGAAGCCCCAGGAGGCGTCGAGGTCCAGGTCCCTATCGCGCGCCAGAGCCCGAAGCGCCGTGAGCTTGGCCTCGGCGAACACGTGCGTGCCTCCCAGACTCCCGGTGTACACCGAGTCCCGTGTCTCCATGGGCGTCGCCACGACGCCGTCCACCCGCAGTCGCGCGCCGACGGCCTCGACGATGAAAGCCGGCGCACCCGACAGCAGGAAGACCGCGTGGCCGCGAGCCCTGAGCTCCTCCATCCGGGTCAGGATCGGCATGCACCAGCGTTGGCCGATCACCTCGTCGAGAAACCTGTCCATGCGTGACGCCACCGCATCCACCGGCACTCCCGAGATCCAACGCTTGTTCCGGCGGATGGCTCGGGTGCGTCCGACGAACGGGTAGGCTGCCGCGAGGGCGGCCGCCGATGCCAGCTGTCTCACCCCGATCACCCGCTGCCGGAGCAGCCAGGGCACGAGAAGCCGTTCGGCGGAGGTGCCCCGGACGAGGGTCCCGTCGAGGTCGAAGACCGCGGCGGGCCTCACGCGGCGCTGCCGGTCGCGGCCTCGTCCGTGGCGGGCTCCAGGTAGGCCCGGCTGTCCATCAGAACCGGGATACCCCGCACGACACACAGGAACACTGCCACCCACACCGACACCTGGGCCGCTCCCGCGAGCAGGGTGGCGGTCTCCGCCGGCAACGCCGTGATGCCCGCGGCCGCGGCCCGAGCCAGCACCACCTCCACACCGAGCAGCACGAAGGAGGCGGTCTTGGCCACCGAGTAGGCCGTGCGCATGAAGCGTGACCCCGTGAGGAAGCGGTTGAGCGGCGAGCGCTGCAGGGTGCTCGACCCGAAGGCGGTCTTCCCGTGGGCCAGGGCCATCCCGCGGGCCGTGTCCACCAGGAAGCTCCGGGTCATGATGACCAGCGGCACCCAGAGCCCCACATGCCCGAACACGGCGAAGGAGATCCAGAAGATGTGCTCCACGATCCGGTCCGCCGTGATGTCCAGCACGGCGCCCAGATCCGACGTCAAGTCCAGCCGCCGTGCCAGGTAGCCGTCCATACCGTCCATGGCTATGACCACCACGGTGAGGACGACCGCCGTCCCCGCCGTCAGGGGCGACGGCACGAGGAAGAGCCCCACGGCCAGGAATGCCAGGATCACCCGGACCACGATGACCAGGTTGGGGACGAGGTACGACTTCTGCTGGGACATGGATCCCTCCTGCGGCGGAAGACACCCGAGCGCATCCCGAGGCTGAACCCTCGCCGATCCCCCGGGGGATTCCAAGGGGCCGGAGGAATGGACGCCGGCGCTCCGTGGGCCGCCGGAAATGGTCTGCGGCGCCTCTCAGGCGACGAGGAGCTCCGAAAACCGTGGGTCACCCCGCAGGGGATCCCAGGTGGGGTCGATGCGGAGAAGTGGAAGGGAAAGGGCCCTGCCCGGGGCTTCCAGAAGCCGCCGGAGCTCCTCGATGGCATCCTCGTGCCTGCCCACGATGACGTACACGGTGGCCAGGTTGCGGCGGAAATCCGGTGCCAGCAGCGCGTCCCGGGCCGCGGGCAAGACCTCCATCGCTCTGCGGGCCAGGCGAACAGCCTCGGACCCATTGCCAAGGCGTGCCTCGGCAAGCGAAAGATCCCGAAGGATCCACCCGTCGTCGGGGCGGGCGGCGCGGTCCTGCACCAGGAGTCCGCGGGCCTCTTCGAAGTGGGCTCGAGAGCGGACAGTATCCCCCATCTGCACGTAGGCCTCGCCCACCATGAGGCTGCGGGGGACTTCACCATACTGGAACTGGATCCAGTCGCCATCGGCGGCGCCCATGCGGTCCAGCGCCGCCTGCGGATCCCTGGCGAGCAACTCGAGGCGGGCCCAATCCCAGTCTCGCGTCCTCCATGCGTCTCGCTCAGCAACGCTGTCCGCTTGCGAGAGGAGTCGCCGGGCCCCGTCCAGGTCACCCGTCCAGAGGATGTGATGCCAGGCCTTCCACCAGTAGGGACTTGGACCACGCGGATTGATGTCCAGCGAACGTCTGAAGTATTGCTCTGCGTCTTCGTGCCGTTGTAGCGCCACGTAGGTGTTGGCGATGTCCATCGCCAGCTCGGCCGACCGCGGGTTCAGCTCCAGGCTTCGCCCGAAATCCGTGATCGCGTCTTCCATCCGCCCCTGACGCCGGGCGATAGCCGCCCGAAGCAGATAGTACTCTGCCCGCTCCCCCAGGCCCGGCGATGCCAACTCGAGCTCGGCCAGAGCCGCCTCGTAGTCCCGCTCGACCTGATAGAAATGCCAGGCGCTGGCCAGGTGGGCTTCGGGCAAGCCCGGCGCGAGCTCGAAGGCCCGGTCCAGGGCCCGCCGGGCCATGGAGACCCTCTCGGAGG
>JBDHGI010000207.1:0-13319 GCA_039589955.1 Gemmatimonadota bacterium | reverse complement strand
TCGATGTTGAACACGCCGAAGAGCGCACCGTGTGTCGCGTTCTGGGTCGACGTGTAGATGGAGGCCCACCAGTCCCCGCTCAGCTCCTGGTCGCGGATGCTCTTGCCCCCCAATCCCGAGACGAAGGCGAAGGTCTCGCCCTCGGTGATGCGGAGCGTGTCCGACGTCGACGCGACGGTCTGATGCTCCATGCTGGACAGCAGATGCGTGCGGCTGTAGCTGTGCTCGTGCCCCGTGGCGATGACCGCTCCGCCCGCCCGGCACGCCTCGTACACGCCCCATCCCGTGCCATCGCTCTTGCCACCGACCTGCATCAGCTTCTGGTTCTTGTGCCAGGAGCACACTCGCCAGGTGCTGGTGTCCGCCGCCAGCTCGCCGGCGAAGTAGTCGGCGTAGAACGTGTCGGACCCGTCCAGGGTGCCCGGCGCGCCGAACAACAGGTGGATGCCCCGGAAGTGGAGCTCCGCGTTCTCGCCCAGCTCTCCGGTCCAGGAGAAGCCCAGCCGGGTGGCCCGCCGACGCTGACGAAGTAGGGGAAGTCGGGGCCGAGCACGTCGTCGATCTGCTGGACCCAGGCCTCCGGATCGTCATCGTAGTCGAAGTCCCCCTGATGCACGACGGCGTCGGCGCCCTCGTCCTTGATGAGCTGGAGCACGGCACGCGGACCGTCGAACGAGCCCGGTGACTCCCACCCCTGGTCCCCGATGAACGCCAGCTTGACGACCTGGGACGCTCCACTGGGGCTGACGGAGACGGTGCGGGTCACGCTGCCCGTCAGCCCGTCGTTGTCGGTGACGGTGAGGGTGACGTCGTAGGAGCCGGCGGCGGCGTAGGTATGCGACGGGCTCCGGGTCGTCGAGGACGCGCCGTCGCCGAACGACCAGCTCCAGGACGCGATGGAGCCATCAGGGTCGGAGCTCGTGTCGGAGAAGGTGACGACAAGGTCGGCGGCCGAGTAGCTGAAGTCGGCCGTGGGCGCCTGGGCCGTCTCGCTGACGGAGATGGTGCGGGTGACGCTGCCCGTCAGCCCGTCGTTGTCGGCGACGGTGAGGGTGACGGCGTAGGAGCCTGCGGCGTCGTAGGTGTGCGACGGGCTCCGTTCCGTGGTTGAGGCGCCGTCGCCGAAGTCCCAGCTCCACCACGTTACGCTACCATCGGCGTCGGTGCTGAGGTCGGTGAAGGTCACCGCGAGGTCGGCGGCCGAGAAGCTGAAGTCGGCCGTGGGCGCGGCGAGAACGGTGACCACGGCGGTGTCCGCGACCCCCGAGGTGTCGATGGCCACGACCTTGTGCTTGCCGTTCTTGTTGCCCCTGTAGACACCCCACGCGTTCCCGTTGCCCTTACCTCTGACGGTGCCGTCGGTCGTGCTCCACGAGAGCTGGATGGCCGTGGTGTCACCGGACGCCGAAAGGCCGAAAGCACGGAACTCGGCGGAGTCGTCCGGCGGCAGGGTGACCTCGGCCGGTTGCACGATCAGCTGCTGCGTGACGGAGCCCGTCGGGATACTCCCCACGTGCGTGAGGGACGCATCGCCGCAAGCGGCGGCGGCGCAGGCGAGCGCGGCAATGAAGGTGACGGCGACCTTGTGGCGTCCTGCCCCCGAATGATGGCTCCGAAGCATGGGAGTCGCTCCTTTAGGAGGGTCCTCTCGACGTCCGGAATTCCGACTGAATCCGTGGGGGCAGACCCGCATGGCATCCGGTCTCGGCATCGTGATAGGGAAAGCAATTATCATGCCACTCAAGGCCTCTCGAAAGGGCCTTGAAGCTCACCCTGCGTGAGGCATTAGCCTCGCTCGTGCCTATCTTTCGTCAAGCGAGGAGGCACGATGCGGCCCCGGTGTACTGCGGTTAGGATGCCGACCGTCTTCGTCGCGGGCTCCGACATGTCTTCGGGTCAGGTCGACCGAGGGCGAAGCCGTAGCGGAGGCACCTCACTGTCGGGTATAGACCAGCGAGTCCGTGAGCATCGGACACGCGCCCGACGCGTTCGCGCCGAAGCCCACGTCCATGGTGCTTCCCGGATCCACGCCGGTGAGCGTGCCAACCGCGGTGACCGTGCGGCCCCCGCATTGAGTGTCGAAGTCGGCTCGCGAGTAGGACAGCGTGATCCCGATGAACGACCCCGTCACGGGTTGTGAGCCCGATCGGCCCATGGTGTCGGTGAAGCTCTCGCTTCCCTCCACGCGCGTGCCCGTCTGCTCCAGGGTCAGAGTTAGGGAGGTGGTCTGACCGGGTCCGACCTCTCCGTGGAAGAGCGTGCCCTCGAGGGTCGCGGTCCACGTGCCCGTGACGTCACCCTCTTCCGGGCCGAATCCGCGGCTGCAGGCGCTCACAAGCGCGATCACCGACACCACCGTCGCCATCCGAGTCATGGTCGAATAGTGCCCCCGATGAACGATTCCGCGCCAGGGCTCGGGCGCCGTTAACATCCGGGGTGTCTCACCCGTACTATCTCCAGGAAGGTGAGAGAGTGGCCGAAGCCCGGAGGTTCCCGCCTTGCACGAGGAAGACCTGAACGCACTGGGGCTGGCGGTTCAGCAGGGCGACCAGCGGGCATTCCGGACGCTGGTGGAGGCCCTCAGCCGTACGCTGATCGCCACGGCGTACCGCTACACGAAGGACTGGGAGTGGGCCCGGGATCTCACCCAGGACACCTGGCTCCGGGTCCACCGGCACATCGACCGATACGATCCCGGTCGGTCCTTCGGCGCGTGGCTGCGCGTCGTCCATCGGAACGGCTGTATGGATCACCTCCGGCGGAAGTGGGTCCGTCACGAGTCGACGCCCGGGGACGAGGTCCTCACCCGGCTACAGGGGGTGGCTTCCGACGACCCGGAGACGGACCTGGAGGAGAAGGAGCTCCATGAGCGACTCTTGATGGCCGTCGGGGAGCTGAGCGAGAGCCAGAGACAGGTCTTCGTTCGGGTGGACCTCGAGCGGACGGACCAGAGGGAGGTGGCCAGGGCGCTGGGCATGAGGTCCGGCACCCTTCGGGCCACGTTGCACTACGCTCGCAAACGAGTCGCGTCGGCTCTCCGCGGAATGGAGCGCGCGTCGCGACCGGAGGAAGGCACGTGAAGAAGGACATCGATTGCAGGGTCTTTGCCGACCAGCTGGACGCGCTGCTCGAGGGCTCGCTGACGGACGAGGGAGGAGAGCAGCTCCGCCTTCATGCGACCGGATGCCAGGACTGCGCCATGCAGCTCAGGGTTCACGAGCACCTGGCGGCTCCGTCGCTGGAGGCGCTCGAGGCGGCGGTACCCGGGGAGCTCGTGGCCTCCATGTGGCCGAGGGTGGAGGAGCGCCTCGCGCAGGCCGGGAGCTCTGGTCGGCGCCCCGGGCCGGGTGGAGCACGAACCGCCTGGCTGGTCCCGACGCTGGCGGCCGCCTCCGTCGCCCTCCTCTTCTCCACGGGCTTCCTGTTCCGGGAGCTGGGTCGGATGCAGACCAGGGAGGCGAGGCTGGCTCAGCAGATCGTCGAGCTGGAAGAGGGCCTCGCCGCCGTCGGGAGGCACACGGCGGTTGTGGAGAGAACGGCGAGGCTGGGGGGCCGGAACAGCTGGGTGCTGGCCCTTTCCCGCCAGGAGCGGATCAGCGTCGTGGGGCTTCGGGATCGTCTTCGGAGCCTGCCTGCCGATGCCACACTTCTCGACGCCTCGCAGGTGGACGCGTTGCTGAGGAGCGCTCCGGCCTGGACCCCCGCCGTGTGGCGTGACGCCCTGGCGACCCTTCGGGGGAGGGAAGGTCTCAGCGTCCGGGATCTCCTGGGCATCCTCGAGTCCTCGACCGTGAGCCCGGAAACCACGATACCGACCGCCCCGCTCATCGATCTGTTGAGCTAGGGGCTCGAACGCAGGAGGCCAACGATGAAATCGTCGAGACCCGGAACCTGGCTGGCACACTCCGCCCTCGCGCTGACCTTGATCGGGATGGGCGGCTGTGTGGAGTACACCATCGAGACGACCGTGAACCCGGACGGGAGCGGCGTCCGGGTGGAGACGATGGAGGCCAAGGAAGACGAGAGCGTGCCCGTCACCTCGCAGGACTTCACGGAGATGATGTCGGTGTCGGGCGCGCACGGCTGGACGCACCGACGGGATGTGAGCGACGAGGGCGATTCCATCCACGTCTTCGATCGGCGTCGGGACATCGCGGGGCTGGACTCCTGGTCCCGCCTCTCCGGAGAAGTGCGCATCGACGGGGCTCCGCGCCGCGAGGCCAGGACCCGCGTGGGCTACGTCACCCTCGGCGACGTGAAGTTCTCCAACGACGTGCTGGTAGTGGCGGGGCTGGGGAGCGACGGTAGCCGCACGTATACGTACCGGGAGACCTTCTCCTGGGAGCGCGCCGTGGACGCTCTGGTGGAGTTCTTCATGGAGCGTCTCGATGGAACCGTGGGGGCCCGATACCCTACGCTGTCGAGCCGGGAGCGGGGCGAGATCGTCGGCTTCGCCCGTGCCAGGCTCTGGCACGCCATGGACGAGGGCCTCATCGGGGCCGGGGACAGCCGTGAGACGGAGCTCATCGCCCAGGTTATCGACCATACGGTCCCCCAGAGCCTGAAGATCATCCGGGTCAGGTATCCGGACGAGAGCCGGGACTTCCTCGACCACGCACTGAGCCAGATCTACCACGAGAGTGACGATTGGCTCGAGGAGATCGTGGAGGAGAAGGTCCCGGGCCTGAATCTGGCGTTCAACACCGGCATCGTGTTCCGCCTCACCATGCCCGGCCGGGTCACCGACACGAACGCCAGCAAGACGGACGGCGACACCCTGGTCTGGGAGTTCGGTCCCGCGGACGCCATGCCCGATGACATCCAGATCTTCGCTCAGTCGGTGGTGGAGGGAGTGGGGGAGGCCCGATAGGAGGGGGACGGCGCCGTCGCAACCGCTGGCTCAAACGGAAAAGGGCCGGGTCCGTCGTCGGACCCGGCCCTTTGGGCCGTCGGAGGGCTGAATCGCGTCAGCTGGTGAGGGCAGCCACCACCGAGGGGGGAACGATCACCTGATCGATCACGTGGATGATTCCGTTCGTGGCCGAGATGTTCGGCAGGAGGATCGTAGCGTCGGCCCTCAGGCCCGTGAGGCCGTCCCGGATGGTGCCGTCGGCGCGGACCCAGAACTTCTCACCGAGAAGCGGGTTGATCGTGCGCTCACCATTGCGGGGAACCACGCTGTTGGCGGCCCTGCGACCCGGGGCGACGTGGTACTGGAGAACGTCGAGCACGACCGACGCCGGAACGTCCTCGATCTCGTCGATCTGGGCGCCGAGAACTGCGCTGAGGAGAGAATACAAGTCCCCGAACGCTGCATTGTTGGGCGCGAACACGGTGAGCTGACGGTCACCGTTCAGGAACAGGTCGACGAGGCCGGTGCCGAGCTCGGCATCGACGTACGAGAGCGCACCGACGAGCTCGGAGAAGCCCGCGTCGATGGCGACCTCGGCGATGGACATGGGACCCTTCGCCGGGGACGCGTTCATGGTGCGGGCCGCCACGACGGCTTGGTCCACCTCAGGCGTCAGGGGCTCGGTGGGGGTGTCGGAGCAGGCGCCAAGGATCAGCTGTTCACCATTTGTCGAACAATATTTCGACACGCATCGCTGTTGTCAATGGTTTGTTCAATAAAAATCTCGACGAAGGTTCTGCGGGTGCCCGACGGCAGGTGCGGAAGGCGTCACGGAGGTGGTGGCGTGAGTGATTCGACCACGCCCGGGAACGCTGGTACATCGTTGACTCCTTTGTCGAAGTGATGTGGAGAAAAGATGGACATTATCTGGACAATAGGCAAGTATTGGTGTACAATAGCTATACAAAATATGAACAAAGGATAGGAGAGATCATCCATGAAGGTCCTTGTCACAGGTGCGACCGGATACATCGGGGGACGGGTAGTGGAGGAGCTCCTTGACCTCGGTCACGAAGTGCGTGTCCTCGTTCGTGACCGAGAGCGGGCATTGGCGCGACCCTGGGGACAACGGGTGGAGATCGCCGAAGGGGATCTCATGCATCTGCCGTCGCTGCGGGAGCCCCTCGAAGGCGTGGAAGCGGCCTACTATCTGGTCCACTCCATGTACGCCGGATCCGACTTCGAGGTGATGGATCGCCAGGCCGCGGAGAACTTCGTGCGGGTGGGCAGTCACCTCCGCCAAGTGATCTATCTAGGCGGGATCCTACCCCGGGCGTCCAAGCGCCGGAGAGCGTCGGGTCACCTGACGAGTCGCGCCGAGGTGGGTGCCATTTTGCGGAATGGCCTTCCCACCACTGAGCTGCGGGCGGGTCCCATCATCGGGAGCGGCTCGGCCTCGTTCGAGATGGTCCGGTACCTCACGGAACGGCTGCCCGCGATGGTCGCCCCGAGATGGATCTTGAACGAGGTCCAACCCATCTCCGTGGGAGACGTCCTGGAGTATCTGGTTGGAGCCCTCGGTCGGCCGGAGACCCTGGGCCTCATCGACGTCGGGTCCGAGCCGGTGACGTTCAAGCAGATGATGATGACGTACGCCGACGTCCGCGGGCTTCCACGTCTGATCGTCCCGGTGCCGGTTCTGGCTCCCAGCTTGGCGGCCCGGTGGGTGGGGTTGGTGACGCCCATTCCCAACTCCCTGGCGGTGCCGCTGGTGGAGGGAGTCGTGCAGCCCGTTCTTGGCGACACGAGCCGGGCCCGCGCCCTCTTCCCCGAGGTACGCCCTGTACCGTACCGGACAGCGGTAGAGCGTGCGCTGGCCCGCATCGAGGAGGGCGATGTGAATACCCGCTGGACCGTCGCCGGTGGGCATCAGGGGGCCCGGTTGGAGGATCGGGAAGGTCTGGTCCGGGAGGTCCGGAGCCGGTGGATCGACGCGTCTCCGGTGCAGGTCTTCCAGAGCTTCTCTTGCCTGGGTGGCGAACGCGGTTGGCGAGTCTGGGACTGGGCGTGGCGAGCCCGGGGGATGCTGGACCGGCTCTTCGGGGGGCCGGGCCTACGCCGTGGCCGGCGGGACCCACACCACCTCTACCCCGGAGAGGCAGTGGACTTCTGGCGGGTCGAGGAAGTGCGAGCTCCGTGGATTCTCCGACTGCGGGCCGAGATGAAGGTGCCTGGGCGTGCCTGGCTCCAGTTCGAGGCCGTTCCCGAGGGCACCGGCACCCGGCTCGTCCAGACGGCGTTTTTCGCCCCGACGGGCTTTCTGGGATGGGCGTACTGGTACGGGGTCTACCCTCTCCACAGGAGAATCTTCGGCGATCTGGCGGACGCCGTCGCCGCCGATGCGACGACCATGCCTCGTAGGTCCCTGGCGGAAGCCACGGCCGTGTCCCCGGCCTGAGCCCCGGGATTCGACGGCCGGTCCGGTCCGGCCGCGCGTTCTTGCTTCGTCCCCAGGGGAGAGGTTATCGAGTGTGTAAGGGCGCGCCGATCCCGAGATACTCCCCACAGTAAGGAACCGTGAAGAAGCCACGCGATCTTTCCAGAGTTGCGTTCTTTCTTTCGGCCGGGATCCTCGTCTTCGGCTACGGCGTGGCCGTCGGCGCCCTGAAGGTGTTTCCGTACCCATACCTCGACTATGGGGCCCGGGCGGTCAAGCTCGTGTGGGAGAACCCCTCGCTCCTCAGGTTCGGCAGGCCGACCCAACACCTCAGACCGGCTCGGCATGAAGGCGACGGGGTGACGCGAAACCGGCCCGGCGAGGTGCAGCCGGGCCTGACGCTCATCTCGGGGCTCTTCACCGACACCAACGGGCTCCGCCTCCTGCGGGAGGACGGCACCGTCGTGCGCAGCTGGCCCGTCAGCTTCAACCAGACCTTCCCGGCGCAGAGCCACATCGAGCCTCCCGTCCAGATCCCGGACACGGACTGGAACATCGACATCCACGGGGCCCACGCGTTTCCCGACGGCTCCGTGGTCATGAACTTCGAGTACGGCGGGTTGGTGAAGCTCGACCGATGCGGCGACGTGGTGTGGACCGTCCCACGGATGACCCACCACTCCATCGACGTGTCGGAGCAAGGGACGCTCTGGGTGCCGGGCCGTCGCTGGGTCGAGGCAGAATCGCGGCATCCCCCTCTGGCGACTCCCTACTACGAGGACACCCTTCTGGAGATCTCCGGCAACGGAGAGGTGCTCAGGGAGATCTCCGTGGTCGGACTGTTCTTCGAGAACGACCTTCAATCGCTGTTGTTGGCCAACGGGCTGTTCGACGTCTCGTCGGTGTTTGGCTGGAACCGGGAGATCGTCCACCTCAATGACATCGAGGTACTGACGTCGGAGATGGCGCCTCGGTTCCCGCAGTTCGCGGCGGGAGACCTCCTGATCTCCCTGAGGAACCACAACCTGATCATGATCGTGGATCCCGACACGGAGACCATCAAGTGGCACCAGACCGGGCCCTGGATCCGCCAGCACGATCCGGACTTCACCGACTCCGGCCGGATCGTCGTGTTCAACAACAACAACGACGCTGCGGAGGGGACGCTGTTCGGGGGGAGCGACATTCTCGCCGTCGACCCCGCGACGCGGGAGGTCACCGTCGAGTACGAGGCCGCCCCCGGGCGGCTCTGGTTCACCCACGTCCGGGGGAAGCAGCAGATCCTGGCCAACGGAAACGCCCTGGTCACGGAGAACGAGGCCGGCCGGGTATTCGAGGTGACGACCGCGGGCGACGTTGTCTGGGAGTTCGTCAATCGGTACGACGAGGACGAGGTGGCCCGCATCAGCGATGCCGTGCGGTATCCTCGGGACTATTTTACCGTGAGCTGGGAGTGTCCGGGTTGATCAAGCACGTCCGAGGGAAGACCATGAGAGCGCTTCGGTTCCATGTGCCGTTGGCGGCGGCGTTGATGCTCCTTTCTCCCGAGGCGGCGTGGGGGTACGTGGGGCCGGGCGGCGGGCTGACCGTCATCGGAGCGGCCCTCGCGCTGGTCGGAGGCGTCGTCCTCGGCGTCCTCGGCTTCGTCTGGTATCCCCTGAAGCGCGTGTTCCGGGCCGTATCCGGGAAGTCCCCCGCCCCCGCCGAGGGGGAGGATGCGTGATCTACCTGGCGGCCTCCCTGGCGGTGCTGGGGTTCATGGTGGCTCTGGAGGGGCTCGGGGTGCTGCAGGTGGCGGCTGACGCCATCCGGACGAGTCGCGCCGCCGCCGGGGTCGTCCGGGACCGATCGCTGAGCGACGAGGAGAAGGAACGGTCGGTTCGAGCGGCCTCGGTGACGCTCGTGAAGGGGTTCGTCTCCATCGGATCCCGCACCGTGCTGGCGGCGGGCCTCTTTCTGCTGATCCTCCTGGCCTTCGACCTTCCCGGCGCCGCCAGCCTCGGGAGCGTCACGGCCTGGCTGGCCACCTTGGAGGGGATCGTCGGGATGTCCGCGCTGGTGGTCGTGTGGATCCTGGTCCGGCGCCGCCGATGACATCCCAGGGCGACTACTCCCGCCTGGATCGGCTCACCCATCGCATCGCCTTCCTGAGCCGGATCGTCCAGCTCACGGCGGCCGATCTCGAGAAGGGCATGTTCGGGCCGCGGTTCCGGGACGTGCCGGTGGAGCGCCCCATCTTCATCACGTCGCTTCCGAGGGCCGGCACCACGCTCCTCCTCGAGATCCTGGCCCGGCATCCGGATCTGGCGACCCACACCTATCGGGACATGCCGTTCGTGATGACTCCCGTCCTGTGGGACCAGGTGTCCAGAGGTTTCAGGAAAAAGGCCGACCCCAAGGAGCGTGCGCACGGGGATGGCATGGAAGTCGGCTACGACAGCCCGGAGGCCTTCGAGGAGATCCTGTGGAAGGCCCACTGGCCGGGGCGGTTCAAGGGCGGTGAGATCCCCCTCTGGGGAGCCGACCAGGAGGCCGCTGAGTTCCGGAAGCTCCTGTCGGCGCAAATGCAGAAGATCATCGCCCTTCGCTCCGCCGCGGTTCCCGGGAGAAGCCGATACATCTCCAAGAACAACGCCAAC
Organism: Gemmatimonadota bacterium; assembly: GCA_039589955.1. Taxonomy (GTDB): domain Bacteria; phylum Gemmatimonadota; class Gemmatimonadetes; order Longimicrobiales; family Gaopeijiaceae; genus SZUA-318. Next base: position 3,391 of record JBDHGI010000207.1, on the reverse strand, counting down.
GTCGGTCGCGTGCCGTTCCTGAGGAAGCTGTTCCCCGACTGCATCGTCGTGGTGCCCGTCAGGAATCCGGTGGACCAGGCGGCCTCCATGCGGCGGCAGCACCAGCGGTTCGGTGAGCTCCACCGTCGGGAGCGGTTCTCGAAGCGGTACATGAAGGACATCGGTCACTTCGAGTTCGGCCAGCTGCATCGCCCCCTCGCCTTCCCGGGCATCGGCGAGGTCCGCGATCGATTCGATCCCGACGGCCTGGATTACTGGATCGGGTATTGGCTCGCAGCCTTCACGGCCCTCCTGGAGCACCAGGACGAGGTGGTTCTGGTCTCCTACGAGAGCCTCTGCCAGGGTGGCGCGGAGGGAATGCGGCGGCTCACCGAGGCGCTCGCGCTCCCGGACGAGGGATTCGCCGAGCTGTCAGCGGAGTCCCTCAGGGCTCCCCTCGACTACGAGCTCGACCTCAGGGCCCTCGACGCCGGCCAGCTCGAGGAGGCCCTGGCGCTTCACGCCCGGCTGACCGGGTCGGGCGTGGTGTGAGTGTGAGGCCCGCCCGGGCGGATCGACCCGGGATCAGGATCCTACGGCCTCCACCACCGAACGGGCGAAGGCGATCTCGTCCTCGTTGATGAGGTGCCCCATCCCCGGGTAGATCCGCTTTTCCACGTTCGCTCCCATGCCCGCGAGGACCCGTGCGCTCTCGTCCACCCGGCTTCGGGGCACGTGGGCGTCGACGTCGCTGCACCCGAAGAAGGCGGGCGTTCCGTCGAAGTCGCCCTCCTGGGACCAGACGGTGCCGGGCGGACCGATGAGGCCGCCGCTGAAGGCGAGGATGCCCCCGTAACGCCTGGCGCGGCGGACGGCGAACTCCGACATGAGGCACGCGCCCTGGGAGAACCCAGCCAGAACGATGCGCCGGGCCGGGACGCCGGCCTCCATCACCCGCTCGACCAGGCTGTCCAGCACCGCCAGGCCGGACGAGATCCCGGGCTCGTTGGAGGGGATGTCCGCCATGAAGGAGTACGGATACCAGGTGTTGCCGGAGGCCGCCGGGGCCAGGTAGGTGAAGTCGGGGTGGGGCAGCGCGTCGGCCAGCTCCAGGATGTTGTCGGGGGTGGCCCCCCTCCCGTGGACGAGGATCATGGCCGCCGCCCCCTCACCGAGGGGGCGGCCGCGGGTCACCAGGGGCTGGTCAGCGTGGGGGTGCATGACGCTCCTCAGTAGGTGACGGGCGCCAGACCGCGCTCGATGGCTCCCCGATTCGGCTCTTCCCAGGGCGGGAGCTTCAGGCCGGTCCCCAGGGATGCGAGGTCCTCATCCACCAGGAATCCCGGAGGAAGGGTGGCGATCTCGTAGAGGATGCCGCCGGGCTCCCTGAAGTAGATGGATCGGAAGTACTGACGGTCCCGCACCGGAGTCACCTGGATTCCTCGGGCCAGCAGCTCCTCCCGGCATTGTAGCTGCGCCTCGTCGTCGGCCACGGCCATGGCCACGTGGTGCACCGTGCCAAGGCCATTGACGGCGCCGGGGCCATGCGGGGCGTGGAGGATCTCGAGCCGGTGCCCCGGCTGGTCGCCGTTGGCCGCCAGACGCGTGCGACCTTCCTCCTCGTTCACGACGTCCCAACCCAGCACGTCGGTGAGAAACGCCGCCGAGGGACCGAGCTCCCGGACGGACAGCGTGGCCGCGTGGATGCCCCGCACCGCCGTCTCCCGGGTCAGGTCGTCGGCCACCCACGGCTGCCGGGGGTCCTCGTCGTTGGCCACGAGCTCGAGAAGAAGGCCCGAGGGATCGCGGAATCGGAGGACCTCGTCGCCGAACCGCTCTTCCTCCCCTTCCAGGGCGTAGCCGCCGGCCCCGAGCCGTCGCCGCCACGTATCCAGGGAGCCCTCGGGGACGGAGAAGGACGTGGCGGTGATCTGCCCCGCCCCCTGGACTCCCACGGGAACGCCCCACCCCCGATACGGAAAAGTGGTCATCAGCGTGTTGGGGCTTCCCAGCTCGTCGCCGTAGTAGAAGTGGTAGACGTTGGGGTTGTCGAAGTTGACCGTCTTCTTCACCAGACGGGTGCCCAGCGTCTTGAGGTAGCAGTCCAGGTCCTGCTGGGCGTCGTCGGCCGTCGCCGTGACGTGGTGCAGCCCCAGGATGACGTTGTCCATGTGCGCGCTCCGGTGCTACCGGGAGGGTGGGATGTGGCCTGTGTGCCGGAAGGCGACATCCTAAGGGACAATACTTCAAAGTTCAAGTAGTAGCCGGACCCCGTCCCGAGACCGTGGCGATCGGAGGTCCGGGGGCGGAGGGCCTCGCCCTTACTCCATGACGAGGATGGGTCGGCTCGTGATGGAGGGCTCGCGTCCCGGCAGGTCGAGGCGCAGGTGGAGGGTGTACTCCCCTGGTTCGAGATCGGGCAGCTCCAGGAACACGGTCCGGAAGGCCGACTGCACACGATCCCCGCCGGGATCCGCGAAGGTGACCTCCACTGGCCGGTCCGGCTCGAGCATGCCCAGGAACTCCCCGACGCGGGTCAGGAACCCCGGCCGGCCGCGGGTGAAGCCGATGGTGACCCGGGCCGGGTCCTCCACGCCGAGGCCGTAGACCTCCCACACCACCGAGAACCGCTCGCCCCGTGCGATGCGGACCCCCGGTCGGACGTGGGGAATCGCCTCCTCCAGGCTCTCGACAGGCGGCGCTCCCTCCTGCAGGATCATCAGGTCGGAGACCGCGACCAGCCCCCGGATCATCGGCTCCTGCTTCACGCCCTGACGTGCCCTCCAGGCCTGTCGGGCCTCGGGGTCCATCACCTCGAGACTGCTCACGTACCGGCCCGGGGGGGCGAGGAGGGTCAGCACGCCTTCCGGGAGGATGCCCCACGCCTCGTGGAGGTCTCCGCCGTCCTCGGGTACGAGGAACAGAGCGGACTCGAAGAAGGCGGCGGGCTCCGACGCGGAGGCTTGCGCCGACGTGTCGGGGGCGGGCCGATAGGCGCCGACGACGAGCATCTCGTCTCCCCGGCGAAACCGGCCGACCTGGGTCTCGAGGCCCCGGAAGTCCGGCGCGTAGGGCGGGGCGTACCACGTTCGGGCCTCCCGGGGCGCCGTGATCCAGCTCTCCGGAGGGATGTCCGAGGGAGACGCGAGGAACTCCTCCGGAAAGAGATAGCCTCGGCTCCTGGGGTGGTGATGCCCGACGACGCGGCGGGTGTCCTGGAGGTTGAAGCCCCTCCCGGGGCGCACCGTGGCGCCCGGCGCATGGGTCCTGCTCCACCCCATGATGCGGCCGTAGCGGATCAGGGTCTCCTCCAGGTCCTCCTCCCAGAACATCTGCGGGTTCTCGGCGTCCTCGTGATTCCGGGCCACCACCCACCGGGCGTAGTGGTCGGTCAGGCGGTCGTTTCCGTCCA
>JBDHGI010000206.1:14225-16694 GCA_039589955.1 Gemmatimonadota bacterium | reverse complement strand
GTCCTGCCACACGATGGCCCGGTGGACCGGCTCCAGCGTCGAGCGGTCCCAGAGCACCACGGTCTCTCGTTGATTGGTGATGCCGACGGCGCGTAGGTCGGCCTCCGACGCCGACTGGAGCGCCTCCCGGGCGACGCGGAGGGTCACGGCCCAGATCTCCTCGGCGTCGTGCTCCACCCATCCGGGGCGCGGGAAGTGCTGTGTGAACTCCGAGTAGGCCCGGCCCAGGATCCGCCCATCCCGGGCCAGCACCAGGCACGTGGATCCGGTGGTTCCCTGGTCGATGGCGAGAACGGCAGGTGTGCTCATGGCGAGCTCGCGTGGAGGGGATGGGGGCTCGGCCGCCCACTCGGCCCGGTCAGCCCATGGGCTCCAGCCGCCCGAACGCGTACCGCACGCCGATCTCCTCCAGGAGGGCGACGAACGACGCCACGGGGAAGCCCACGACCGTATAGTAGTCGCCCCGGATCTCCTCCACCAACGCGGCCCCCAGCCCCTGGATACCGTAGGCGCCGGCCTTGTCCATGGGTTCGCCCGTCCGTACGTAGGCCCGTGCCTCCGCCTCGTCGTACGCCCGGAAGACGACGTCGGTGCGGGCCACGGTGCAGACCGTCCTTCCCCCCAAGCTGACCGCCAATCCGGACAGGACCTCATGGGTGCCGCCCGCCAGCGACAGCAGCATCTCCAGGGCCTCCGACTCGTCGGCGGGCTTCCCCAGGACCTCTGCACCGACCACCACCGTATCACCCCCCACCACCAGGGCGCCGGGTCGTAGGGCGGCGACGGCCTGGACCTTCTCCCGGGCGAGGCGACGCACATGGTCTTCGGCGGTCTCTCCCGGGCGGAAGGCCTCTTCGACATCGGCAACCTCCACGGACGGATCGAGGCCGAGCTGGCGCAGGATGTCCATGCGCCGCGGTGACGCCGAGGCCAGCACCAGCTCGATCACGGACCGGCTACTCCCGCTCCAACACCAGGGTCACGGGCCCGTCGTTCACCAGCTCGACGGCCATCATGGCGCCGAACTCGCCCGTCTCCACCCTCCCGGGTGCCCGATCGCGAAGCCGCTGCACGAACCGGTCGTAGAGCGACGCGGCGACCTCGGGGGGAGCGGCGCCCACGAAGCTGGGGCGCCGGCCCTTGCGGGTGTCCCCATAGAGCGTGAACTGACTCACCACGAGAAGGTCGCCGCCTATGTCGTCAAGACAGAGGTTCATCTTCCCCTCGCTGTCCGGAAACACCCTGAGGCCCAGGACCTTTTCGGCCATCCAGTCGATCTCCGCGTCGCCGTCGGCCGCCTGGAAGCCCACCAGGAGGACGTGCCCCCGTCCGATCTCGCCCGTGATCCGGCCCTCGACCCTTACACGGGCCTCGGAAGCGCGCTGGAGCACGACCCTCACGGACTTCTTCCTTCGGGACTTCGGGAAGCCGGGCGCCTCATTCGACGGTGACGGACTTGGCCAGGTTCCTCGGCTGGTCGACGTCGGCGCCCCGGAGCACCGCCATGTGGTAGGCGAGCAGCTGGAGAGGCACGGTCGTCAGCACGGGCAGCAGGCTCGGAACCGTGTGGGGGACCCGGATCAGGTGGTCCACCCTGCCCTGGAGCTCCGGCGCGTCGTCGCTCACCACCGCGATGATCCTTCCGCCCCTGGCCTTCACCTCCTCGATGTTGGAGACCACCTTCGGGTAGACAGCGTCCCTGGGAGCGAGGAACACCACGGGCATGTCGTCGTCGATGAGAGCGATGGGGCCGTGCTTCATCTCTGCAGCCGGGTAGCCCTCGGCGTGGATATAGGAGACCTCCTTCAGCTTCAGGGCCCCCTCCAGCGCCACGGGGAATTGGTAGCCCCTTCCCAGGTACAGGAAGTTCCTGGCGTCGTTGTAGTCCTGGGCCAGATCCCGGATCGACTCGTTGAGCTCGAGCACCTCCGACACCTGATCGGGAAGGGCGCGCAGAGCCTGGACCAGCTCCCTTCCCTGCACCACCGACAGGTGTCTTCTCCTGCCCATGTGAAGCGTGAAGAGCGCTAGAGCCACGATCTGGCTCGTGAACGCCTTCGTCGAGGCGACGCCGATCTCGGCACCCGCGTGCAGGTAGATCCCGAAGTCCGTGTCACGGGCGATGGACGAGCCCACCACGTTGACGATTCCCATGGTGGCCGCGCCGCGCCGACGGGCCTCGCGGAGTGCGGCCAGCGTGTCCGCCGTCTCCCCGGACTGGGAGATGGCCAACACCAGGGTGCCGTCCTCCACCACCGGGTTGCGGTACCGGAACTCGGACGCGTACTCGACGGAGACCGGGATGTGGGCCAGCTCCTCGAGCATGTACTCCCCCACCAGGCCCGCGTGCCAGCTGGTCCCGCAGGCCGTGGTGACGATACGCCGCACCATGCCGAGGTTGAACTGGTGTGCCGCGACCCCGCCCAGGTGGGCGTCGCCCTCTTCCTCGAGCAGCCGACCCCGCATGAC
>JBDHGI010000206.1:0-14220 GCA_039589955.1 Gemmatimonadota bacterium | reverse complement strand
GCAGGCTCTCCGGTTGCTCGAAGATCTCCTTGAGCATGAAATGCTCGTACCCACCCTTCTCGATCGCGGCCACTTCCCACGTGACCCGGTGGATCGACCGGGCCACTTCACCCTTGTCCAGCTGATAGGTGCGGTACTCCCCGGGTGTCAGCACCGCGTAGTCGTCGTCGGCCAAGTAGACCACCTCTCGCGTATGGGAGACCACCGCCGCCGCGTCGGAGCCGGCGAGCATCTCCCCCCGTACGCCGATCCCGATGAGAAGGGGGCTGCCCCGGCGGGCCACGACGATCTTCTCGGGGTCTCGAGCGGAGATCACGGCGATGCCGAAGGTGCCCTCGACGTGGCTCAGCGCCGCCGCCACGGCGTCCTCCAATCCCTTGCCGTCACGCCACAGATAGTCGATGAGGTGGACGACGCTCTCCGTGTCGGTCTCCGAGGAGAACTGGTAGCCTTCGCCCTCGAGACGCGTACGGAGGACGTCGGCATTCTCGATGATGCCGTTGTGCACGAGGGCGATGTCGGAGCGGACGGACGCGTGTGGGTGCGCGTTGGCCTCGTTGGGCGCACCGTGGGTCGCCCAGCGGGTGTGAGCGATCCCGCACCCGCCCTCGGGCTCTTCCACGGCCACCGCCGCCTCCAATTCGACGATCTTCCCGGACCTCTTCAGGACGTTGAGGCGGCCCTCGCCGTCGATGACCGCCAGGCCGGCCGAATCATACCCCCGGTACTCGAGACGCTTGAGACCGTCCATGAGGATGGAGGTCGCGTCTCGGGGACCCACGTATCCCACGATTCCGCACATGGGCGGAGACTCCTATTCGTTGCAGACCCAGCGGGTCGGGAACGTCGTCAACATCCCCTACTTTCCACTCAACACGTCGGCGGCCCGATCCACAAGTGCCTCGGCCGCCCCGTCCTCGGGAGCCTCGGCGATCAGTCGCACAACGGGCTCGGTCCCCGAGGGCCGAACGTGCAGCCAGGCCCGTCGGCCCGACCACGCCAGCCTCAAGCCGTCGGACAGGTCCTCTTCCGACGCTTCCATGGCTTTCCGCAGAGCCAGATACGCCTCACCGAGGGCTTCGCGCGGGAACTCCACCTTCCTCTTCACCATCCGGTAGGCGGGCCATCGTGCGGCGGCCGATGAGGTCTCGACACCCTCATCAACGAGGTGCTGGAGCACCAGGGAGACGGCGAGGGGCGCGTCCCTCGTGTAGTGCAGCGCCGGCAGGATGACTCCACCGTTGCCCTCGCCTCCCACGACCGCTCCCACTTCCTGCATCCGGCGCGCGACGTTGACCTCGCCTACGGGTGCGCGCACCAGCGCGGCGCCGAACGCTCGGGCGACGTCCTCTACCACCTGGCTGGTGGAGAGATTCGTCACGACGGTTCCGGGAGTGCGCCGAAGCACCGGGCACGACGCCAGCGCCAGGGTGAGGTCCTCCCCCAAGGGCCTACCGGTCTCGTCGACCAGGCTCAAACGGTCGGCGTCGGGGTCGACGGCGAGGCCGAGGGCCGCGCCGGAGCTCAGCACCAGCCCCGCCAGGTCCCCGAGGTTGCTCGCCGTGGGCTCCGGATCCCGGGGAAACAGCCCGTCGGGCTCCATCCCGATCCCCTGCAACGTGCAACCCAAACGGCCCAGCAGCTCCGCCATGACCGGACCACCCACCCCGTGGACGCAGTCCACCGCCACCTTGAAGCCGGCGGCGCGGATGGCCCCGATGTCGAGGAGGGGCAGTGCCAGGATCCTCTCCAGGTGTCGGGCCCAAGCCTCGGAGTCCGTGGCGAGGTCGCCCACCTCGCTCCACCGGGCCCGGGGCGGGTCCACCGCCTCCAGATACCCCCGGAAGCGGGACGACCGGTCGGCGTCCAGGAAGATCCCTTCCCCCGACACCAACTTCAGGGCGTTCCACTCGGCGGGATTATGGGAGGCCGTGATCCCCACGCCCCCAGCGGCACCGGCTTGCGCCACCGCCATGAGCAGCGTCGGGGTGGGGACGACGCCCAGGTCCACCACCCCGCAGCCGACCGACTGAAGCCCCGCGATGACCGCCCGGCTGAGCATCGGCCCGGACGTCCTGGAATCCCGGCCCACGAATACGGGCCCCTCTGCGCCCTCGGAGCGGAGGAAGCCCGCGAAGGCCGCCGCGATTCCCGATACGAGCTCGGGCGTCAGAGGGTCACCCACGAGACCGCGAACGCCCGAGACGCTCATCATGAGGCTGTCGGGTAGGTGGAGGGGCATCAGCCTCATGGTGGAGCGGTGGTGCCGACAAGGGGTGCCGGACTGATCCGTAAGTCTGTGACGGAGCGCCCGGCGGAGTCAACGCGCCTCCCCCCGGTCCCTGGCGCTCCTCCCGGGTCCGGGTACATTCGGACGTCCCTCCACCCCACCCCATGAAACGCCGGACGAGGGCCCGCGCATGAGCGAGTCGGACACCGCGGAATTCGGATTCGGGACCCGGGCGGTTCACGCCGGGGTGACTCCGGAGCCCCGCACGGGGGCCATCATGACCCCCATCTTCCAGACCTCGACCTACGTTCAGCCGGCCGTGGGGGAGCCCCTCGGACACTACGACTACGGGCGCACGGCCAACCCCACCCGTGAGGCCCTCGAGGAGAATGTCGCCGCGCTGGAAGGGGGCAGCCGGGCCGTTGCGTTCGGATCGGGTCTGGCGGCCATCGAAGCCATCGTCAAGCGGCTCTCCGCCGGAGACCACGTGGTGAGCGAGGAGAACACCTACGGGGGCACGACCCGCATGTTCAATCGGGTGCTCTCCCGCCTCGGCCTGGAGTTCACCTACGTCGACTCCAGCGATCTCGAAGCCGTGCGGGCGGCCATCCGTCCGAACACCAGGCTGGTCCACGTAGAAACGCCCACCAACCCCATGATGCGCGTGTGTGACATCGCCGCGGTGGCGGACATCGCCCACGGAGCGGGTGCTCTCCTCTGCGTCGACAATACGTTCGCCTCGCCGTTCAACCAACGCCCTCTGGCGCTGGGCGCCGACTTCTCGGTCCACTCGTCAACGAAGTACATCAACGGTCATTCGGACGTCATCGGAGGCATACTCGCGGTCCGCGACGAGGAGCTGGCCGAGGAAGTCTCCTTCATCCGGAAGTCGACGGGAGCCGTGCCCGGCCCCATGGATTGTTGGCTCACGCTCCGGGGGCTGAAGACCCTTCACGTTAGAATGGAGCGGCACAACCGGAACGGCATGGCCGTGGCTCGCTTTCTCGAGGGCCACCCGGGCGTGGATCGGGTTCTGTACCCCGGCCTCGCGTCCCATCCGCAGCATGAGCTCGCCAGGCTCCAGATGATCGGCTTCACCGGCATGGTCTCGGTGGACGTCGGAAGCCTGCAGCGCGCCAAGGCCCTGACCGAGCGCTGTCGCGTCTTCGCCCTGGCCGAGAGCCTCGGCGGTGTGGAGTCGCTGATCAGCGTTCCGGCGCTCATGACCCACGCCTCGGTTCCCGAGCCCGACCGGGCGGCTATGGGAATCACCCCGGGCCTGGTGCGCCTGTCCGTGGGCATCGAGGACGAGGCGGATCTCCTGGCGGACCTGACCGGCGTCCTGGGGTAGTAGGGGCTGAAACCCCGTGTGGAGCGCCCCCGTAGTTGGGGGCAACGATGAACCGGTGACTCTCGACTCGGACGAAGAGGATCCTCGCAGGAGGAAGCGAAGACCATGGCGGACGATCAGGATCGTACGGAAGGCCAAGAGGAGCAGACGAGCGGGGAGGCCAAGGCCCGCCGCATCCTGACCGACATCGCACCTCGGTCCTGGGAGCATCCCGCCGACAAGGCGGCCCTCCAGGCCCTGCGCAAGATCCCGGTCTTCGACGAGGTCCTCAGGAAGCTCTTCGGGTTCTTCGGTGAGAAGCCGATCCGGCTGGCCTTCCAGGCGAACGCCGTCCGGGTGAGCTCCAAGCAGTTCGGCAGAGTGCACGGCCTCTACCAGGAGGTCCTCAAGACCCTGGACGCTCCCGAGGAGTACCCGCTCTACGTCTCCCAGACCCCCATCGTCAACGCGGGGGCGTACGGGATGGAGGAGCCGTTCATCATCCTCAACTCCGGGACGTTGATCCTGCTCGAGGACGAGGAGCTGGCCTACGTCATAGGGCACGAGCTGGGTCACATCATGAGCGACCACGTCCTCTACCGGACGATGACCTACCTCCTGCTCCAGCTGGCTCAGATGGGATTCCCCATCGTCGGCCTGGCGGCTCGCGCCGTTCTCGTGGCCCTGCTTGAGTGGTCACGGAAGAGCGAGCTGTCGTGTGATCGGGCCGGCCTCCTCTCCATCCAGGATCCGGAAATCGTCATGCGCAGCATGCTGAAGATGGCCGGTGGCGGCACCACGGAGGAGCTGGATCTGCAGGAGTTCATCGTCCAGGCCGAGGAGTACCGTGAAGGCGGCGACGTGGCGGACCAGGTGTTCAAGATCCTGAACCTCATCGGGTCTACGCACCCCTTCTACGTCCTCCGCGTGAGCGAGCTTCGCGGGTGGATCGAGGCCGGGGAATACGACCGCATTCTCCGGGGCGAGTACGCCCGGCGGGGAGAGACTGATCCCGCCTACCAGGACGACCTCAAGGAAGCCGCGTCGGCCTACGCGGAGGGCGCCAAGGACTTCCTCGATACCATGACCGCCGCCGCGCGGAAGATGGGCGAGCAGATCATGGGCGGGGGCAAGCGAGGCTAGGAGCCTCCGGAGCGGGGTGTGACGTCCGCCGTTCCGCGATCTGTTAAGTTCCCCCCATGCGCATTCTCATCGTAGGAAATGGCGGGCGGGAGCACGCCCTGCTGTGGAAGCTCCAGCGTGACGCGCCGTCGGCCGAGTTCTTCGCCACGCGGCCGAACGGGGGCATGGCGTCGCTGTGCACACCGGTGCCCATCGGCCCGATGGAGGTCGAGGCCCTCGCCGGATGGGCCGCTTCCCAGCGCATCGATCTGACCATCGTCGGGCCGGAAGCGCCGCTCGCGTCGGGAATCGTGGATCGCTTCCAAGCCAAGGGCCTACCGATCTTCGGGCCCACCAGGGATGCCGCCCGAATCGAGTCGAGCAAGGAGTACGCCAAGGAGCTGATGCGGAACGCCGGGATCCCCACGGCTGAGCATCGGACGTTTCGGGAACCGGCCGCCGCTGAGGCCTACATCCGGGAACGCGGAGCCCCCATCGTGGTGAAGGCCTCGGGTCTGGCCGCCGGCAAGGGCGCCGTCGTGTGCATGACCGAAGAGGAGGGCACCGGCGCCGTGCGATCCATGCTCGGCGATCTCACCTTCGGCGAGGCGGGTCGGGTCGTGGTGGTGGAGGACTACATGGAAGGTGAGGAACTGTCCGTCTTCGCCGTGGCCGACGGGACCAGCGCGGTGCTCCTCCTTCCCTCCCAGGATCACAAGCGGGTGGGGGAGGGCGACACCGGTCCGAACACGGGAGGGATGGGAGCGTACGCCCCCGTGGCCATCGCGTCGGGGGCGCTCATCGGTGAGGTCCGGGCGCGGATCGTCGAGCCCACCCTGAGCGCCCTGGCGGCCGACGGTTGCCCGTTCTCGGGGTTGCTCTACGCGGGATTGATGAACACGGACGGCGGGCTCCAGGTGGTGGAGTTCAACTGCCGGTTCGGAGACCCGGAGACGCAGGCAGTGCTCCCCCTCATGTCGTCCTCGCTCCTCGAGCTGCTCGCCACCGCGGCGGAGGGGGGCTCCCTGGCCGGTGCCGACAGCCGGTGGAGCCCGGGCGCGGCCGTCACGACCGTCGTGGCGTCCGGGGGCTACCCTGGTGCCTACGACAAGGGCAAGCTCATCGACCTTCCCCCGGAGCTCGACCAGGACACCTGCGCCGTCTTCCACGCGGGGACGATACGGCAGGATGGACGCCTGGTCACCGCCGGCGGCAGGGTCCTGGCCGTCACGGGACTCGGGGCGACATTCTCCGAGGCACGGCAGCGGAGCCGCGCGGGTGCCGCCGCCGTCTCCTTCGAAGGCGCCTTCTACCGGAGCGACATCGGGTGGCGCGAGCAGGCGAGGAGCGCGGAGACATGATCACCGGCACCACAGTCTGCTCCTCGTCGGAGCGCCGAGGCGGTGCCGGAGCTTCCTGAGGCGGAGGCCATCGTCCGGGGGTTGAGGTCCACCGTCGTCGGAGAGCGCATTCGACGGACCCGGGTCCTGCACGCCGACGTCCTGCGCCAGCCCCGTCGCACCTTCGGGCCCCACCTCAGGGGTCGGCAGATCGTCGCCGTCCAGCGCCGCGGGAAGAACGTGATCCACAGGTTGGACGACGACTCGGTCCTGGCCGTGAACCTGGGCATGACCGGGAGGCTCCTGCCCTTCTCCAAGCCCCCCAGGGGAGCCGCTCGGCCGACCCATGCCGCCGTCCGGTTCTCGTTCGGGTCCGGCGGCACGCTGATCTTCGACGACCAGCGCCGCTTCGGGACCGTCGAGCATCTCACGGTTGCTGGACCAGCGCCGTATTGCAGGAGTGGGAAACATCTATGCCGCGGAGGTCCTGCACCTGGCGGGGGGACATCCGCTCCGCCGGGCCAACGAGGTCACCGCATCGGAGGCCCGGCGATTGCGCGAGGGCCTGAAGCAGGTCCTGCAGGACGCCATCGACCACGGAGGCACCACCATTCGGGACTACCGGGATGCAGAGGGGAAAGCTGGGAATCACGCCCGCTGGCTCCGCGTGTATGGCCGCGAGGGGCAGCCTTGTCACGCCTGCGGCGCCAGCGTCGCCCGCGTCGTGCTCTCGCGTCGGTCGGCCTACTTCTGCCCCGGCTGCCAGCCGCATCGCCGGAGGTCCAGTGCGTAGGAGCCTGAAGGCCACCCTGGCACTCCTAGCCGGGGCGATCCTGGCTTCCCCCGTGGTCTCGTCGGCTCAGACGCGCACGCCCGGCGAGCGACTGGCCGTGCGGGAGCACACGCTGGACAACGGGTTGAGGTTGCTGATCCTCCCCAGGGGGGGAGCGCCCACCGTGTCGTTCGTCGTACGGTACAGGGTCGGAGGCGTCCACGAGCACCTGGGCACGACGGGGATCGCCCACCTCCTGGAGCACCTGCTGTTCAAGGGCACCACCACAATCGGCACGAAGGACGTCGGAGCGGAGCTGAGGCTCTTCGACCGCATCGACGACATGCACGACACCCTGATCCGCGCGCGGGGGGAGGGGGATAGCACGGGGGTGGCCCGTCTGTCCGAGTCGATCGCCGCCCTGGAAGACACGGCGCGCTCGTACGTGGAGGCCAACGAGTTCGACCGCATCCTCACCCGAGCCGGCGCGCGGGGACTCAACGCGACGACCACGAATGAGTCCACGATGTACTTCGTGGAGCTACCCGCGAACCGTGCCGAGCTGTGGTTCGTGCTGGAGGCGGACCGCATGAGCAACCCGGTCTTCCGGGAGTTCTACTCGGAGCGCGACGTGGTCACGGAGGAACACCGCATGAGGGTCGAGACCAGCCCGGGAGGTCTCCTGTACGAGGCCCATCTGGACGCCGCCTATTCGGTCCACCCTTTCGGGGTCCCGGTCATCGGGCACATGTCCGACCTCGAGAACCTCGGGCGGAGGGACGTCGACGGGTACTTCCGTCGCTTCTACGGCCCCAACAACGCCGTCGTCGCCATCGTGGGGGACGTGGATCCCGGTGAGGTCGTCCGGTGGGCGGACCGCTATCTGGAGGCAGTTCCCCGCGGTGAAGAGCCGCCCCCCGTAGTCGCCGTGGAGCCACCACAGCGTGGGGAGCGGAGGGTCGAGGTGGTCTGGCCAGCCGAGCCGGCCCTTCGCATCGGCTGGCACGTCCCCGACGTGTTCCACGAGGATGCCCCGGCCCTGGTCATCCTGTCGTCGATTCTGACGGGAGGACGCACCTCGAGGCTGTATCGTCGCCTGATCCTCGAGGACCGTCTGGCCACCGGCGTCTACTCCTCCCTGGGGCCGGGGCAGCGGTTTCCTCGGCTCTTCCAGATCGACGCCACTCCCCGGGCCCCCCATACCGCTGCGGCGGTCGAGGAGGCCGTCTACGAAGAGATCGCGAGGCTCTCGGCGACGGGGCCGACGGAGGCGGAGCTGGGCCGGGTGCGTAACCAGATCGCCGCGGGGAACATCCGGAGGCTTCAGTCGAACCTCGGGCTGGCATTCCAGCTCTCCGAGTCCGCCTCTCTCTTCGGCGACTGGCGGACAACCTTCCGGCTGTCGGAGCGACTCCGTGGCGTCACCCCCGCCGAAGTGAGCCGCGTCCTCGGTCGCTACTTCACGAGGGAGAATCGTACGGTCGCGACTCTGGTCCGCCAGGAGGGTTCTCCGTGAGGCCGACGCCCCGCTTCGCTGCGCCCGCAGTCGTCGTGGCGCTGGCTGCGCTCCCGGGCCTCGTCAGCGGCCAGGCACCGGTGGGCAAGGAGGCGGCCGAAGCGTTGCGGTACGAGGCGCTCTCGTTCGCGCCTCCCGCGCCGGAAGTCAGGGAGGTGGAGGGTGTTCCGGTTCTCTATCTGGCGGATCACTCGGTCCCCTTGGTGACCGTCATCGCCCGGTTCCGGGGTGGGTACGGCCTCTTCGACCGGGCCTCCTACGGAGCCGCCACAGCGCTGCCGTCCCTGCTCCGGTACGGTGGCACGGACAGCCTCCCTCCTGCCGCCGTGGACGAAGCCCTGGAGTTCTACGCCGTTCAGACCACCTTCGGAGGGGGTGGAGAGTCCGTCTTCTCGAGCATGAACACGCTCAGCGAGCACCTCTCCGTTTCGCTGGGGCTTTGGATCGACATGCTCCGCTCGCCCCGATTCGACTCCTCCGAGGTAGAGGTGTGGCGCGGGAGGCAGCTGGAGAGCGTGCGCCGACGGGGTGACGATCCACAGCGGCTGGCGTTCACGGAGTTCAACCGTCTTCTCTACGGCGACCACCCTGTGGGCTGGGAGATGGAGGAGGGTGACCTGGAGCCCGATGACGTCTCTCCGGATCGGATACGGGACATCCACCGGCGGGTCGCCTGTCCCGAGCACCTCACGTTGGGGGTCACCGGCGACGTGCCCTGGCGGGACCTGGAGCCGTTGCTCCAGTCCATGCTCGAGGGTTGGACACCCTGCAGCGACACGCTGCCGCCCTCCCCGATCCCGGATATCCGGCGCGAGGCCGGCGTCTTCCTGATCACGCGGGAGCTGGAGCAGAGCGTCATCGTCATGGCGCACCCCACGTCGGTTCGCCTCGGAGGCGGGGCCGAGTACTTCTCCGCCCAGATAGGGAACTCCATCCTGGGAGGCGGAGGCTTCAGCTCCAGAATCCTCTCCCGTGTCCGCACGGAGGAGGGATATGCCTATTCCGCCTCATCGCTCTGGACCACGCCTCGCCGCTACGACGGGATCGTCGGAGCCGTGACCCGAACCCGACCCGAGAACACGGTGCCGGCGTTGCAGCTCATCCTCGACATCATGTTCGACATGACCGAGGCCCCGCCGACCGGGACCGAGGTGGCCACCACGGTGGACCAGATCGTCAACGGCTTCGTCTTCAACTTCGAAACCCCGGCCCAGATCGTATCCCGGAGGATGTTCTATCTGGCGCAGGGGCTTCCGGAGGACTGGCTGGAGCGATACCTGGAGGGAATCCGGGCCGTGACCCCGAGGTCGATCCGGGATGTGTTCCAGCGGCACCTCCGTCCGGAGGCCATGACCATCCTCGTCGTGGGAGACCCGGACAGGATCGGGTTGGACGCGCTGCGGCGTCTGGGTCCCCTGACGTTTCTCGACATCGACGGAGCGGTCATTCCACGGTGAGCCGCTTCAGCCGACTTTCCGGTAACCCCCGACGACACGATCCTGCTTCCGGGGGAGCACACTGCCCATGAGCCAGACACTAGAGATGAACGAGCCAAGAACCACCGCGGCGGGCCGCGGACGTATCTATGACAGCATCCTCGACACCATCGGGAACACCCCCCTGGTGCGCGCACCCCGGTTGTCCGCCGAGAAGGGCGCCCGGGCCGACGTCCTTCTCAAGCTGGAGTTCTTCAACCCGGCTTCCAGCGTCAAGGACCGGATCGCCATCGCCATGATCGATGCGGGAGAGCGTGACGGGACCATCACCGAGGGAACGACCATCGTCGAGCCCACCTCGGGCAACACGGGCATCGGCCTGGCCATGGTCTGCGCTGCCAGGGGCTACCGATGCGTCCTTACCATGCCGGAGACCATGTCGGTGGAGCGGGTGAAGATGCTCCGGTACCTCGGCGCCGAGGTGTACCTCACCCCCAAGGAAGAGGGGATCAACGGCGCCTTCGCCAAGGCCGAGGCACTTCTCCAGGAGATCCCGGGATCCGTGGCGGCGGGTCAGTTCGTGAATCCGGCGAACCCGGAGATCCATCGGCGCACCACCGCCGAAGAGATCTGGCGCGACACCGACGGGCGGGTCGATGTCATGGTCTCGGGCGTCGGGACCGGCGGGACGCTGACGGGCTGTGGCTCGGTGCTCAAGGGCCGGAACCCGGCGCTCCACATGGTGGCCGTGGAGCCGGATCTGAGCCCGGTGCTGTCCGGCGGGGAGCCCGGCCCCGGGAACATGATCCAGGGGATCGGCGCGGGCTTTGTCCCGGACGTCCTCGACACCGACCTCATCGACGAGGTGATCACGGTGTCCAACGACGCCGCCTTCGAGATGACCCGCCTGGTGGCCCGCCTGGAGGGGATACCCTGCGGCATCTCCTCGGGCGCGGCCCTGGTGGCAGCCTACGAGGTGGCGGCGCGACCCGAGATGGAAGGGAAGACCCTGGTCGTGGTGCTGCCCTCCTTCGCCGAGCGATACATCAGCACGCCGCTGTTCGAGGGTCTCTGAGGGCTCCGCGGGCGGAGGCCGCTGCCTGAGTCAGCCCTTCTCCCCCCAGTGCACCGCGGCGATCCCGAGGGTGAGCAGCTGGTGCCCCTGGCCCGTGAACCCGGCGACCTCGAAGAGTCTCTCGAGGTCGCCGGGCCCGGGAAATGCCCTCACCGACTCGGGCAGATACGTGTAGGCCCAGGGGTGCCCCGACACCACCCGGCCCACGAGGGGCAGCACCTTGTGGAAGTAGAAGAGGTACCCCGCTCGAACGGCCCGATTGGGCGGCGTCGTGAACTCCAGCACCACCAGGCGGGCACCGGGACGAAGGACCCGAAGGAACTCCTCGAGACCCAGACGCAGATCGGAGAGGTTCCGCACTCCGAACCCCACCGTGGCCCCGTGGAAGGTGTTGTCGGGAAACGGAAGCCGGAGGGAGTCACCGCACACGGCCCGGACCGGAGCGTCACCGAGCTTGGGCGCACCCGTCACGAGCATGGGCTGCGCGAAGTCCGACGCCACCACTCTTCCCTCGAAGCCGTGCCGGTCGGACAGCTCCAGAGCCAGATCGTACGTTCCGGCGCAAGCGTCGAGGTACACGCCTCCGGGAGCCCTCTCCCAGCGAAGTCGGTCGATGGCCTTGCGTCTCCACGACCGATCGATGTTGAGGCTGAGGACGTGGTTCAGAAGATCGTATCGGGGCGCGATCTCCGAGAAGATGCGCTGCACCTGGTCCTCGCGATCTGCGCCGGCCCTCGGGGCCGCCGGGTCGACACGATCCGATGCGGACGCCATGACAGTAGGAGTGCAGGAAGATAAGATTCGGGTGGCCCGGACCGGTGGACCGCGTCGAGCTTCCAGCGCGTCCACGATGAAGGGCCGAAAGCTACGGGAAGCGGAAAGTCGGCTCAACGGCCCCGCGAAACCGGGGATGTCGGAAGGGCGTAAGGCGCCTCGATGACCGCCGACGCCGCCTCTCTGCCCCGTGCCACCTCCCGGTGGCTTGCGCAACCTCGACCGGACGCGATCCCGCTGCCCGTTCACGACCACACCCGGCTGGATGATCGGGAGTTGGCCACCTTGGCGGCGAATGGCCGTGAGGGGGCCTTCCGTGAGCTGCTCAAGCGATACGAGCGCCCGGTGTTCTCGCTCATCTACCGGATGGTGCGGGACCGGACCCTGGCGGAAGATCTGGCCCAGGAAGCCTTCATCCGGGCCTTCAACGCCATCGGCAGCTACAACACCAACTACAAGTTCAGCAACTGGATCTTCAAGATCGCCAACAACCACACCATCGATCATCTGCGGAAGCGCAAGCTGGAGACGGTCTCCATCCACGGCTCCCCCCACGCCACGACCCCCGACGAGGTGAGCCAGACCAGAGTGGTGCTGGAGTCGGGGGACGAGAGCCCCCACGAGCTGGTGGAGCACCGCGAGCTGGGAGGTCAGATCGAGGAGGCCATCGGCGAGCTGCGGGAGGAGTACCGCACCGTCATCCTGCTGCGGCACGTGGAGGGGTACGCCTACGACGAGATCGCGGAGATCATGGACCTGCCCCTGGGAACGGTGAAGACGTACCTGCACCGTGCCAGAAACGAGCTCAAGATCAAGCTCGCCGACCTCGCCTGACCGAGACCGACCGTGAAACGCAAACCCCTGTCCCGCTTGACGAATCGGATCACGGCCCCATTGAGGCGTCGACACGCCGTTTTCCTGAAACTTCGGGCTCTCGCCGGGCGTAGGGGGGAACGTCAAGAAGGAGTCGAAGAGTGAAGAACGGTCGCCATCCACAGCACGTCAGCGCCGAGCGAATCCAGGCGCTCCTCGACGGTGCGCTCTCCCGGAGCGAGCGCGCCGGCGTCGAGGCGCATCTGCGCTCGTGCGCGCGTTGCGCGAGCGAGGTGGATGGCTGGCGGGCCCTCTTCGACGGTATCCGGGACCTTCCGGTGCTCGTGCCTGGACGGGGCTTTTCCGATCGGGTGCTCTCGGGCATCACGGTGAACGAGCCCGTACCGCTGACGGCGAGGGTCCGGCAGACCCTGTCCGCGATGCTGGCCGAAGCCGCGAGTCATCACGTCGGGAGCCCGACGCTCCAGGAGTACCTGGACGGTCTGGCCCCCGCCGACGTGGCCGCACGGGTGCAGTCGCATCTGGCGGCGTGCTCCGCGTGTGCCGAAGAGGCCTCGGCCTGGCGTTCCGTGCTGGGACGACTGGACCACATTCCCCGGCTCACGCCGGCCGAGGGGTTCGCCGACCGCGTGATGCGGGAGGTCCGTACTCCGGAGGCCGAAGCCAAGGCCCTGGGCCGGCGCGTTCCGGAGTGGCGGCGGGCCCTGGGCGCCATCGGCCGCCTGGTCCCGAAGACCCGACAGGCTTGGGCGGCGCTGTCCGGTGTGGCGGTCACTCCCGCGGTCACCGCGGGTCTGATGCTCTGGACCTTGTTCACCCACCCGACGCTCACCCCTGGTGCCCTGGCCTCCTTCACCTGGTGGAAGATGACCGACCTGGCGTCGGCCGCCTGGCAGGCTGTGGCGTCGGCCGCCCTGCAGAGCTCCGGGGTCTTCGGCGTCTTCTCGCTCGTCGGATCTCTGCCGCTGTCGCCCATGGCTCTGGCGGGTGTGTTCCTCACGCTCTCTTCAGGAACCGTCCTCGCAGTGTGGGTCCTGTACCGAAACCTGCTTGCCACCGATCACACGGGTGGCCGATATGCTCATGCCTCTCTACCGTAGAACCCTGCTGGGTCTGATCCTGGCCGTCGCGCTGCTCCCCGCCCTCGCGAGGGCCCAGGAGCGCGCCGTGGTCTCCAAGGAGGTCGCGGTCGGCCGATCCGAGGCGTCGCTGCGCCTCGAGTTCTCGGCCGGCGCACCCCTGGAGATCGTCTTCCGAGACCGCGCCGTCACCATTGACGGCGACGTCGTGGGGTCCTTCGACCCCGGTGATGCAGCCGATGCGGCCTGGCGATCCCTTCTGAGCGAAGCCGTCACCCTTGAGGACGGTCCCCTGTCGGAGATGCTGGTCGCCTGGTCCCCACCGGAGGGACTGGAGGGCGACGCCCTCGATGTCGTCGAAGTGATCGACGAGGCCCTGGAGCAATCCCTCCGACCGTCACTGCCGGTGGTCGCTCCATCGGTCTCGGTGTCCGTCGGGACCGGAAGGGAGTCGGCGCTCCTCCAGGCCCTACTCGGCCAGGTGGGCCGTCTGTCCATGCTGCAGGACGCCCTGGCGGAGGCCGGTGGCGCCGTGCAGCTCCACGTTCAGGAAGACGTGGAGGTGGACGAAGGTCAGACGGTGAACGGGACCCTGGTGGTGATCTCGGGCGATGCTCGCATCCGGGGCACCGTAGAGGGTGACGTGGTGGTGGTGGACGGATCATTGCAGCTCCTCCCGGGAAGCCGGGTTTTCGGCGAGGTGCGCCTCGCC
>JBDHGI010000205.1:0-7771 GCA_039589955.1 Gemmatimonadota bacterium | reverse complement strand
TACCTTCCAGGCCGCTGCATGACAATACGTCATCGAACTTCTGAACCGGTGTACTAGACGGACGGCTCACGGCCAGATCACGGCCCCCCGGTAGGTTCGCCTCCATTCGCGTTTTTCGTTGTCACCCTCCCTGGAGGTCCCGTGCGCCGCATCAGCCCAATCACTCGCCGACTCGTCTCGTCCCTGCTCGAGAGTCCCGCCAAGATCCGATCCGCCGCCACCGTGGTATGGAGGTGCCCCCTGCGAACGGTTCGTTCCCTCTTCGTCCTGTTCGCGGGCGCCGTCTTCGCGGCCGGATGTGGGGACTCGTCGGAGCCGACCGCCGTCGATACGCTCACCATCGAGGACTTCGTCGGGAGCTGGAGCGCCACGTCGATGGTGTTCACCAGCAACACCAACGCGGGCGAGACGTTCGACGTGATCGCCGCCGGTGGCGAATCCCGCTTCACCACGCTGTCGGGGGGAGCCACGAGGAACTGGTTCGACCTGGGCGACTTCCACGACGAGTGGGATGCCCTGGTGGTGTTGAACAGCGCTGGCGACCTGCTGACCTCCACGCCGGCGGAGGCGTCCAGACCGGTTCGGCAGTTCAGGTTCACCCTGGAGGGCAACACCCTGACGCTGACCAACACCAACTCGTCGTTCGACTTCACGCTGACCGGAGCGGCAGACACTTCCGCGACGATGGTCGGCGTGTTCCGGAAGACGGGGTGAGGTGGCCCACCGCCGAGAAGCCCCGCCCGGTCGCGTGACCAGGCGGGGCTTCGGCTGGTGGGGCAGCCAGGTCCTGTCGGGCCGCCGCCGCTCCCCTAGGAGATGATCCTCATCCGCTGACGCACCTTCTCCATGTACTTCTGGAAGAAGTGCTTCTGGATGTCGTTCATGTCGAGCTCGCGGCCCTGGATGTACGCCTGCTCGATGTCGCTCGTCATGTCGATGGGCGTGCCCGTGGTGATGAGCAGCGTGGCCTGCTTCCCGGGCTCCAGCGATCCGATCCGGTCGTCGAGGCCCAGGAGCTCGGCGGCGTTGATAGTCACCGCCTTGACGGCCTCCTCTTCCGGAAGACCGAAGGCCACAGCCACGCCGGCGTCGTACGGAAGGCGGTCGGTACCGAGGGATTCCGCCCCGCCGGAGATGGCGAACTTCACACCCGCCTCGTAGAGGTCGGCGGCTCGCCGGTACGCACCGTCGTACCCCTCGTGGTTGCGACCCGGTGCGCTCATGGTGGAGGTCAGGATCACCGGCACCTCCTCAGCCACCAGGCGATCGGCGACGTGGATGGCGTCGTTTCCGCCGCGGATCACCAGGCGCAGGTCTTCCTCTTTGGCCCAGGTGATGGCGTCGTTGATCTGCGCCGCGCTGTTAGCCGCCACCACCACGGGGATGTCTCGGTTCAGCGCCGGGATCATGGCGATGTAGCGGGCGTCGGTGCGGACCTGCTCGCCGGCCGCCACGGCGTCGCGGTAGGCTCGGGCCTCGGCGAAGTAGTTCTTGAGCTCCTGTACCCGCTCCTCGTAGGTGGGCTGGTCTCCACCCTGGCCGCCGAAGCCGCCGAAGCCGCCGAAGCCCCGCCGCCGGGGGTTGGGGTTGGGCCAGTTGATGTTGAGGGCCGCCGCGTTCTCCAGGGACATCTCTTCCCAGCTCCAGCCCTCCAGCGCCATGGCGGAGGACATGCCCGAGATGAGGCCGCCTCCCGGCGTGGTGAGGGTCGTCAGGACTCCCTGGGACCGTGACGTGCCGATGTGCCTGCTCTCGGCGTTCACGCCCACGTTGGCGTTGATGTTCGGGTTGAAGTCACCCACCTCGCTCACGTCGTTGGACATGTCCACGGCGCCGATCTCGGAGATGCCGACCGTGGAGTAGGCGTCGATGAGCCCGGGGTAGATGTGCTTGCCGCTGACGTCCACCACGCGGGCCCCGGCGGGGATCTCCACGTCGGCGCCCACGGCGGTGATCACGCCGTTCTCGAAGACGATGGTGCCGTTCTCGATGACGCCGCTGGTCACGGTGTGGATGGTGGCGCCCTGCAGGGCGATGGGCTCCGACTGCCGGGGCACCGTCATGCGCACCTGTGCCGACGTGCCCATGGGCAGGGCAGCCAGCACGAGCGTGGCTGCCACGCCGAAGGCGAGAACACCGCGTGCCAGCCCCTGGAAGCGGTTTGCTGGTTGAGTCATGTCGCTGCGCTCGTTGGTGTGCATGATCTAGTCCCTCCCGCCGGATGCGTTCCTGGCACCACTCCGGCCGTTCCCGCCGGCCGCCAGGACCGCCTGAATCAGTTGCTGACGCTCCGTCTGGATTCGCTCGCGCAGAGCCGCGTCCTCCTCGGTGGAGAAGTACCGACGACCGTCCAACCATGTCTGCTCGGCCCTGGTGAACTGCGAGAGGGGATTGCCGTTCCAGACGACGAAGTCGGCGTCCTTGCCGGGCTCCAGGGAACCGACGCGGTCGTCGATGTCCAGCACCTTGGCCGCATTCAGGGTCACTGTCGTCAGCGCCTGCTCCTCGGTGAGCCCGGTGCGCAGCAGCTTGCCGGCCTCCCAGTTCATCCGGCTGGCGATCTGGGCATTGTCGGAGTGCAACGACACCGTCACGCCTGCTTCCATGAGGATGCGGGCGTTGTACTTCGTGGCGTCGTACGCCTCCATCTTGAAGGCCCCCCAGTCGCTCCAGACCGCTGCCGCCACACCGGCCTCCGCCAGCTCCGGCGCGATCTTGTAGGCTTCCAGCGCGTGCTGCAGCGTCTGGACGCGAAAGCCGAACTCCTCGGCCAGGCGGATGAGGGCGAGATAGCCGTCGGCCCTGTATCCGTGCGACGAGATGAGCAACTCCTGGTTCAGGATGTCGAGGATGGCCTCCATCCTCAGATCCCGCCTGGGAGGCAGTCCTTCGCCGTTCTGCTCCCACTCCTGCCACTCGCGCTCGTAGTCCCGGGCGGCCAGGAAGTGGTCGCGGATGATCTCCTGCGTGCCCATGCGCGTGTTGGGGTAACGCCCCTCGTAGCAGCAGCGCTTGGGGTTCTCACCCAGGGCGAACTTCACGGTCCGGGTGCCGCCCTCCAGCTTCATCCCCTCGGGAAGCGCACCCCAGCGCATCTTGACGATGATGTTCTCGCCGCCGATGGGGTTGGCCGAGCCGTGCTTGATCATGGCGGTGGTGAGGCCGCCGGCGAGCTGACGGTACGCCCAGATGTTGTTGTGGGTGACGACGTCGCCCATGCGGACCTCGGGCACGATGGTGGCCCCAGTCTCGTTCACGGCGCTCACACCCGAGTGGATGTGGGGATCGATGAGGCCCGGCGTCACGTGCTTGCCGGTTCCGTCGATCTCCAGCGCGCCGCGCGGGGCGTTGAGGTTCGTGCCCACCTCGGAGATCTGCCCGTTGCGGATGAGGACGTCGGCGCTCTCCAGGCGTCCCTGGGGGCCCTGGGTCCACACCGTGGCGTTCCGGACGATGACCGCGCCGGGCTGCTCCGGAAGCGAGCTTACGCCGTACTCCATCATGGGCCGGATGAACGGCAGGTCGATGTCCGGAACGTCCGAAGCGACGGTGCCCACCGCCTCTCCCTCGAAGGCCGCCGTGCGCTCGCCCTGGAAGGACGGGTTGGCACCGTTGGGAAGGGCCGTCCACCCGTAGAAGTCCTCTCCGCTGATGGCCCCCGCGAGGAGGGCGGTGCCTTCGAAACCAAGCTCCTCACCGGAGAAGCGTACCTCCAGCCGGCCCGTCTCGGTGACGACGCTGGCGGAGGCGATGTCGATGCGGGCGCCCTGTTCCACGCTGGGGCCGGGCGCCACGTCGATGTAGCCCTGGAGGCGGTTCAGCGTGCCCTCCAGGGTGAGCTGGGCCCGGAAGCCCCACGGGTCGTCCGAGGCGATCATCCACGTGCCGCGTGGGTCGATCTGCGCCGGACGGGTCACGTCATAGGCCACCCCGTGCACCCAGACGTCGCGGATGTCGGCCTCCTGGGTGAAGAGGTCGCCCTCGGCCACCACCAGGTTCGCCACCTTGCCCTCGGCGATGGTCCCATGCGTGCCCTCGATGCCCAACCAGCGCGCGGGCGTGACGGTGAGCGCGGCCAGGGCGTCGTCGGGCGAGAGCCCGCGGGCCACGGCTGTCCTCAGGTTCGGGAGGAAGTCGCCGACGGAGGTGAGGCCGTCGGTGGTGATGGCGAAGTCGATGCCGGCGTCGGCGAGCTGACCGGGGCTCGTGGGTGCCAGGTACCAGTGGCGGAGCTCGGCCAGGGACGCGTCCAGCGCCGACTCGGGATCGTCGACGTCGGGAGCGTCGGGGAAGTCCAGGGGCACGAAGAGGGGCTCATCGCTCCCCCTGAGCACGTCGACGATCCTGTACTCCTGACCACTGCCCCTGTACCAGGCGGTGAGCCCGAACTCCTCCGCCAGCGTGCGGCTGCGGAGGTACTCCTCCTCGCTACGCGTCTCGAAGATTACGGGCTGCTCACCCCGGGCGGCGGGCTCCAGGGCCTCCAGGGCGGCGCTGGTCTCAGGGGGCAGGAAGCTGCGGCCGCCGGCCTCGTAGGCTTGCCAAGCCCGCTCGTACCAGTCGGCGTCCATGAAGGTCTGCCTCATGAGGGCGATGGTGCCCATGGCCGAGTTGGGGTAGCGCCCCCCGAGCTCGAAGGACCGCTGTAACCCGATGGACTGGGCCACGTCGGGGCGCAGGATGCGGTCGCGCACGCCGGCGTCACCGAGGTTCACCACCGAGGCCGTGCCCCGGAAGATCCCCTGCTTCGGCACCACGAGGGCCGTGCCGAAACCCTGGGAGCGGAGGCCCTGCCTGCGATCGTCGTCGTCCTGGAGGTGGTCGGTGGTGCTGAACCAGGCCCGCACCTGGGGATTCCAGTGCGTGGGCCCGACGTCACCACCTTCCGGGACCTCGTCCATCCCCAGGTCGGCGTGGGCGTCGATGAAGCCAGGATAGACCGTGTGGCCGGCCACGTTCCAGACCCGTGCGCCGGCGGGCGGCGCCTGGTTCCTCGCCACGGATACGATGAGTCCGTTGCGGATGACGATGGTGGCGTTGTCCATCGTCTGGCCGGGGCCTGTCACGACGCGCGCGCCCACCAGCGCGTGATACCCCGTCCCATTGTCGCGCATGCCCGTCACGGGCTCGGTGCGGCTGGCTTGCTGCGCGCTTAATCCCACCGTCAGTAGGAAGCTCAAGCTCAGCGCCGATAGTGTTGCTCGCACAAGATCCCCCAAGAATACACGAAGGTTGGATCCAGAGTCCTGCTCTCCCCCCACCACCTTCTCGAGTGGGGAGATACACGCTAGCAGCCGAAGCGGAGATTGGAAATGCGGAGGTTGGATGGGGGCCCCGTGGTGTGCCCGGACGACCTTGTCAGCGGCGCCTGATTCCAGCCGGATCAATCGTAGGCTCCATCCACAGGAAGCCACCCAGTGTGATCGCGAAGACGGCCTCGCCCCGGCGATCGACATAGCCGATCTCCACCAGATCCGTCGACACCGGCACCTGAACCACGGCCAGCGGACCACGGAAAGGCCCCGCCCTGTGGAAACGGGGTTCGATCACCCACGCCCCGGACCTGTCGATGTACCCATCCTTGCTACCTCTCCGCGCCACGGCGAGGCCTTCCACAAAGGTGCTGAAGTGGTCCGCGTCCACCGTGAATGTCTCGACGACCCCACCTTCCCGATCGAAGTAGCCGTGCTCTTGCCCCCTGGAGAAGCCAACCGGATCCTCGCCCAGGCCCCAGAAGGCGATGTCCTTCTGCAGCGGGACCACGAATCTGCCCGATTCGTCGATCAGACCCTGCTCTCCCTTGTGCCGGACCAGTGCCATACCATTGACGAAGTTCCGGATATCCTCCCACTCGGGTTCCAGTACCAGGGCACCTTTCTCGTCAAGGACACCATACTTGTCCCCACAGTTGATCAGGGCCGCGTGACTCCCGAAGAACCCGAGGGCTCTCGCACGCTCGCGATGCTTCTTGTTCGGGCAGGTGAACTCGAACGCGACGGTGCCCTCGCCATCAGGGCGCAGGTAGTAGATGCGCCCGTCGTCACGTACCGGCAGCAGCGGCCCCATGGGGCCGGCGAGGATGTCATCGTATTGCACGGGAACCACCACCTTCCCGGACCTCTCGATGACGCCCACGTCCTCGCCCCGTTGCACGGTGACCCAGTCGCGTGGAAAGAACTGAACCTTATCCCAGCGCGGAGCCACGACCAGGTTTCCACTGCGGTCGATGACGCCCCAGCGCTCCCCGTCCCGGACGAAGGCGTGACCGTTGCGGAACGGGTAGGCTCGTTCCCAGCGCGCTGGAATGACGAGACTGCCGCTTTCGTCCGCGAACCCCGTGCGACCGCCTGACTCCACCCTGAGCAGACCCTCGCCGAACCCGGGGTCCATCTCCTCGAACTCGCCGTGCACGAGGATATCGCCGGCACGGGTCGCCAGCGCCAGCTTCCCGTCCAACCGCACCGGAATCACGCGATCCGTGACCGGCGTCCCCTTGGTCAAGGTCATGAGGATCAGGACCTGGCCGGGTGGGTCGGCCGAATCCCAGGTTTCCGGTATCCAGGTGCCGCCCCTGCCGATCTGCTGAAACCTCGGCTCGAGGACGACCTGGCCGGAGCTGTCGATCAGCCCCCAGAGGCCGTTCTCGAATATCGGGTAAAGCGGCGCTGCATCATCGTCGACTGCTCGCGCGATGCCGGGCAGAGCCGCGATCAGGACCACCACCCGTGCGAGCCACCGTGCGATTCCTCCGGCCACCGTTCCCATTGGCGCTTCCCTCCGTCCAAGGGTGCGTGAGAGCGCGAACCACGATGGTCCCGCCCTGACGAAGTATAATCCCCGGAAGAGATAGGAACTGCGATCGCCGTGTCGGCGTGAGGAGCATGCCAGGCATCAGGGTCCATGTCGATGCCGCAGCGGTTGCCTGGATGATTCCGTTCCGTATTGTGTGTGCATCTGCACCTCAAGCACACGGGAGGGACGGCCCCGGAGCATGAAACCGAGCCGCAACATGCCCTGCCCATGCGGCAGCGGCAGGAAGTACAAGCATTGCCACGGCAGGAAGAGCCCTGTGACGCCCTCCCCCGCGGACGACGTGTGGCGCAGGCTGCGCACCGCGCTGGATGGCTTTCCCACCACCATGCTGCGGTTCGCGCGGCAGGCCTACGGCCCGGGGGTGGTCGAAGAGGCCTGGGCCGAATTCACGCTGTGGGAGGACGAAGAACCGCGCTTCGATCCCTCGACGGTCCACATGCAGGTCTTCATGCCGTGGTTCTTCCACCGGTGGACGCCCGACCCCGCTGATACACGCGTTGCCGACGCCTCGTTGCACGGCCGCAGCCCGACGAGCGCCCTCATCGAGCGCAGGCCGGGGCGCTTGGAGCCGCTCCTCCGTCGCTACCTGGAGGCGTGTCTCGAGTCCCCGTTCACGTTCCACGAGATACTTCGTGCGGATCCCGGCCGCGGCTTCCGCGCCCGCGACGTCTTCACCGGTCAAGAGCTCGACGTACTGGAGCGGTCGGCCTCCCGCACGATGGAGCCCGGCGACCTCTTCTTCGGTCAGCTCGCCACCGTCGATGGTGTCACGCTCATGGAGGCGTGCGCTCCCCACGCACTCCCCCCCGAGAACAAGCTCGAGCTGATCGACTTCCGGAGTCACATGGCCGACGGTCCCCTCCCTCTCGACCACGATTCCCTGCAGGAGTGGGACATCGAGATCCGGGAGCTGTACCTCGATATGGTCGATGCGCTGCTGAACCCGAGCCCTCCCGCT
>JBDHGI010000204.1:7853-11311 GCA_039589955.1 Gemmatimonadota bacterium | reverse complement strand
CTCCGAGGGGTCGAGGAGCCGATCGGTCAGGCCGACCTCCTGGAAGCACCGACCAGAATCGGTTGCCGGGACCGGCATAGTACTGGCCCGCCTTTGCGGAGACGGTGCCGGCGGCGGTCCCGCGAACCACGAGATCCAGGCCGGGTTTGAGAAGGTCGGGGAGTTTCGAGTGATCAGCGATTGGCATCTTGAAGTGCCCTCAGTCCGGCATGCTCACGCGGACGCGCGAGCTGCAGGGCGAGCGCTTCGAACCCCGCAGCCTGCTGCGTTAGCTGCAACTGGTTGCTAGGTCGTTCCTGGGTTCGCCCTCTGAAGAGATTCATCGATTCTCTCAAGCAGTGAACCCAGCCGGAGTGAACCGAACAGGATGTCAAGCCGAGCCCTGAGCAGCGAGGCCTCCGTCAAGAGCCGATCCGTGGAGTTCTTGGAGAATGTCCACTTCTCGCTCGAGACCTCCGCAGCGATGCCCATCCTCTGGGCCCTCCGCTGCACCGCCCGCGTTTCCAGAAACCCGAAGAGGATGAGATCTCCGTTCAAGACCCTCGCGCGTTGTCCGAGCGGAAGGCGCCATACGGCTACTGGCATGGTGAGGGCACTTGTCGTATCCACATCTTCAAGCCCCTTGGAGTGCACGATCTCGAGACGTTCCTCACCGTACCTGGGAATCAGCCGGACGGCGTCGCGTTGGACCTGCTCGATGTCGTTAAAGAGCAGGTCGCTATCATTCGTCGCGAACACGGCGGCGAACCAGACACCTTCCTCGGCCATGTCGAGAGCCGGGCTCCCGGGAACTGCTCGTGCAAGAACGCGCCGAACAACCCCCCAATTGGATTCCACTGGGCCAAGTGGCGGGGCACCTTCGCGGTGATGGCGAATGACGAACTGAGCCTGCTCAAAAAACTCCCGAAGCTGCCTAGTCTGGCCTACAGAAGCGTCCACGCTCCTTCTATCACTAAGGCCCAACGCTGAGTTGAAGTCGTCAAGCACCTCGATGGCTCTCGGATCGTCGATTTCCACCATGGACAACTCCAGCTCAGCCTCACCGCCCTCGGCAAGCTCAGCCACCTTGGTCTTGATCTCGACGCTGATCGGCGGAAGATCTAACGCGGCGAGGGAGACGATAGTCAGGTCCCCCAGGCCGAGGCACCTGGTTAGGTCGTTCTCGAGCACCAAGAAGCGCCCGGTAGAATGTGCGGCTTGCTGCACCAAGACGTGACCGATCAGGCCTCGCTCAGGAGGGAGGTCGTGCGTTTGCGGGCGGAATAGGTTCGGCACGGACGCGGGGGCGTGGGCCAGCGCCAGCCAAGCCAATCCGTCGGCCGAAGCACGAAGAATATGCCTCCGTCGCTCCAGGAGGGTCTTCCTAGAGTTCAGCACGTCGATGTGTTCGCCAAGGCCGCGTAGCAGGCCTTGGCTCCTTTCCCCTCTCGCTTCGAAGTGCGCCCCTCGCTTGTGGTCGCGACCTCGCTGAACCTGAATAAGCCTCCGTGTGTCCTGGAGTCCGTGCCGAATCAGATCTTGGGCGTCCTGAAGATTGGCCGGAGTTTGTTCTTCCAGGAACCGGTCCACAAGAACGCAGCATGCGGTTGCGACGATCCGGTTCGTGTCATCAACCCGATCGACCACGCGACCCAGTGCGCGCATCTGGTGGTTGGCTCCAGCCTACTGTATGAGGAAACGACCTAACGACTCTGGAATTCTGTTGTGCATCCACAATGCCGCCCCCCGGGCCGCGAGGTGCAAGGCGGGGGCTCCGGATCTAGGCCCATCGTTCGGAGGAGCGGCCGCAGCCATGATGGCTCGTCCTACCACAACCCAAGCCCGGAGCCCATGTGGGTTCAGTCCCCGTTACCTAGCTCGGTTCTCGCTCACGGTGTCGATTCGCCTCACGCCGACGCTACCTTTCTCACCTACCCAGCCACGCCCCCAAGACGCTAAGGCCCTGCAACAGAATGGCGACTCCAAAAGTTCGAGTTTACCTGGCCAGTTCGATCGATGGGTTCATTGCCGGACCTGACGACGACCTTTCTTAGCTCCCTGACGACAACCAGATCACTGGCACGACCGACACGGACCCCGACGCGCTGCAGTATGATGAGTTCATCGCCGGGGTGGGCGCTCTGTTGATGGGACGCAGGACGTACGACGTCGTCCGAGGTTTCGGAGTACCGTGGCCCTACGGCGACCGGCCAGTCCTTGTGGCGACGCATCGCACGTTCGACGAAGATCCACCCACGACGGTTCGTGCGGTGCAGGGCTCCATCGTGGAGCTGATCGAGAAAGCCAAGAACGTAGCCGGTGGTATGGACGTGTACCTCGACGGTGGGGCCTTGGTGCGGCAGGCTGCCGAGGCGGGCCTAATCGACGACCTGACGATCACGATCGCTCCCATCGCGCTAGGATCCGGCCACCCGCTCTTCGCGGGGCTGAGGGTGATGTACCCTCTAGAGATCGTCTCTCATCATCGATCCGGCGGCGGAATGCTGCAGATTCGACTCAGGCCGAAAAGGCGATGAGAACACTCGGCGATTCGACTCTCAAGCGCCTCGCACGTCAGGCGAGCCCCAACGTCTAACTGATCCGGACCCACTCCGGGTCTGCATCCAAGGCTTGATTGGGACGCCTGGCGTCGCCATTCGACTCGTATCTGGGATCGACTGACCCTCGGTCGGCCACCTCCTTCCGATGAGGAGAGTCAGCCCGAAATGGTCTGATCGCCTTCAGCCCAGCGGCCTCAGTTGATACCCTCGGATGCGCCCACGATCTGGCTACACACTCGCAGAAGGCGACCGACCGGACGCATGGCGTGCCACCGCCCTGGCGCCGGCAGGCCCGGGGGGGGCATGACCGCTCGCCGGACTTAGGTGGCGGGCGCCGCCTCTTCTCGTCCCAGCCACCATCCGATGACCGCGCCGGTGACAGCCGACTGCACGGTCGTGACCAACGGGTCCACGACAGAGGCGGTCAGGTTGAGGATCTCGGCCGTCGCGAGCATGGTGAAGTCGACGGAGACGGCCATGAGCAGACCCACGACCGCGGCGGTCTTCATGGCGGGGATCGCTCCAGTCGCGCCGGACCACACTCCGATGACCAGGGTCAGCAGCGTGGCGTATGCGAGGTGACCGACGATCAGAGCCCAGAACGGGTCAGGCGTCTCCTTCATGACGTCGGTAATCACGTTGGCCTGGAAGAAGTCCATAAGGAGCACTCCCCAGAGGACGAACCCCAACACGAAGAGGGAGACGGCGCCGAGCAAGGCGGCCACAACGAAGCGGGTGTTCATGGCGGACTCCTGCGGTGAGGGCGATCCTGACGTCGGTGCGACGAGGATTCTTCGGCCAGTCCCAGCGCGCAAGGCTAACGTCGGTCCTGCACCACCTCCTCCGTGGAAGCCTGGTACAGACGCAGCGCTTCCTCGAAGGTGGCGAGTACCTCCTCCTTGGAGCCCCCTTCGGGGG
>JBDHGI010000204.1:0-7818 GCA_039589955.1 Gemmatimonadota bacterium | reverse complement strand
CGCGCAACAAACCATAAGAACCCCTGCGCGCAGGGGGGCTGCCTTCAGCGCGCTCTGGCCCTGCCGCGAAAGGCCCTTTGAACCTCCTATCCGTACCGGATCTGGCCGTGGATCGTCCAGTTCGGCCTCGGCCGGGCGGGGTTCTACTCCTACGAACTGCTCGAACGGATCGTCGGCATCCCGGTGCGGAACGTCGAGAGCGTGATGCCGCAGTTCCAGACGCTCGAGGTCGGCGACGAGATCCGCCTCCATCCGACCGCTCCCGGGATTCCGGTGGCCTTCGTACAGCCCGGTGCCGCTCTCTGTTTTCGGGGTCTCGAAGGCGCTCGAGGACCGATTCGAACGCATGGACCCCGCGAGGAACTGGTCGATGTACCTGTTGCCACAGGACCATGGCTCGACACGCCTGATCCTGCGGAGCTGCATCGAGGCGATGCGGGAGCCCACCCTCCGGAAGCGCATCGACCGCGCCTTGGACGAGCCGATCGACTTCGTGATGGAGCAGCGCATGCTCCGCTTGGTGCGGCGACTGGCGGAGCGACGATCGGGGCGCGTCTGAGGAAGGCGTTGCCCTTCGGACGGTTGCGGGCCCAGTTTGGGCGCGACCCTCACTTGGAGTAACTGAATGTCGGACAACCGCGATCGCGACGGCGTAGACCGCCGCGAGTTCCTCAAGCTCGGCACCGTGGGTGCGGCCTTCATCGCCTCGGGCTGCTCGACCACGCCGGAGGGCGAGCCCCCGGCCGGACCGGTGGCTCCCGGCCCGAACGGCGCGCCTCCGGTTCCCGGGCAGAACGGGCCCCCGCAACCGGGCGGGCCCGGTGGGGGCGGCCCCCCTCCCCCCGACATCTCCAACCTGGTGCATCCGCCCGACGTCCCGGAGACGTGGCTCGAACCGTGGACCTGGCGTCCGGGCGAGTGGGAGGGCGCGCCGCTCGAACTCAACGTGGTTCGAAACCAGAATCCCGGCGGATCGCCCAGCCCGGGCAATCGGGCTCCCTCGCTGTTCAGCTTCAACGGCATGCCGATGGGGCCGACCGTCCGCGTGAAGGGCGACGGAAACGTCCGCTTCCGCATTCGCAACATGCTCGGCCTGAACGAGCATCTCACGCCGGTCGGCGCAGGGGCCGATCCGCTCGAGATGCCCATCGATACGGTCCAGAAGATCTGCGACGTCGTGGGGCCCGATGCGGTCCCGGGTCCCGGCGGCGGGGCGATTCCCTGTTTGACACCCCTCTATCCGGAGGCGGTGCAGGAGGTGCTCGCCGAAGAGGTGCACCCCGGATGGCGGCTCAAGGGGCACGTCAACGGTCCCTCCCGTACGCATACGACGAATCTCCATACCCACGGACTTCACGTGCAGCCCGAACGCAACGCGGACGGGTCGCATTCCGACAACGTGATGCTGCGGATTCTCCCGAAGGCGGATTGGGAGGCGCGTCGGAACTCGGGGGATCCCGAACTGGCCGAACTCGGCCCGCACGAGTACGTGGGTCAGCTCGACTACGACATCCAACTACCGATCCCGGGACCGGATGGCCCGTTGCCCCATCCGCCGGGAACGCACTGGTATCATCCGCACTCCCACGGGGCGACCCACAACCAGGTCGCGAGCGGTATGGCGGGGTTCCTGATCGTCGAGGGGGACGTCGACGAAGCCGTCAATCGGCGGATGACGGGTGAGGCGTGGCCCGATCCGGAGGACAAGACGGGGCCGTGGGATTATCGAGAGCGGCTGGTGCTTCTGCAGCGCGTCTTCCTTGGCTCGGTCGACCTCGACGCAGGTCCCCGGCGCCCCAATCTGCGCTTCCCACCGGCGAACGCGGTCAACGGAGTCATGCCGGCCGCGGTGATCACGATGCGCCCCGGGGCGGTCGAGCGGTGGCGGGTCCTCAACGGAAGTGTAGACGGCTCAGGTACCAAGCGCTTCATGGTGCTCGAGGGCCAGTACGTGGTAGGCCCGCAGGCGCGGATGTACCGGGTCGACGTGGTCGAACCGCCCGCGGACGCCGAGCCCGACCCGGATGCCGAACTCGAGCGCACCCTGGTACCGGTGAGTTACCGGGAACTCGAGGCCATGAAGGCCGACCTGGCCCAGCTCTCCTTCGACGGCATCACGCTCGTCGCTGAAGAAGACGGACAGGTCCGCCATGTTGTCCGTGATCTCTCGCAGCAGAACGCCGGGACCGAGAATCCCATGTTCCGCGAGCAGCGTCCCGGCGAGTCCTTCTTCGAGGCGCAGAACGCAGCCGTGGAGGACTGCTACCGCGACGGCGATGCGATCCGCAACGCCTACGTCCGGCCGAACGAACTCTACCTCACCAATGCCAACCGCGCGGATGTCTTCTTCCGCGCGCCCCGCGACGCCGCGGGGAAGATCTTCACGGTGTTCGCCATGGAGCCGGACATCCACACCGATCATTGGCAGTCCGCCATGCAGACGGGGATCGGCGGGCAGTTCCCCGGGCCCGTGGTACGACGGACGCCGGCCCGTGTGGTGCTGGCCTACGTGCACGTTCGGGGCGAGCCCGTAGAGGGAGAGGACTTCGACCTCACCACCATCGGCGACGACCTGCCCCCGGTCCCGCCCCTGTTCCAACCCGTACGGGCGCGGGAACTCCGGGTACCGACGGCGGAGGCCGCCCGGACCGGCGCTCTCCCGAGCTCGATGCGTACACGCACCATTGCCTACACGGGCACCGGCACGACGGATTGGCCGCTCATCTATCCACCCGAGGGATTCTGCGACGCCAACCCTCACCTCAAGGACCGGATCTGGGCCACCCAGGACGGCGTCGAGTTGCTGTGCCCCCCGCGGACGCGTTCGATGGCGATCAACACCGAGTTCGACCTGTCCGACGGGCGTGACCCGGCGCCACCCCACAAGTTCGGACCCGACGATCCGAAGATGTCGCGCGTCCTTGTCGACACGGCCGAGGAATGGGTCCTCTACAACACGTCGATGACCCTGTGGAGTCACACCGACCTGGAGCGGTTTCCTCAGGCCGGTCAGCACGTGCTGCATTTCGTCGGACACCCGATGACCCGAGGGGAAGGACAGCGGCGCTTCCACGAGGACCCCGAGTTCAAGATCACGAACAAGGCGAACGATCACCCCTTCCACATCCACATCAATCCGATGTGGGTGATGCGGATCGAGGTGCCCGACGAGAACGGCGTGCTCCACAACGTTCTGCCCGAGCCGCGCTGGATGGACACCGTGTGGATCCCCCGGGATGGCGGTCGGGTGGTCTTCCGGACCCGCTTCGACGATTACACGGGCGTCTGGGTGCACCACTGCCACATCCTCCTGCACGAAGACAACGGGATGATGCAGGCGATGGAGTGCACGGACGACGCCTCGAAGGTGAACTACCGGACCCGGCAGCGGGTCGCCTCGCACGACATGGACAGCGCCGAAGTGGACCGGATCTATCCGCGCCCCACCCTTGAGCAGATGTACCGGCAGAACTTCAGCTACGTCGATCCCTGCCGGATCGGGGGGCACGAATTCCCGGGCTTCGAGTTGCCGGTGCCGGAGTTCGAAGACTGATCGCGCGCGACGGGGCCGCCCCCGGGGTTCGGGGCCGGACGCCCGGGGGGCGGTGGCTCGGGGCCCTCGTGGCCGGTGCGGCGATCGGTGCACCGGGCGCCGTCGCCGGTCAGACCCCGGACACCCTCCCGGTCCCTCTGCCGGGCCTTCGGATCTCGGTCGAGCGGCTCGCGACAGAAGAGGGCGGCGCGGCGCGCGTTCTGGTGCCGCTCGACAGCGTGGCTCCGCGCATCGCTTCGTCGGCCGAGGACGTGCTGCGGGCGACGCCGCTGATCCGTATTCGGCGCAACGCGCGGGGCCAGGCACAGCCGTTTCTGCGCGGGGGCGACGATCGTCAGGTGGCCGTACTGGTCGACGGGGTTCCGATGACGCTCGGCTACGATCACCGGGCCGATCTTTCGGTCCTTCCGGTGTCCGGGGCCCGCTCGCTCGCCCTGACCCGCGGGCCCGCGTCCCTCGCGTTCGGCCCGAACGTGACGCTCGGCGCCATCGAAATCGACGTCGGGGGCGCGTCGCCCGGGGCGTCGCCACCGCCGCCACTCCGCGTCGCCACGGTGGGGACTCTGCCGAGGGGCGTCCGCCTCGAAGCGCAGGCGGGTGACCGCATCACTCTTCGGTCGCGCTCGCTCGACCTGCGCGGGGGCGGCTCGTTCGTCGATCGTCGTGGGGACGCGGTCGCCGACGGTGCGGAGCCGTCTCCGTGGCTCGAAGGTTCCGACGGACTCCGCCTGGCGAGTGACCTCCGACGTCGCGCGGGATTCCTGGCGGCGCGACTGGGCGGACCCTCCGCTGGATGGGTGGGCGTGACGGGATTGGCCCACGACGGTGATCGGGGGGTCGAGCCCGAGACCCACGTAGAGCAGCCGCGGTTCTGGCGGTACCCGGACGAGTCGGGGCGCATGCTGCTCGGCTCGGCGGGGACGCCTCGGGTCGCCACGCCGCTCGGCGACCTGTCCGCCACTCTCCACGCCGGGCTCCGCACCTCGAACCTCGAGATCGAGGAGTTCGCCTCGGCCGACTACGACTCGGTGGGCCGGACGGAGCGATGGGACGATCGCACGGAGACCCTGAGGGGTGTCGTCCGGCTGCAGGCCTCACCCTCCACCCTCCTGCGTCTGGCGGGGACGACCTCGTCGACCCGGCATCTCGAGGGGGTCGACGACCGGCCGGAGCAGCGCTACCGGCAGCGGCTCTGGAGCGGGTCGCTGGAGGCTTCCTGGATCGTGCGTGCGGTCGAGGTGGACCTCGGAGTCGCGCTGGACGCGGCCGACACTCCGGCGTCGGGCGACAAGCCGTCCTTGGACCGGCAGGAGACGTGGGGTGCGCGGGCAGGGATCGCGTGGTCGGCACGGCCTGGGCTCCGCTTCCACGCGGCCGCCGCGCGACGCGCGCGCTTCCCATCGCTGCGCGAACTCTACGCCGGTCCGCTCGCGCGCTTCGAGCCCAACCCGGAGCTCGCGCCCGAGCGCCTCGCCGCTGTCGAGGGGGGCACCACATGGACCGGCTCGAGCGGGTTGCTCCAGGTCGTCGCGTTCCACCGGGACCTCGCGGACGGGATCGTCCGAGTAACCCTCCCAGGGTCCCGTCCGCCTCGGTTCCAGCGCCAGAACCTCGATCTCGTGCGATCTTCGGGCGTGGAGGTGCTGGTCGACGGGACACTGGGGCGGGTGGACGTCCGGGCCGATGCCACCGTGCAGCGTGTGCGCGGCAGCGAGGACGGTGTCGACCGGGACGTCGACTACGCCCCGGCATTCGCGGGGTCCTTTGCCCTCGGGACCCCACTGCCGTGGGACGTGCGCGGTGAAGCCGTGGCGCGGTGGGAATCCGAGCAGACCTGCCGCAGCGCCGGGGCTCAGGGGCAGGGCGAGTTCTCGAGTGATCCGGCGCTCGACGTTGAGCTTCGGCGGGGCTTTCGGCTCGCGGGCGCCGGACTGCCCACGTTCGTCGAGGGTATGGTCCGGATCGACAACGTGACCGACGCGGTGGTGCTCGACCAGTGCGGCCTCCCGCGTCCCGGCCGAACGCTGTCCATCGGGTTCCGGGTGCGGTAGCCAGGGGTGCGACGGTGGGCGTCCTGCGTCGATCTACCGACGCAGCCCCCACACCTCGACGTGCTCCACCTCCAGTTCGTCCTCCCGCGACCCGATGACGACGTCCGTGCCGATCTGGTAGACCTGCAGACCCTCGGGAGTGTGCACCCGTCCGAGGAGCACGCCGCCCGAATCGAAGACCGCCCAGGGGGTGGGCCCCGTCTCCGACGGCAGCTGGAAGAGGCGGACCCAGACGTTGCCCATGGGATCGTCCAGGACCTCGGAGAAGACCGGTAGAGACTCGGGTGCGGGTATCTCCTCCATGGAGGCCCGGTATCCCACTCGGGCCTCCTCCGGCATGCTGCCGGCCCGAAACTCGATCTCTCCCCGCACCAGGGCTTCGGTGACTTCCCGCGGGGGAGTGGCCACCCGGACGATTCGGGACAGCGCGCCCTCGGCGTCGAAGAGGGACAGCTCGAAGGACTCGTTGGAGCCAATGGCCATCCCGTCGCCCACCTGGGCCGCCACGTTCTGTCGGGCCAGAGGGAGGCGAACGATGTTCAGCGCCTCTCCGGAGAACTGCATCCACGTTTCCATTCCGGCGAACTCACCCACCTCGGCCACGAGGGATCCATCCGCCTCGGTGAGGACGAAGCGTTCGGGAACCCGCCTCATGCCTCCGGCTTCGGAGAGGTCTCCGAACTCCAGGTCCATGAGCACCACGCGCCCCGAGGGAAGTTGCCAGACGGAGCGGGCGCGCTGCAGCCCGCCGGCGTTATCGAACCGCTGCGTTCTGCCGAAGGCGCCCTCGTGGTCGAAGAGGCTCAGCCGGGACAGCCTCAGGTCCCAGACCGCGACGCTGTCGGTCCCCGGCCACAGACCGACCGTCGTCGTGTGCGCGAACTCTCCGGGCCCCTCGCCCCGTCCGCCGCAGGAGTCCAGATGGATGCCCTCGGCGTCATAGACCCGTATCTCTCCACTGCCGGCGTTGGCCACGAGGATTCGGCCGTCGTCCAGCCGAATAGCGTCCTGAACCTGGAAGAGCTGGTATTCGGGGTCGCCGTCCAAGGCGCCGATGGGGAGTTCGGGAGCCTCGGAGATCGACCACGCCAGATCGCCGACCTCGGCCAAGCCGGCGTTCTCCACGATGGTGACGCCGGCCGAGTCCCGGACGACGGTAGCCCGCTCGACGATGGCGGCGCCCGACGGGCGATTGGAGCCTGCGCCATGGCGCTTCCAGGCTCGCCGGCTGCCAAGCAACGAACCCGGCTTCGTCCGTGTGCGACGAGCGCCCCCGCCTGGCGGAGCCTCCCGGGCACCGTCTACCGTCCGCGGCGCCCGACTCAGACGGCTCTGTACCAAGTCGTCCAGCATCACGTCGAGACGTTCGTGGCCCGAGCGGCCGAGTCCGACCCCGTGGGCTGCGGATTGCCGGAGTGGGTCGAGCGGGACTTCCGGGCCTACCTCGAGTGCGGCATTCTGGCCCATGGCTTCGCTCGGGCCCGCTTTGAGGACTGTGGCCACGAGCGGCTGATCCCGTTCTCCTGCAAGAGCCGAGGCATCTGCCCTTCCTGCAACGCTCGCCGCATGTGCGAGGTTGCCGCCCACCTCACCGACCAGGTGCTGCCACACGTGCCCGCGCGGCAGTGGGTGCTCTCGGTCCCCAAGCGGCTGCGTCCTTACCTACGCCACGACGTTCGCGTGGCCGGTGCCGTACTCCAGATCTTGCTGCGCGCGATTCGCACGACGCTCCGGCGCTCGAGCCCAGGAGCGCCGCCTCACGCCCAGCTCGGAGCCGTCAGCTTCTTTCATCGCTTCGGCTCTTCTCTCAACGTCCACCCGCATTACCACCTCGTCGTGCTCGACGGCGTCTTCAGCAAGGCCGACGACAACGAGATCGAGTTTCACGAGGCCCATGACCTGACGCCCGATCGCTTCGCTCAGCTGGAGTCTGTCGTCCAGCAACGCGTCCTCCGCTACTTCCGGCGCCAAGGACTCCTCGACGAGCTCGACGCCACCGGGATGCTGACCTGGCAGGGCTCGGGCGGCTTCAGCGTCGACGCCTCCGTGCGCATCGAGGGCGAAGACCGGGCGGGCATCGAGCGTCTCGTCCGCTACTATGCCCGCCCGCCCTTCGCGCTCGAGCGGCTGCACGCCCTCGACCCCACGCCCTTGCATCACTCGAGAGCCGCCGCCTCCGGGGCCTCCGCTTCAGACGCCCGCTCCTGACGGCCC
>JBDHGI010000203.1:0-7857 GCA_039589955.1 Gemmatimonadota bacterium | reverse complement strand
ATTTAGTCGAGTCGCCGGTCTCCGCGAGTCCCGCGGCTCCTGCGCCGTCCCATGCACCCGGTCGATCCGGTGCACTCATAGATGCTCCGTACCCCTGATTCCCACCTCCAGATTCAGCAGTCGTCCAGGTGAAGCGTCCTTCTCAGCCCCACATCTCCGAGCCAGACGGCCCCTCCTCCGTGGAGCAGCCGCGTGCCGGTGGCACGGGCCGAAGGGCGTCGGGACCGGTCCCCCTCCTGCGCGTCCCCCTCTTCTGGAAGATCGTCCTGGCCAACCTGGGACTCGCGCTCATGGTCGGGAGCGTCGGCGCCGGCGTAGTGGTCGTTCTCGGAGACGCGGGTGGCGGAACGCTCACGGCAGCCGCGATCCTCGCCGCCGTCGCGGTCGTCGTGGTCAGCGTCGTGGTGAACGCCGGCCTCGTCCACCTCGCCCTCACCCCCCTTGCAGAGCTCGAGGCGACGGCCCGCCAGGTTGCGGAAGGGGACGTGGAAGCTCGCACGGCCCCGACACCGCTGGCGGACCGTGGGATGCGGGGCCTGATCGAGGTCTTCAACCACATGCTCGACTGCCTGTCGCTCAACCGCCGTCGCCAGCGGGAGCTGGCCCGCCGCGTCCTGGAGTCCGAGGAGCGGGAACGGCAGCTCATCGCCCACGAGCTGTACTCGGGAACCGCCCAGACCCTGGCCGGCGTGCTGGTGCGCCTGCGCATGGCGGAGCGGCACCTGACGAGCGCCTCCAACGGATCCATCCGGGAGATCCGCGAGGAGGTGGTTCAGGCGCTGGAGGAGGTCCGCGGTGTCGCGAGACGGCTCAGGCCGCCGGAGCTCGACGAGCTGGGCGTCCGGGTCGCGCTGGAAGCACACGCCCGCTCCATCGGGGAGGGCAAGCGCATGGAGTTCGACTTCCAGGGGGAGGTTCCACCCCTGTCACGGGAGTCGTCCCTGGCCTTGTTCCGCATCGTGCAGGAGGCCATCAGCAACGCGGCGCTCCACTCCGGAGCCGACACCGTCCGCGTCGTCTTCTCCCAGGAGGGAGCCAACGTGGTCGTCGAGGTCGTCGACGACGGACGGGGGTTCGACCCCGAAGAGACGCTGGCCCGTGCCGCCCGGAGCCTCGGGCTCTTCGGCATGCACGAGCGCGCGGGTTATGTTCAGGGGGAGCTTTCCCTCGAATCCGGGCTGGGCCGTGGCACCCGCGTCCGCGTGGTGATTCCCACGGATCCCGAGACGGGGCCGGAGATGGTGAACGGGACGGCGGACCGCCTGGTCGACGGCCTCGTGGTGGATACGGACCTGGAAGCCCAGGCTGTGTGACGCAGGGGGCTCTCCGCCCTGCGAGAGACGCCCATCCCGCAGGTCCCACAGGACCGTGAGCGGTCCCGATCTCAGCGCGGAGGATGTCGTGTACCACCGAATCATGGTGCCCCTCGATGGCTCGCGGTTCGCCGAGTCCGTCCTGCCCATCGCCCTCGCCATCAGTCGTCGGACGGGCACGCCCCTCCACTTCGTCACGGTGCAAGAGCCCGTTCCCTCCTTCGCCTACGAGGAGTGGGAGGCAACGTCGCGGGAGTGGAGCCAGAGCTACCTCGAGGGTGTGACGTCCCGCGCCGCGGAGCGGACCGAGGGTGAGCTCACCTGGGAGCTGCTCACCGGACACGTGGCCGAGTCCCTGGAAGAAGAGGCTCGGGCCCGCGAGGTGGACCTCGTGGTCATGGCCACCCACGGGCGCGGCATGTTCTCCCGGGCCTGGCTCGGTAGCGTCACGGCCTCGTTCGTCCATCACACCGACCTGCCCGTGCTGCTGGTGCGGCCCGAGGACGGCGAAGAGGTGGACCTCTCCGCGGAATGGACGCCGGGCAAGGTGCTGATCCCCCTGGACGGGTCGGACCTTTCAGAGAGCGCCCTGCACCATGCCGTCGAGCTGGGGACCCTGTTCTCGGCAGTGTACCATCTGGTACGCGTGGTTCCCTATCCCATGGACATCGCCAGCTCCTACCTCCCCCATACTGTGCAGATGAACCAGGGCTTGGTGGAGGAGGCCAAGGTGGTGGCCATCGAGTACCTCGAGGGCCATGCCGCCGCGCTCGGGGAACGAGATCTCCAGGTGACGACGGGGGTACTGGTAGATGCCCAGCCAGGCCACGGGATCCTCAAGGAAGCGGAGGCCCAGGGCTGCGACTTCATCGCCATGGCCACCCACGGGAGGAGCGGCCTGACCCGGGCCATCCTCGGGAGCGCGTCCGACAAGGTGCTTAGGGGGACGCACGTACCGCTTCTGCTGCACCGACCGACGCTCTGAACGAATGGAGCAAGGAGGGACCATGCTGACGGTGCGAGACATCATGCATGAAGAGGTTGTGACCGTGCTGCCGGACACCTCGGTCAGGGAGCTCTCCAGGCTCCTCGCCGACGAGGAGATCAGCGGGGCCCCCGTGGTGGACGGCAACGGGTCCCTGCTGGGTGTCGTATCCGCGACCGACGTGGTGCGCCTCGCGGCCAACGACGCGTCCACGAGCCTCTCCACGTTTCCTATCCGGTCGAGGCAGGCCAGTCCCGTGGACCCCGACGACCCTGAGGAGTCGGAACCGGATCCGTTCGGCTTCTTTCTTCCCGAGGACTCGCCGTACGGGAACGAGGAGCTTCTCAGCCAGTTCGCCGAGAGCGAGCTGGATTCGGTAGTGGTGGCGGATATCATGACCCCGGTGACGTTTTCGGTGGAGCCGACCGCCACCCTCAAGGAGCTGGCGCAGTTCCTGGTCCGGGGGCGGATCCACCGTGCCGTGGTGGTCGAGGGCGAGCGACTCAAGGGCATCGTGACCTCGGGGGACGTGCTCCAGGCGGTGGCCGAAGGCCGCCTGGGCTGAGCGGACGAGCCTCCTTCCGCTGGCGCGTGGAGGTCGATACCCTCTCGGGAGCCCGTTCTCGTCCCGTCGGATGCCCGACCCCGGAGCCCCTGTGTCACGAACGCTCGCAGCCGCCCTCGCCGCCCTGTACACCGGCGTGGCTCCCGGTGGATCCGCGTCCACCCAGCTACCGCCGCAGGCCCAGGCCGACGACTACACCCGGTACGAGCTCCAGGCGCCTGGGACATCGGCCTTCCGCATCATCTACGATGTGAGCGCCACCACCCCGCAAGCGACGCACTACTTCAACACCATCCGGGCGGGGGCGGAGGAGGAGGTTCACGGAGTCACGGATCTCCGCACGGGCGCACCGCTCGAGTGGGAGATCGTGGAGGGCGCCTACGCCCGCCAACATGGACACCCCCGGGCCAATCCCGACGGTCGCTACATCAAGATCAGCCTCGCCCGGCCCGTCCCGTCAGGCGGCCAGGCCAGGATCCGCATCGACAAGACGTACGTGGACCCGGAAAGCTACTTCACCGAAGGCGACGAAGTCGTGTTCGCGAGGTCCCTGGGGATCCGACGGAACGCCGTAGTCCTCCCCGGTGGA
This sequence comes from Gemmatimonadota bacterium, assembly GCA_039589955.1. Lineage (GTDB taxonomy): Bacteria > Gemmatimonadota > Gemmatimonadetes > Longimicrobiales > Gaopeijiaceae > SZUA-318. The sequence continues at coordinate 4,405 of JBDHGI010000203.1, read as the reverse complement.
TACGAGCTGGTGGACGCCAACTACCCCGTTCAGGTGGACACCGAAGCGGACGGGAGGATCCGCGTCAGCTTCATGAACCCCGGCCCCGGAAGCGTGGATTTCCACGTCACAGCCAGGCCGCTCCCCGAGGGCGTGGTGCCCGGGCGCCACCTGCAGCGTGCCGAAGGAGTGGCCCCCGCCGGCGGTGGCGCCCCCACCCACGCCCGCGTGGGATGGGCCTTTCCGGAGCGAGCCTTCCAGAACCGCGACATCACCTACTTCCTCCTGGAGCCGGAGACCCACTCGTTCCGGCTCTTCCACGACTATACCGAGAGCAGACCAGGGGTCGACCGATACCTGAACGTGGTCCGGGCCGGAAGCTCAGCCTCGGACCCGGAGGCCTGGGACCTGGACACGGGGGCGCGCCTCGAGGTGGAGCAGCTCAGGGGTCCGGAGATCACCCGCCGCGGCATCGAGCTGGGATCGGAGCCGGATCCCGACACCGAAGTGGTCGTGATCTGGTTCGAGCCGGTGCCCGAGGGCGGCTCGACCCGCATCCGCATCTGGGAGACCTATACGGATCCGGGGCGTTACCTTCTCGCAGGCGACGAGCTGGTGTGGGACCGGGGATTCGGAAGGGCCAGGAACACGGTGGTCCTGCCCGACGGATGGTACCTCACCTCCAGCGCGATCCCGGGGGTGGTGAGCGAGACCGACGACGGGCGGATCCAGGTTCGCTACGTGAACCCCCGCCCCGACAACCTGCAGGTCTATGTGACCGCCCGGCGTCGATGAGCGCGCGGGGCCCGACGGCCTCGAGCCGCCGGGCCCCCGCGGGGATATACTCCACTAGGTCAGTTGCCTAGGTCAGTTGCCGCGCCGCCGCTTGTTCGACGGGATCTGCACGGCACCCGCCACCCCGCTGTGCCGGATGGAGCCGCTTCCGTCGGCGAGGACCGAGAAGTCCCCACTCACGTCGCGCACCTCGATGGAGCCGGACCCGTCCCGCTCCACCACGACGTCGCTCCCGGTGCCCACGACCCTGACCGAGCCCGAGCCATCGCGGATGGTGACGGCGCCCTCGATGTCCCTCAGGTCGATCTCGCCGGAGCCGTCGTCTACGGACACGTTGCCCGAGATCCCCCTCAGCTCGATCGATCCGGAGGAGTCGTCGATGAGCACCGGCCCGAGCACGTCCCGGACGTGGATCGATCCGGACGAGTCATCGATGCGAAGCGCGCCGGTTCCGGACACCTCCAGGCCACCCGACGAATCGTCGAGGTCCACCGGCATTCCGCGCGGAACCTCTACCGCCAGGTCGATGCGGGCATATTCACCCCTGCTCCGGCCGCCGACGCTGCGAGGGTAGTGCGCCGACAGGACGATGTCTCCGTCGACCCGCTCCAGCGAGAGCGTCAGGTCGTGCAGCAACGCCTCGTCGGAGGCGCAGGCCATCCCGACAGCCTCGACCCTGTCGATCCCTTCCCTTCCACTCACGGCCAGGGCGCCCGCTCCGGCTCGCAGCCGCAAGAGCTCCGTAGCCGAGGCGTCCACCTCGACCCTGCGCTCCACGCCGTATGCGCACCGGTCCGAGTGTCGTACCTGAACATGGGCGTCGACCTCGTGCGCGTGCTCGATCTCTCGTACCACGACGTGGAAACGAGACGTGTCGTCCTGAGCCATCAGCCCCACCACGTAGTCGCCGCCGAAGCCCAGAGACGCGTAGCCCAGGAACAGCGAAAGCATCTTCAGTCCACGCACCATTTCATCCTCCCGGAAGAGCCCGTACACATCCGATCCTCTCTCTTGGACGGCTTGCGCCGTCCACGGGTTGGAAGGCGCTGGCGCCTCCCCCCTGCCCCACCCGACGGTGCCGAGGGCGGGATCGTTTCAGGGGGCATCGTCGGCCGTGGGAACGCCGGCACTCCTTGCCGGTTAAAGGGAGGGCCGTCCCACGAGCAACCCTCCGCCAGGAGACCGACGCATGCGTCCACCGGCTTCAACGTTCCCGTACCTGGCCGCCCTGCTGGTTCTGATGCCCGGCGCTGTCCTCGGCCAACGGCCCAGCCCGCAGCCCGGTGAGGCCCCGGGCTGGGCGCCCATCGAGATCGGCGCGCACATCGGGTTCGACTCCGACGGATTCACCGACGCGTTCGTGCTGGGCGCTCAGCTGCGGGTGCCCGTGTGGCCGTCGGGTCACGTAGAAGTGGTGCCCAACGGAAGCATCACCTTTCGGAGCCGGCTCAAGGACTACGAGCTCGCCCCGGATTTGGTGGTCGTCACCGGCGGGCGTGGGGGCGGTCTCTATCTCGGAGGAGGGCCCCTCTGGCTGAACACCATCTTCGACGGGCCGGACCGCGCGACCGAGCTGGGGTGGAGCTTCGTCGTGGGACTCCGCTCGTCCCGGGTTTTCGGCGCCCCCTTCGGCACGCAGATCCAGCTTCGACAGAGCTACGTGGCCGATTTCCGGCGCCGCCGAGTGCTCAGCCTGGGGGTCAACTTCCCCCTCTGGGGTCGGCGGGAGTCCGCGCGGGCCCGCTGAGGCCCCGGCCACCTCAGGGCGACGGTGGATGATCGTGGGCGCGAACCACCCTGATGCGGTGGTCGTCCAGATCGAGCACGTCTCCCTCTCCCATGCGCCCCACCAGGCGCGAACGAGCCTCGTCGGAGGGCACGACCAGATCGAACGAGGCCAGCCCCAGGCTGTCGTCGGGTGGTCGCGGGGCGCCCACGCCTCCCCAGACATTCAGCCCCACGTGGTGGTGGTACCCCCCGGCGGAGACGAAGAGGGCGCCGGGGTAGTCGCGGGTCACGACGTCGAAGCCGAGGCGCCCGACGTAGAAGGCCTCGGCGGCCTCGAGCGTCGATACCCGGATGTGGATGTGCCCCACCGCGGTCCCTGACGGCAGCGCCGTGGCGGGGTCCCCCGCCGCGTCAAGCAGACCGTGAACGTCGAGGGGCCCGGTCGTGAGCAGCATCCTGCCGTCCGGAGCCCGCCAACGCTCCCTCGGACGGTCCGCGTACAGCTCCAGGCCGTTCCCCTCGGGGTCCCTCAGGTAAGCCGCCTCGCTCACGTGATGGTCGGAGAACCCGTCGAAGGATCCTCCCCGTTCACCCACCCTGCGGATCAAGGCCCCGAGGTCTTCCCGTCCGGGCAGCAGGAAGGCCACGTGGAAGAGCCCCGTGGACCCTGGCGGTGGCGGGACTCCCTTTGGCCGCGACAGGAGGACCAACAGAGGAGGGCCGTGCTCCACCCCCAGCGCGACCGAGTCGTCGCCTTCCGCCACGACGCTGAAGCCGAGGACGTCACGATAGAAGGCCGTCTCGGCACCGAGGTCCCGGACCTTCAGCCGGACGGTGCCGATGCAGGTGTCCGAGGGGAGCCGGGAGGACGGCATGGGGGCGCTATGAAGCCGGTGCTCTACGGTGTGGTGGATCTCCGGGTCAGCACCACGAAGTCCGCTAGGCCACGGTGCTCCTCGTCGTCCCACGCGTCGATGTCCTCCGTCGGTTCGAGCACCACCGTCACGAGGCGCGTGCCCGGTCGGTAGCCCATGACCCGCTCTGGGATCCCCGTGCCCTTCTGGACGTGGAAGGACCCCGCGTAGTGGATGACCAGAGCCCCCTCGTTCCGGATCAGGGCATCGACCACCGCGTGACCCATGGCGGCGTCCCACAGCGCCTGGGCGTGGAGGGCGTTGCCCATGCCGTGGCCCGACGGGGGGCCTTGCGGGCCCTGGTCCTGGGAGTCCTCCTCTCCACAGTCCGTCGTGCAGCCCTCTTCGACATCCGCGTCGACGCCGACCTGGGATGCCGTGGTGTCCGCAGCGGGATGGCCTGGCGGGTCCGCCTCGATGGTGTCCGCAGCGGCGGTATCGGCCGGCGGAGTCGAGTCCCTCGCCGCAGCCGCCTCCTCCATCATGTCGGCCATCAAGGCGTTCCACTCCGCTGCGTATTCCTCGGAGGCCTCGGGATAGGGAAGCGGGGGGAGGAACACCTTGGCGGCGTCCGGCAGATCCTCCAGGGCCGCCGGGCCCAGGCGGCTCACCCGGTTCACGTATCGCCGGGGCGCGTTCGCGGCCACCACCGGCAGGCCGTGGGCTCGGGCGAACCGCACCATCAGGCGGTAGTCCGTGTCGTACCGGGGCCAGGGTCGGGCGCTCCTGGTGAACTGCTCCTCGGAGATGAGGTCGGCGAGGTACTCATCCACGATGTACTGCACGTCCCTCTCGAACATCTCCAGCGAGAGCACCACCACACGGGGATCCTCCTCTCCCCCCACGGCGCCCACCCGCTGGGCGGCCCGAATGAGGAGCTCCGCCTCCACCTGATGGCCCACCACGTCGTCGTGGTCCTCACCGACGAGGACCACTTCGGCCCAGTCCAGGGCCTCGAGGACCTCGGCGAACGACCTCGACGTTCCCTC
>JBDHGI010000202.1:0-7897 GCA_039589955.1 Gemmatimonadota bacterium | reverse complement strand
AGATCGGTGCCGGCTTGCTGCTCTCGGTCGCCGGGGAGCACGTGGTCCATCCTGTGGAGCTTCTGGACGAGAGCTACCGTCGCGCGGGATACTACACGTAGGGAACGGCCCGATCGCCACGAACCGTCGGCGTCGGGTCCACGAAGATACGCTCGGACGAGGATCCGGCTTCGGCCGGCTCGACCCCGAACCTTGACCAAACCCAGTGAGTGACGTCGGCATGGACGATGTTCTGGCCCAGCGAGGGCTCATAACCCTGACGGGTGATCATCCCATATGGGAGCGGTTCTTCACGGTTGCTCCGCTCGTCCTGGTCGGCACACGGGAGGAGGACGGTAGCTACGATCTCGCACCCAAGCACCTGGCCATACCGCTGGGGTGGGAGAACTACTTCGGATTCGCCTGCACACCCGGCCACCGGACCTACGTCAACGCCAGGCGGGAGGGGTTCTTCACTGTCAGCTTTCCCCGGCCCAGCCAGGTGCTGCTTACGAGCCTCGCCGCGGCGCCCCGATGCGAGGACGACTCCAAGCCGTCGCTCGAGCTCATGAAGACGTTTCCGGCCCGTAGGGTGGACGGTGAGCTCGTCGAAGACGCGTATCTGCACCTCGAGTGCGAGCTGGACCGGGTCGTCGACGGCTTCGGTCCCTGCAGCCTGGTGGCAGGGGCCGTCCTGGAGGCCCACGTGTGCGAGGCCGCCCTGCGACGGGCCGACAAGGACGACCACGACCTCCTCTTCGACGCACCGCTCCTCGCCTACCTGGCACCAGGCCGCTACGCCCGTATCCGGACGACGAGGGCCTTCCCCTTCCACGAAGGGTGGTCCCGGTGAGCTACGCCGTCGAGCGCGGAGGGCCGGAGGCCCGCCCCGGCATCCCCCACGCGGTCCTCGAGCAGGTGCGCAGCCACGGAGCGGACATGGTGGACCACGTGCGCCGTCTATGTCTCATGGAGACGCCGACGGACGCGCCCGAAAGCCAGGACGCGGCCCACGCGCTGGTCTCGGAGTTCCTCGAGGATCTCGGCTACCGGATTCGTGTGATCGAGGGGCGTGGGTGCGGTAGGCACCTCCTCGCTACCCCCGCGTCACGGTCCAGGGGAAAGCCGATCCAGCTCCTCGTGGGACACACGGACACCGTCTGGCCGGTGGGAACGCTCGCGGACATGCCCGTGAAGGTCGAGAACGGATGCCTCTTCGGTCCGGGAACGTTCGACATGAAGTCCGGAGTGGTGCTGATCCTGTTCGCTCTCAAGGTGCTGGGCGAGCTGGGTCTGGAGCCCCCGGCGACCCCAGTGGTCTTCATCAACTCCGACGAGGAGACGGGCAGCCCCGACTCCAAGCGACACGTCCAGCGGCTGGCCCGATGCGCCCGGCGGGCGTTCATCCTCGAGCCGTCCCTCGGCGCGGATGGGAAGCTGAAGACGGCCCGGAAGGGCGTCGGCCACTTCGACGTGACGATCCGCGGGAAGGCCGCTCATGCCGGTCTCGATCCGCGCGCCGGCGTCAGCGCCATCCTGGAGCTCTCCCATGTGATCCAGGAGCTTCACGGCCTCAACGAAGAGGACGCCGGCACGACGGTGAACGTCGGCGTCATCGACGGCGGCATCCGCCCGAACGTGGTGGCTCCCGTGGCCAGGGCGGGTGTGGACGTCCGCATCGCCAGCGTCGAGGACGGGGAGCGGATCGAGCGCCGGATCCTCGGGCTGCAGCCGTCGGTGCCGGGCGTTACCCTCCGGGTGAGCGGGGGGATCAAGATCCCTCCTCTGGAGCGCACGGCCCGTAACCGCCGCCTCTGGGAGACCGCCCGCGCGGCGGGGGCCGAGCTCGGCCTCACCCTCGATGAAGCCGCGGCCGGAGGGGGCTCGGACGGGAACACGACCAGCCTCTACACCGCCACCCTCGATGGCTTGGGGGCGGTGGGCGACGGGGCGCATGCCGAGCACGAGCACATGGACATCGATGCGACCGTAGACCGATGCGCCCTGCTCGCGATGCTCCTCCTGGCGCCACTTTGGGATGGGGCGGGATGAGCCACTATTCGATCAGGCCCCTCGAGACCGTCCAGGAGCTCAACGAGTGTGTCGCGCTCCAGGAGGAGACCTGGGGCCATGGGTTCTCCGAGCGGGTGGCTCCGGCCATTCTGAAGGTCTCCCAGATCCTGGGGGGAGTGGCCGCCGGGGCGTGGACACCGGACGGGACGCTCGCCGGGTTCGTGTTCGGGATGACCGGGGTGAGGCATGGGGAGGTCGTCCATTGGTCCGACATGCTGGCCGTTCGGCGTGGCGTCCGGGACACGGGGCTCGGCACGCGACTCAAGGCCTATCAGAGACGCGAGATGCTGGGCCGAGGGGTGGAGAAGATGTATTGGACCTTCGACCCGCTCCAGTCCCGCAACGCCTACCTGAACTTCTCCAAGCTGGGGATCGTGGTCCGGGAGTATGTCCGGGACATGTACGGAGAGACGGACTCACCGCTGCACAGAGGGATCGGCACCGATCGCTTCATCGCACTTTGGCTCATGCCGTCCGAGCGGGTGAAGAGGCGCGTGGAGGAAGGCGAGCGGGGACCTCTCGCCGTGGAGATGGCCTCCGAGCCCGCCGCCCTCGGGGAAGCGGATCCCGCCGAGGCCCTGCCGCGGCCCGCGGAGCCGCTGCTGGGCCTTGAGCGTCCGAGGGTGCGAATCGCCGTCCCGTCGGAGATCTCGGAGCTCATGACGTTGTCCATGGAGCACGCCGTGGCATGGCGGGAAGCGACGCGCGCGGCGCTCTCACACTATCTGGACCGTGGCTACGAGGTCCGTGAGCTTCTGCGCGGGAAGCGCACCTCCGACTACCTGCTCTTCGACGAAAGGACCTGATGAAGATCGAGCGTGCCGAGCTCCGTGAGATCCCCCTGCGCTTGCGGGAGTACTTCGAGATCAGCAGCGGCGGAAAGCAGGACCGCCGGATCCTACTGCTCGTCCTTCACGGGGAAGGCGTCGAGGGGTGGGGCGAGTGCGTCGTCGGCGAAGACCCGGGCTATTCCTACGAGACCACCGACACGGCGTGGCACCTTCTCACCGACTTCATCCTGCCCCGGGTGGTGGGTCGCCAGGCCTCCGGACCCGAGGACATCCTGTCGCCGGTGTCGTGGATCCGTGGCCATCGCATGGCCAAGGCCGCGGTTGAGATGGCGGCGTGGGATATGGCGGCGCGGACGGACGGCGTGTCCCTCTCGGAGAAGCTGGGGGGAACCCGCTCCCGGGTCCCCGTGGGTGTCAGCGTGGGCATCCAGGCCAGCGACGAGGCTCTGCACGACAAGGTCGCCGGATACGTCGAGGACGGCTACGCCCGTATCAAGATCAAGATCAAGCCGGGAAGGGACGTGGAGATGCTGGGCGGGGTCCGGGCGAAGTTCCCCGATGTGCCGATCATGGCCGATGCCAACTCGGCCTACCGTCTGGCCGACGCAGCGAGGTTGTGCGAGCTCGACGCTCTGGGCCTCATGATGATCGAGCAGCCCCTGGCCCACGATGATTTCCTGGAGCACGCGCGCCTTCAGGCGCTTCTCGACACGCCGATCTGCCTGGACGAGTCCATCGAGTCGGAGGGGGACCTGGAGCTCGCCCTCGAGCTCGGCAGCTGTCGCGTCGTGAACATCAAGCCCGGACGCGTGGGCGGCCACGGGACCTCCCTGAGGCTCCACGACGCCATGAGGGAAAAGGGACTGCCAGTCTGGTGCGGAGGCATGCTGGAGTCCGGCATCGGGCGGGCTCACAACGTGGCTCTGGCGTCCCTCGAGGGGTTCACTCTGCCCGGCGACATCTCGGCGTCGCGTCGCTACTGGGAGCGAGACATCGTGCTGCCGGAATTCGAGGTCGAGGACGGACACATGCGCGTTCCGAGTGGGCCGGGCATCGGAGTGGAGCCCGATCGGGATCGGATCGAGGCCCTGACGGTGAGGACGGCCACCTTCAGCTGAGGCCTCAGCTCGGGTCCCCCGGCCCGAACTCGAAGGCCGGGGTCCGCACCCTGAATCGGCGCGCGGGGAGGCCGAGGATACGGATCAAGGCGCGGCGCAGACCCCTTCCCACGGCGGTCTGCACCGGCTCGTCCCCCACTACGGCCGGCGCGAGATCTCCTCGAAGCCAACGCTGCAGCTCCTCCAGGTCGGACAGCGAGAGGGTCTCCACCTCCACCTGTCCCAGATAATAGAACCTGCCGGGCTCCCGCGGGCGGAGAGGAAGGTGGAATCCGGACCTCAGCGCTTCGTGGACCTCGGCCAGCGTGTCGGCCGACAGCTCGGCAGATCCGGCGGTGCCGGTGGCCACGCGGTAGCGACCCCCCAGGGGATCGTAGATTACGCTGGCGCGCCACTCGCCCCGACCCTTCTGGCTGTCGAAAAAGCCGTCCTTCCAGAGCTCTGCGGCGATGCGGATCCTCACCGGGAGGCCGGAATGGAGCGCCTCGGTGATTCCGCCCTCCGTCAGGAGATCCCCGATGCGGATCCGCAGCTCCCCGGTCTCCTCGGAGACGGAGAGGTAGAGCGGCGCCGTATCCTGGCCCTCGGCGGGGGAAGGTGCCGCCAGGGCGAGAGCTACCCACAGGGCGCAGAAGGTCGGCGCCCGTCGGACCCCGTCAGCCAGCCCTTCGGGGAGGGGTGCGGTCACTCGGAAGGGACCTCCTCAGAATCGGTGCTCGAGCCGCACAAAGAAATTCACCCTCCGGTCCTCTCCCCGCAGCGGCCAGGCCCAGTAGAGGCCGAGGTCGCCGAGGAACAGGCCGAACCCGACGTCGGCCATGGTGTGGCTGTCGGGTCCGAGCCAGGCGGGGCTGCCGACCTCGGCCAGATTCCATCCGCGGCCCGCGTCGAAGAACACGGACCAGCGGGGCGTGAAGTCGAGGGCCGGATACCAGTCCCAGTCCTCGTCCCACTCGTCGGGCCCGACGTCCACGTTGAACGAGAGATCACCGTGATACTCGACCTGGAACATCGCGATCCTGTCGCAGCCGTACCCGGCGAATACGGGGTCCCTGGCCGTCTCGTCCCCGACCTGGCGCAGGACGGAGAACCGGCGCGCGCGCGCTCCACAGTCCACCGACATGAGCCGATACCCGGCCAGGGAGCCCTCGCCGCCCAGCGTGTGCTGGAACTGAGGCGGCAGGGGCGCGCCATCCAACGAGCCACCCACGAGGCCACGCACCTTCAGCGCGGCGCCGGGGCCGAGCCTCGCGTACCGGCGCAGATCCAGAAAGCCGGTGCGGAACTCGGGGTCCAGCGCCCGAGCGTCCGCGACCACGGTGGGTGGCAACGGCTCGGGCTCGCTGAACTGAGGCAGGGTCAGGGATCCGTCCAGCCCCACCGTCGCCCGGGCCTGGAGGTACCAGCCGTCGGAGGGGTCGTCCCGGTCGTTGCGTCGGTCGAGGACGACCTCCGCGGTGCCGCTTCGCAGGCTCCCTTCGGCCACGAGGGGCTGTGGCCTCCACGGGGCGTCGTTTCTCCGAAGGGTCCAAGGGCTTCCCACCGGCACGTAGGCGTGATCTTCGTCCCGGTACTCGAAGGACACGCTCAACCGCGCATCCGGATCGTGGTACGTTGCCACCGCCCCGAAGCCCGTCCGATCGAAGTAGTCCCGGTAGTCGCGGTGGAACAGGAACGTCGCCAGGGACGCCTCGATGTCGGCCAGGCCCCAGCGCTCGACCGGATGGACGAGGGAGTAGGCCGTGCCTCCCAACGAGAACCTGCCGCCGGGCCCGAAGTGCTGCTCCACCCGAGCATAGTAGCCCAGGTCCTCATGGTTGATGCGGAACCCGTTCTCGGATCTCCACACCGCCATCAGGTCCGCCCTGAAGCGGTTCGGCCCGGCTGTCGAGAACACGGGTCCCACCATCACCGGCAGGCCCTCGACCCGGTTGTAGTTCCCCTCGCCGCGCACGGAGATGTAGGAGCGCGGTGACCAGTCGTCCCTCCTCCGGGAGCGCCCTTCGTCATAGGCGATGCGGTCCCCACGCCGCTCGTAGGGCAAGCGCTCGGAGAAGACGACCAGGTTGCCCTCCACGACCCTGGTGTCCCCGAGGGCTTCGCCGCCGATGACGGTGGCGTCGCCGCTGAGCCGGGCCCCTTCACCCAGCGCCAGATCTCCGTTGACCACCACCACGTCCCCGAGGATCTCCCCGCTCACCAGGAGGGGGCCTCCGAGGACGGCGACGTCCCCCACGATGGAGCGTCCGGCGGGAACCTCCGCCCGGCCCCGGAAGCGGACCGTCTCCGGGGCGTTGAAGAACGCGACGATGGCGTCCGCCACGTGGCGGGGCAGGTCCGCTTCCTCGATCACCCTTTCCTGCCCCCCCAACGGACCCGCCGTGAGGAGTCCCACGATCCATGCCCTCTTCCACCGCATCGCCCATGCACCTCCTCGGATGACATCACCAGCCTGCAGAGGCGACCGAAGCAGGGTTCGTACCAGGATCATGAGTTCGCGTATGTCATGGTATGACTTATCTTTACGACCGGCATCGCCCTTCCTGTCACGCGATCGTGGGACAATGGGACACCCCGCCGGCGTGGCATAAGGACACACATGGTCGGGGTCATTCGCGGATGCCGAGGCGCTTCATCCGGCGGTAGAGGTTGGCCCGGTCGGTCTGCAACCGCCTGCCCGCCTCCGCTACGTTCCCCGCGGCGGAGCGCAAGGCTCCCCCGATGAGCTCCCGCTCATAGTCGTCCAACCGCTCCCGCAGGCCCCGGGTGTCGTCGTCCTCGTAGGGCGGCGTGTCCCCGGCGGGTGGAGCCCTTCGGGGTAGCACCGCGGCCACGTCGCTCGACTGTACCTCCGGGCCCGGGATCAGGATCGCGAGTCGCTCGACGACGTTGAAGAGCTCTCGGACGTTGCCGGGCCACTCGTAGCTGGCCAGGGCGTCCATCGCCCCCGTGGAGATGCGAGGGGGCCTCATTCCCTGGCGCTTCCTGAGTCGTTGGAGCGCGTGCTCCACGAGGAGAGGCACGTCCTCCCGACGCTCCCTCAGGGGAGGCATCCAGATCGGAACCACGTCCAGACGGAAGAGGAGGTCTTCTCGAAAGCCGCCGCTCCGCACCTCCTGCCGCAGGTCGCGGTTCGTGGCCGCGATGACACGCACGTCGACGGAGATGGGCCCGCTACCGCCCACTCTCTCCACCTCTCCGCTCTCCAGGGCTCGCAGCAGCTTCGCCTGGGCCTCGGCGCCGAGGTCGGCCACTTCGTCGAGGAAGAGCGTTCCCCCGTGGGCCAGCTCGAAGCGGCCTCTTCTCCGCTCGAGGGCGCCGGTGAACGATCCTCTCTCGTGGCCGAACATCTCACTCTCCACCAGGTCCCTGGGAATGGCCGCGGAGTTGACCCTGATCAGAGGGCCACCCTTCCGCTCGGACAGCTCGTGGATGGCGGTTGCCACCAGCTCCTTGCCCGTGCCGCTCTCCCCCGTGATGAGCACCCTGGCGTCCGTGTGCGCCACCTTCTTCACGAGCTCGCGGACGCGCCGGATGGCCGCCGTGTCGCCGACCAGCTCCGCGCCCGCGCCGAGCTCAACGGCCAGCGAGCGGCTCAGCGCTCGGGCGCGGCTCACCTCCAGGGCTCCCCTCAGGGTGACCAGGACCGTCTCCGGGGCGAGGGGCTTCTCAAGGAAGTGGAAGGCCCCCTCGCGGGTCGCCTGAACGGCGTCCGAGAGGGTGGCCTGCCCGCTCATCATGACCACCGGGATGCCGGGGGCCCGCTCACCCAGGACGGGAAGGGCCTGGAGACCCGTCATTCCCGGCAGCATGAGGTCGAGGAGGATCACCTCCGGGGGGTCCCCCTCCGCCTGGGAGATCGCGCTCTCGGCGCTTTCCGCCTCCCGCACCTTGTACCCCTCGGACTCCAGGAGGGCTCGGATCATGCGGCGGATG
>JBDHGI010000201.1:0-8188 GCA_039589955.1 Gemmatimonadota bacterium | reverse complement strand
CTCGCCGAGGTCGTCTCGGTGACCCAGTCGTCGTAGTCCGCGGCGCGCATCTCGTGGGGATACCCGTCCGCCAGTGGCCACCCGATGCCGTAGATGAAGATCGCCGGATGCTCCTGCAGAATCTCCGTCTCCCGGGCCTTGCGGGGCGGGTCAGGATACCGCTCGAGGATCTCCTCCGCGTGGAGGAACGTCAGCTCCTCAGGGAGATCGGGGTACCTGTCTGTCCGTTCCATATCCCCTTCACCACCTCCGTGAGGAAGTCGAGGTTCCGCTCCTCGGCGGACATGACCCGCTCCCAGTCCCACTGGTCCACATAGGCGCTGTGGTCGTGGTCCAGGAAATAGTCCTTGCGCACCGCCCTCATGTCGGTGAGGATGCCCTCTCCCACCTGCATCCCGAACTGCTTCAGGGCGACCCTCTTCCACTTGGTGGCGGCCTGGACCACCTGGGCGTCGATGGGGTTCTTGTCGTGATCGTTGGAGATGTGGAACTCGATGGGCGTGCGGGATCCGTCACGATCGAGAAGATCGTTGACGCCACTCTCCACATCCACGATGAGCGGGACCGTCACGCGGACGAGATTGAGCTCCCGACAGAGCCCTTCCTCGATGTAGTCCCTGACCGCGAAGAGGGCTTCCTGGGTCTCGCGAGGGTCCAGGAGGGGGTCACGCCCGGAACACTCCTCAGCATGCAGGATCGGACCGTGGGGTTCAAGAGGTGGATCCGCGGCCCGGAGACGGCCTCACTCCTTCGCGAGGACCTTCTCCACCGCCGCCACCAGGTCCTGGCCGCGTCCGACTCCCGTGTAGGCCACCGTTCCGTCCGCGTCGAGGATCACCACGACCGACGTCGTGGGTGCCCTGTACGCCCGCACCGCCTCGCCGTGGGCGTCGTAGAGGTACGGATAGCCCGGATCGTGACCCTCGACGTGGCGGCGCACCCTCCGCGCCGACTGGGAGACCCCGACGGCCACGGCCAACACGCTCACCTGGGTCCCGTACCGGCGCTGGATCTCGTCCAGCTGCGGCTGGAGCGCCTCGCAGTTCTCGCACCACGTGGCCCAGAACTCGATGAGGGCGGGCTTGCCCCGTACGTAGTCCCCGAGGTCCACGGGGTTGCCTTCCAGATCCTCCAGCGCCGCCGGCGGCGCCACGGCTCCCAGGGGAAGGCTCACCTGGCCCTCCCCGGTTTGCGCCCACAGCGGCGCCGAGGGAGCCGCACCGTGGATGAGGGTGGCGAGGAAGATGGCATGTGCGGCAAGAACGGTCCGTCTGCTCATAGGTTGTATCCCGCCTGCACGAAGTAGAACTGGGCCATGGCGATCATGGCGATCGCGGCGGCCCTCTTGATCCACACCATCCACCTACCTGAACGCGGCAGGAGCGTCAGGGTTCCCGAGAAGAGGCCCACCGCCACAAGGAGCGCCGTCATTCCCAGGGAGAAGACGAAGAGGTAGACGAAGCCCATGAGGCCGGCCTGTGTCGCGGCCACCCAGGTGAGCACCACCGCGAACGCCGGCGCTCCGCATGGAGCGGCGACGACACCCGACGCTGCTCCGAGCACGAACACGGCCCCGTACGATCCCCCCTCCCGGCTACCGGCCCACTGCATGAGCCTCCGGGGCACCGGCACCGGCAGCACGTCGAACATCACCAGGGCAAAGAGCAGAAGGAGATTGCCGATCCCGAGGAGCGCCCAGGGGCTCGAGCTCACCGAACCGAAGAGGCTACCCGTCATGCCGGCGACCGCTCCGAGGATGGCGTAGAGCATCGCCATGCCCACGGCGTACGTCAGGGTCAGGCCCGCGGTCCGCCGTCGGCTCTGCCCTTCCCTGGCCGTGCCGGCGATCACCGAGGCAGTGATGGGGATCATGGGGTAGACGCACGGCGTGAGGCTCGTGAGCAGGCCGGCCCCGAAGAGCGTCGCCAGCGCCAGCAGGGGCGTGCTCGAGAGAGACTCGGCGAGACCGCCGGGGACGTTCGCCTGTAGAAGAGTGCTCAGCATCCAAAGCCTGGATCGAGACCGCGAGACGACCGCCCAACCCCCGAACCCCGGTTGGTGTTCCGACGGCGCCGACCGCCCCCCGGGGATGCGACTCGATCAAACCGTCCCAGGCTCCGCGAAACCTCTCCGAGCTGCGTTCCGTACAGGATGGCGTACTTGCCCTCACGAAGTGAGGCCAAGAATCCTCGAGGGCGTCGAGCCCGGTTCCGCGTCTCACCCAGGAGCACGTCGCGATGAGCTCACAGACCCGTGGTCTTCTTCCCGGCACCGTGGACCTGGTGATCCTCCACACCCTCTCTCGAGGCCCGCAGCACGGCTTCGAGGTGTCCCGCTCCATCCGAGCGAGGTCGGAGGGCGTCCTGGAGCTCCAGGACGCGGCCCTGTACCAGGCGCTCCACCGCATGGAGAAGAACGTCTGGGTGGAGGCGGAGTGGGGGATCTCCGACAAGGGCAGGAGGGCCAAGTACTACCGCCTCACCCCCCGCGGAAGACGGCAGCTCACGCGGGAGGCGAGCTTCTGGCGCCGGTACGCCGACGGCGTGTCCAAGGTCCTGGCGCCGGTGACCGGAGAGGGGTAGGCCGTGAAGGACGATTTCAGGCGCGCATTCAGGCTCGACCGGCTGTCCCGGGCGGACGCCCGGGCCAAGGTCGACGACGAGCTCGAGCTCCACATCGACCTGATGGTGGAGGAGCTCGTGTCCGCAGGCTGGGCACCGGAGGCCGCGCGCGCGGAGGCGATTCGTCAGTTCGGTGATATGGATCACACCCGGAGGTACTGCGCGGACATCCAGACGCGGAGGGGCCGGGGGGAGAGGAGAGCGATGTCATTCGATGAGCTGCGGCAGGACCTGAGGTATGCGCTGCGGACCCTTCGGACAGCCCCGGGATACGCCGGACTCGTGGTGCTGACCCTGGCCTTCGGGATCGCGGCGAACACCGCGGTGTTCAGCGTCATGAACCCCTTTCTGTTCCGGCCGCTCCCCTACGGCGACCCCGCGGAGCTGGTACAGGTCAACCAGGTCGACCCCGTCACGGGGTGGGACATGGCCCGCCTGTCCTACCCCCAATACGAGGACTGGAAGGCACGGAGCCGGGCGTTCCAGGACTTGGCGGCGTACGAGTATGGCTCGGCCAACGTCACCGGACCCGAGGGACCGGAGCGCGTGCAGTACGCCCGACTCACGGCCAACTTGCTCTCGGTGCTGCGGGCCAGCCCGATGCTGGGTCGGGGCTTCTCGGACGTGGAAGGCAGCCCCGGAGGGGAACCCGTGGTAGTCATGAGCGAGTCCCTCTGGGCGCGGCGCTACAACGGAGACCCCGGTCTCGTGGGCCGGACCGTCTCCCTGGACGGAGTCCAGCACACCGTCATCGGCATCATGCCGCGGCTCTTCAACTTCCCCTTCGGGTCGGCCAAGATGTGGATCCCCCTCAGGGGTGACGCCTCCTCGCCGCGGGCGAACGGGAACTACCAGCTCGTCGGGCGACTCAGCCCCGGCTGGACCCCGGAACGCGCCAGGGAAGAGCTCACGGAGATCCAGAGGTCGCTGAGCGCTCAATACCCGGACATCGACGGACGCATGGCGGGGGTCACGGTGAAGCCGCTCCGGGAGGCCCTGAACTTCGCCTGGGAGATCCTGAACGTGACCTTCCTCGTGCTCCTCGGGGCCATGGCATTCGTTCTGCTCATCGCGTGCGTGAACGTGGCCAGCCTCACGCTGGCCAGGGGCAGCGGCCGGCTCAGGGAAGTTGCGGTGCGCTCCGCCCTGGGGGCGCGGCGTGGTCGCATCGTCCGTCAGCTGTTCACCGAAAGCCTGGTTCTCGCAGGCCTGGGCGGCCTGGTCGGAGTCGGGCTGTCCTATTGGATCGCCGGCATGTTGGATCCGGTCCTCCCGGAAGACCTGTACAAGATCGGGAGGGTAGACCTGGACGGGACCGTCCTGGCCTTCTCCGCCCTGGTGACCCTGGCCACGCCGGTGGCCTTCGGGCTGCTCCCAGCCGTCACCTCGGCGCGCTCCGAGCTCGCCGCGGGCCTGAAGGAAGGCTCCAAGGGTTCCGGTGGGCTCGGGACCTCGCGCGGCCGGCGGGCGCTGGTCGTGGCGCAGGTGGCCCTGGCGGTGGTGCTCATCACGGGAGCCGGCCTCATGCTCCGGAGCTTCGCCCGCGTGCAGGCCATCGATCTGGGCTTCGATGCGGATCGACTGCTCGTGGCCGAAGCGATCCTCCCGGCCGGCGAGTATGCCTCGCCCCAGGAGCGGCTGGCCTTCGTGGAGCGGGCCGTCTCGGAGCTCCGCCGTGTACCGGCGATCGCGAGTGCCTCGGCCATCACGGCTCTTCCCTTGAACCACGAGACCCACACCTTCCAGGTGGCGCCTCCCGAGATGGCCGGCCTCCCCGGCGAGGAGTGGCCCCTCTCGGTCATCAACTACGCCTATCCCGGCTACTTCGAAACCACGGGGATTGCCCTGCTGGCGGGGCGGACGTTCGAGGCTCAGGACGGACCCGAGGCGCCCGGTGTGGTGGTGGTCAACCGGAGCCTTGCGCGCCGCTTCTGGCCCAACGAGAGCGCGGTGGGCAAGACCCTGCTGGCGGGGAACGACCCTTCGGATCCCGGGAGCTACACCGTGATCGGGGTCGTCGCCGACATCCGTCACTCGGGGCTGTCCGGTGGCGAGGTCGGGCCTCAGATGTATCGGCCCGCGCTGCAGCACAGGGCCCGACGGTACTTCCTCCTCTCACGTACGGAAGGCCCGCCGTCAGCGGCAGTTCCCGCCGTCCGTCAGGCCCTGCGCTCGGCTGACTCGGACCTTCCGGTCGAGATCCGGTCCATGACGAGCGTGGTCCGGGAGAACCAGCTCCAGTGGAGCCTGAGCACGGCGTTCCTCGGGATCTTCGGAGGGGGTGCGCTCCTCCTGGCCTCCCTGGGGATCTATGGGCTCATCTCGTTCTCGGTGGCACAGCGGCGCCGGGAGCTGGGCGTGCGAATCGCCCTCGGCGCCACCCGGGGGGAGATCCGGAAGGTCGTGGTCGGCGACGGGCTGCGGCTGACCGCCTTCGGATTGGTGCTCGGCCTGGCCGCAGCCCTGGCCCTGTCAAGGCTCCTCGCGTCGGTGCTCTATGGTGTGTCGTCCTCCGATCCCCTGACGCTGGCGGGCGTGCTGGCTCTCTTCCTGGGCGTCGCCGGCGTGGCCTCGTATGTGCCCGCCGAGAGGGCTTCCAGGACCGATCCGGTGGGAGTCCTCAAGTCCGAGTAGCTTTTCTGGCCATGGTAAGGCCGGAGCGGGGTCTCCGTAGACCCTGTATGTTGGTTCGTCGATGGAGGTGTACCGACCGGTAGACCCTCCGCGGGCCCCGGACGTCGGTGGTCCGCCAGTCACCTCGCCGCGGCGCGGCCCAAATCCAGGAGGCACCATGTCCGACACGCCGACCGGTCGTTTCTGCTGGTACGAGCTCATGACCACCGATCCTGGCGCCGCTCCGGGCTTCTACGCCGCCGTCACCGGGTGGGGCACACAGGCGTGGGAGGGTGGATCCATGCCCTACACCATGTGGATGAACGGAGAGAACCCCATCGGCGGCGTCATGGAGCTGCCCGAGGAGGCGCGGGCAGGGGGAGCGCCCCCCCATTGGCTCGCCTACGTCTCGACGGCGACCATCGAGGAGACCACCGAGAAGGCGAAGGAGCTGGGCGGCACCGTCCTCCACGGTCCCATGGAGCTGCCCGAGGTGGGCACGATCACGGTCATTCAGGATCCTCAGGGTGCCGTGTTCTGCGCGTTCCAGCCCGCCACGTACACGCCGGGTCACGATGGCCCGCCGGCCATCGGGGAGTTCAGCTGGCACGAGCTCGCCACCACCGACTGGGAGGCCGCATGGACCTTCTACTCGAAGCTATTCGGATGGCAGAAGGCTGACGCCATGGACATGGGGGAGATGGGCACCTACCAGATGTACCACCGCGGCGCTCACCCCCTGGGAGGGATCTTCAACAAGCCGCCGGAGATGCCGGTGTCCTGCTGGGTCCTGTACGTGCGCGTTCCGGACGTGGCGGCCGCGGTGAGCCAGGTCACGGCCATGGGCGGGAAGGTCCTCATGGGCCCCATGGAAGTGCCCGGGGGCGACCTGGTAGCCCAGTGCTCGGACCCCCAGGGAGCCCTGTTCGCCCTCCATCAGTCGTCTCCCGGCTGACGGCGGGACCAGCCAGGCGCGCTCCCGGGGCACCTCCGCTCAGGAGGTGCCCCGGCGTGTATCCCCGAGGCTCAGTTGGGGACGGCCCCATCGTCGAGGGACCAGTTCACGAACGGCATGACGGGCAGCACGCCCCCGACGCGGATGATGTTCACCAGCCCCAACTGCACGCCGTTCATTCGCTCGGCGTAGTTCACGAACCCGAGCTGCAGTCCGCGGTAGTTGGGGGCATGGTTCACGATTCCGATCTGGACGCCGTAGCCGGACTCCGCGCTGTTCACGACACCGTAGTGCAGGCCCTCGAAAGCGCCCTCGGTCACGTTGACGACGCCCCAGTGAAAGCCCGTGACGTCCCCCTCGGTAAGGTTCACCACTCCGATGCCCACGCCGAGGAAGTCCCGGATGGTGTGGTTCACCAGGCCGTAGTCGAATCCGGTCATGAAGGTGTTGCGGCCGTACAGGAGATTGAGGCGGACACCCTTGACGGCTTCGTCTTCCGGGACGATCTGGATGGGTGTGACCAGGGAGATCTGAAAGGGGTGATCCTCCTGGCCCAGGGCGGGAGCGGCAACGAGGAGGAGAAGGACGGAGACGGCAGACGGCAGGCGGTTCTTCGACATGGATGCCTCCGGTGTGGTTGTACAGAGACATTGACCTGCCCAGGGCATGAGCGCCAGACCCTCCTTGACACGCCCTGCCCGACCTGACCAGGGTAGCGCCATGCTCCTTCCCAAGGCCCCACGGGCCCTGCTCCTCGGCGTGCTCCTGGTGGGCACCTCCGGCCACGCCGGCCGAGACCCCGTGCACGCCCCGTCCCAGGTCGACGGCCGCCAGCTGGCGGCGGAGCTGGGGTGCGGAGGATGCCACACGGGCATGCCCGAACCGGGCCTGGCGCGCTCCCGCGCCCCTCGCTTCGGTCCGGGAAGCACGCCTCTGCCTGCCGACTTCGTCTTCGGATACCTCGCCGACCCCCAGCCCCGTCGGGATGACATCGGCCCGACACGCATGCCGGACTTCTCCCTCGACGAGAGGGAGCGCCTCGCCCTCGCCCTCTTTCTGGGCTCCCCGGACGGTGGTGGTGAGGTCACCGACGCTGCCCGAGCCCGTCACGCCGACGTCGACGCCGACCTGGGCCGACGGATCTTCGATCGCCTCGGCTGCGCCGCCTGCCACCAGGGCGTCACCGAGACCGCCACCCCTGGTGGCCCCGATCTTACCCGGGAGGGCGTCCGTGTCCGCGCCCCGTGGCTGAGGGCCTTTCTCGCCAGACCGAGCCTGATCCGACGGAACGGCCACCCCGGCTCCCCGGGGGCGAGGATGCCCGACTTCGGGCTCACGGCGGAGGAGGTCGACGCCCTGACCCGATTCCTCGGAGGCCTCGGTGAGCCATTCGCCGACCTGGGCGACTCGCCCCTGTTCTCCCTCGAGACGCTGCGCGCCCGGACGCAGCTCGAGAGTCGACTGGCCTGCCTGGGATGCCATCAGGTGGGATCCGAGGGCGGACGGATCGGTCCTTCCCTGAACGGCCTGTCCGAGCGCCTCCGGCCGGGCTTCGTTCTCGAGATGATCCTGGATCCGCGTCGTGCCGCGCCGGGCAGCCCGATGCCCCACCAGCCCGTGCTCGCGCCGGACGCCCGCAGGATAGCCCGTTACCTGCTGGACCTCGAAGGTCAAAGGGACGCGCTGCAGCCCAGGTCCCTCGCCGACGCCCCCGCGTGGATCGAGTCCCCAGCCGGGGCACCGGGCCCGGCGGGCGGGCTCTATGCGCGGGATTGCGCGGCCTGTCACGGCGCCTCGGGAGGGGGGGACGGATGGAACGCCGCGTGGCTGCCCGCTCCCCCCACGGCGCACTCCGACTCCACGCTCATGTCCAGGAGGCCCGACGACACGCTCTACGACGGCATCTCCGCGGGTGCCTGGGTGCTGGACGGCAGCCCCCGGATGCCACCGTTCGGCGGTGCCCTCTCGCCGTCGGAGATCCGCTCGCTGGTCGCCCATA
>JBDHGI010000200.1:0-8069 GCA_039589955.1 Gemmatimonadota bacterium | reverse complement strand
GCACCATCACCGCCTGGTCCTGGGACTTCGGCGACGGCTGGTCGAGCAACGGGGCCAACCCGAGCCATACCTACTTCGCGCCTGGCACCTACACCGTCACCCTCACCGTCTGGGACGACGACGGCGCGAGCAGCACGGTGAGCCAGGCCGTTACCGTCGGAGAGGCCCCCGCCGCCTCGTTCACCTCCAGCTGCACCGACCTGACCTGTGACCTCACCGACACCAGCACTGACGGTGACGGCACGGTCACCGCCTGGTCCTGGGACTTCGGCGACGGCAACACCTCCGCCGTGCAGCACCCCACCCACACCTACGCCGCCGCCGGCACCTACACCGTCACCCTCACCGCGACGGACAATGACGGGAACGCCGACACGGCGTCGAGCACCGTGACGGTGAGCGCACCGCCGGTGGTCATCACCCTCGCGGTCACCGGCTACAAGGTCCGGGGGCGCCAGAAGGCAGACCTCGTCTGGAGTGGTGCCTCGTCCGCGAGCATGGACGTCTATCGTGACGGCGCGCTCATCTTCACGACGCCGAATGACGGCTTCCAGACCGACGCCATCGACAATCGGGGTCAGGGGGTCTACGACTATCAGGTCTGCGAGGCCGGGACCACCAGCTGCTCGGAGGTGGTGACGGTGACGTTCTGAGCCGCGCAGGAGGCGCACGGGGAGTCCTCGCTTGGCCATGAGGCCGCCATCGCCCTATTCTGTGCACCGCGGGTTTCCGACGGTGCGACGGCGAGGCGCCTCTTCGACCCGCTGATCGAGACTGCCTCGGGAGGCCCCGGCCTCGCGGAAGGAACTGCCCATGTTGCACTCGCCCGCGTCCCTCCCCGTGCGGCGTACCTGGGGTCGGACGACCCGGCACGACGCTTGGTGGCTTCAGCCTACCGCAGTCTTCCTGGGCTTGAGCGCGTTCATCGTCTATTCCACGTGGGCGGCGTTCCAGGGCGTCAACTACTCGTTCGGGAACTACCTGTCGCCCTTCTACTCACCTGAGCTCTTCGGCGACACCCACCACGCATGGTTGGGACCCAAGCCGAGCTGGTGGCTCTCCTGGCTCCCCTGGTCTCCCGCCTTCCTGATCCTGTGGGCCCCGGGGGGATTCCGTCTCACGTGCTACTACTACCGGGGGGCGTACTACAAGGCGTTCTGGGCGGACCCACCGTCCTGCGCGGTGGGTGAGCCTCGCAAGGGCTATCTGGGAGAGCGCCATTTCCCGCTCATCCTCCAGAACGTGCACCGGTATTTCCTGTACCTCGCCCTGGTCTTTCTGGTCATCCTCTCCTGGGACGTCTGGAAGGCGCTCTGGTTCGAAGACCCGGCGACGGGGCAGACGACCTTCGGTGTGGGAGTGGGCACCCTGGTTCTGGCGACGAACGTCGTTCTGCTCGGCAGCTATACGCTGGGATGCCACTCCCTGCGCCATCTGGTGGGGGGACGTCTAAACGTCCTCTCGAGGCACAGAGCTCGAAAGAGGGCTTACGGATGCGTCACGTGCCTGAACAAGCGTCACATGCTGTTCGCCTGGCTGAGCTTGTTCTGGGTGGGCTTCTCGGACCTGTACGTGCGCCTGCTCGCCATGGGCGTGTGGGCGGACTGGAGGCTCCTCTTATGAGCGGCTACGAGCGCCACGCCTACGATGTGGTGATCATCGGAGCGGGGGGTGCGGGCCTTCGCGCGGCCATCGAGGCCGCCGCAGGTGGCGTGAGGGTCGCCCTCGTCACCAAGACGTTGCTCGGCAAGGCTCACACCGCCATGGCGGAGGGGGGAATCGCCGCCGCGCTGGCGAACGTGGATGAGCGAGACAATTGGAGGGTCCACTTCGCCGACACCATGCGGGGCGGCCAGTATCTGAACAACTGGCGGATGGCAGAGCTGCACGCGCAGCAAGCGCCCGACCGCGTACGGGAGCTCGAGGCCTGGGGCGCGCTCATGGACCGGACCCCGCAAGGGAAGATCCTGCAGCGCAATTTCGGAGGCCACGCCTATCCCCGGCTGGCCCACGTTGGGGATCGGACCGGCCTGGAGATGCTGCGCACCCTGCAGGACCACGGAGTGCACCAGGGCATCGACGTGTTCAACGAGTGCACCGTGACACGGCTCCTCAAGGATGGTGAGCGACTGGCCGGATGCTTCGGCTACGACCGGGACCGGGGCACATTCCGCGTGTTCGAGGCCAAGGCCTTGATCCTTGCCACCGGAGGCATCGGCCGGGCCTTCAAGGTCACGAGCAACTCGTGGGAGTGCACGGGAGACGGACACTCCCTCGCCTATCACGCCGGCGCCGAGCTCATCGACATGGAGTTCATCCAGTTCCATCCAACCGGTATGATCTGGCCCCCGAGTGCTCACGGGATCCTCGTGACCGAGGGCGTTCGCGGTGAAGGCGGCGTGTTGAGAAACGCCGAAGGTCGACGATTCATGTTCGACGACATCCCGGAGCTCTACAGGGATCAAACCGCGGATACCGAGGAAGAGGGCTGGCGGTACGTGATGGGGGATCGGGATGCCCGGAGGCCCCCGGAGCTCCTGACCCGCGACCACGTCGCGCGCTGTATCGTGCGTGAGGTGAAGGAGGGTCGCGGAAGCCCTCACGGAGGCGCGTTTCTGGACATCGCCTGGATCGCGGAGAAGATCCCCAAGGCGGAGGAGCACATAAGGAGGAAGCTCCCGAGCATGTATCACCAGTTCAAGCATCTGGCGAACGTGGATATCACGAGGGAAACCATGGAGGTGGGGCCGACGACGCACTATGGCATGGGCGGAGTGCGGGTCGACGCGGACACGCAGATGTCTCGGGTACCAGGGCTCTTCGCGGCCGGAGAGGTCGCGGCGGGACTACACGGGGCAAACCGTCTCGGGGGCAATTCGCTGTCCGATCTGCTCGTGTTCGGGAAGCTCGCCGGCGAGCACGCTGCGGCCTTCGCCCGGGAACAAAGGCAAGTGACCCTGGACGAGGCCGAGATCGAGGAAGCCGCGGCCGAGGCCCTCGCTCCCCTCGAGCGACGCGGAGGGGGCGCGGCGGAAAGCCCCTATCGGCTTCAGTCCGCCCTCCAAGATCTGCTCCAGGAGAAGGTGAGCATCATTCGCACGGACGAGGGCGTCGAGGAGGCCCTTCGAGAGATCGAGGCCCTGAAGGCCAAGCTCCCCGAGGTCGCAGTCAACGGGAATCGAGAGTTCAATCCTGCATGGCACACGGCGCTCGACTTGCCCCACTTGTTCACGGTCGGGGAGGCCGCTGCGCGCGCAGCGTTGACCCGTAAAGAAAGCCGCGGGGCGCATTCCAGGGTCGACTACCCCGACAAGGACGCCGCTTGGGGCAGCAAGAACATCGTTCTCCGGAGGAACTCGATCGGGGGAATGGAGCTCGATACCGTGCCGTGCGGGGAGATACCGGAGCACCTTCGCCAGATCATCGAGGAGCAGGGCTGATGGAGCGAGCGACGTTCAGGATCTGGCGAGGCGGCGCGGATGACGGCGAGTTCGAGACGTACGAGACCGAGATCTGGTATGGCATAGTGGTCCTGGACGCGATCCGCGCCATCCAGGCGGAGCAGGCGCCGGATCTCGCGGTTCGCTGGAACTGCAAGGCGGGCAAGTGCGGCTCCTGCTCCGCAGAAGTGAACGGCATGCCCCGCCTCATGTGCATGACCCGGGTGCGCCAGGTGGACATGAGCCGGCCGATCACCGTGGAGCCCCTTCGGGCCTTCCCCCACGTCAGGGACCTGGTGAGCGATGTGTCCTGGAACTTCCAGGTGAAGAAGGCCATCAAGCCCTTCAAGCCACGCCCCCCGGACCACCCTGATGGGTCCTGGATCATGGCCCAGGAAGACGTAGAGCGGTCCCAGGAGTTCCGAAAGTGCATCGAGTGCTTCCTGTGCCAGGACGTGTGTCACGTGCTCAGGGACCATCACAAGCACGACCGGTTCATCGGGCCCCGGTTCCTGGCCTACACTGCCGGTCTCGAGATGCACCCGTTGGATACAGAGGATCGATTGGAGGAGTTGCGCGAGGCGCACGGAGTCGGATACTGCAACATCACCAAGTGCTGCACGAAGGTCTGTCCGGAGGAGATCACCATCACCGACAACGCCATCATCCCGCTCAAGGAGCGGGTCGTGGACCATGCCTACGATCCGGTGCGGAGGCTGGTGCAGATACTCAAGAGGAGCCCCGCCGAGGACTAGGCGCGGCTCGGGAGGCGGGAATGTTCGAACTCAAGTCCCTGAAGCGCGAGGCCCTGGGCGCGGCGCAGCGCAAGGCGGTGCGCTACCGGCTCCTCAACGAGCCTCGTCTGACCGAGAGCATCTGCCGGGACATTCTCGCCGTGGAACCGGAGAACCAAGACGCCCTCATCACGCTGATCCTGTCGCTCACGGACCAGTTCGGGTCGAAAGGCCGGCACTCCGTGGCCGAGGCCATGGATCTCCTGTCCCGGCTCGCGGGGGAATACGAGCGGGAGTACTACGCGGGCATCATATGCGAGCGCCGAGCCATCGGACAGTTGGAGATCAGCGGGCCAGGCTCAGGCGAGATCGCCTTCTCCTGGTTCCGACGAGCCATGGACCACTTCGAGAGTGCGGAGGCCCTGAGCGCCCCGGACAATGACGACGCCGTGCTCCGCTGGAACACTTGCGCCAGGATCGTGAATCTTCGGGCGGACGTCAGGCCCCCGGAGCCTCGGCGGGAGACGATGCTGGAGTAGCCGGAGGCTTCCGCTCCCTAGCCGCGGAAGTGCAACGACGTCGCCGCCTGCCTGAGCACCTGGAGCTTAGTTCGTTGGTGCGTCATGAGCACGCGGAGGAGGAGCTCGCTCGCCGGATCGCGCTCCAGCGCAGCCTGGACCTCCTGGATGGCCTCGTCGATGGTTTCGAGGGACGTCTCCAACGTCACCAGGGTCTCCCGGGAGAGCAGCACGCGGCCCCGCTCGAGGATCTCCTCCAGGTCCGTGATGGTCGCATTGTACTCGGCCACCTTGTCCGCCGTCTCAGCCGAGACCGGAAGGACCCGTCTGGGGCTGGCGGGATCTTCAGCGGCAACGGAAGCGGGAGAGGCCGCACCCTGAGGCAACGCGAGCCACACCGCCGTGGCCGACAGGATCGAGACCACCAGGGCCGCCGCGGCGAGCTGGGGAACCGACAACGTCACCCGCCACGGGGTCGGCCCCGACCCACGGAGGGGCACCACCTTCGCACGACCATCCTCCGTCGCCGGCGGGGGCGTGCCGCCGGCCGAGCCGATACGCGCCTCGATCGCCGGCCACGCCGCCTCCGGAGCATCCCCGGACCTGGGCAGCGCCCGGAGCTGTCGCACGGTGTCCGAGAGCCGGGCGTATGCCTCCCGGCAGACCGCACAGTCGTCCATGTGCGCCCGTGCGGACGTCACCTCCGCGGCGGGAAGGAGCCCATCCACCAGGTCGTTCATCGTCGCCTCGGAGAGATGGTCGTTGATCACGTCAGCGCCTCCTTGACCAGTCCCCGAGCCCGGTGGATCTGGGCCTTCACCGTTCCCAGGCTCACCCCTGTCATGTGGGCGATCTCCTCATACTTGTATCCCTCGATATCCCTCAACACGAGCACCCGTCTCGCCTTGTCGGGCAATGCCGCGATGGCACGCTCGAGATCCACGCGCGTGCCCGGCATGGCGACCCTGGCCGCCCTGCCGAAGCGCTCCAGCTCCGGCGCCGTCACCTCTCGACTCGATCGTCTGGCCCTGCTCCGTCGATCCTGCAAGACGGCGTTCACGGCCACCCTGTGGAGCCAGGTCGTGAACAGACTCTCGCCCCGGAACGAGCGCAAACGCTGCCACGCCCGGACATAGACATCCTGGACGAGCTCCGTGGCTCGATCGGCGTCCCCCGACATCCTGAGACACAGGGCATAGACCCGGTCCACCGTCCTTCGGTAGACGGCTTCGAAAGCGTCTCGGTCCTCCCCCTGGGCCCGCCCGACGAGAGCCTCCAGAGGCTCTTCCGCCCCGGCACCCACGGGGCCCTTGGCTGGTGCTGAAACCGTTCTCTCCCGGCTACCCTGTGATCCGGACTCGCTCACCCTTTGGATACCGGAACGGCCCGGATTGTTGCAGCCGAAGCGTCGACGGGGCGCCCGCGCACATCGAGTCGTGCCCGGATCGGGCGTCGGTGTTCCAACATCGGGCGCGGGCTCGGCATCTCACCAGGTAGCCCGGGACGCGTGGAGGCGTCCCACGACAAGCGTCGAATCCGAGGTGGAAGTGACATGAAGATCACGAAGACGGCGGTCCTGGCGACTGCTCTGGCCGGAGCGGTCTGGACGTGGACGGCCACACCTACGTTGGCGATGACGGACCTGCAGGACGTCGAGGGGACGTGGACGGCTCGCCCGCGTCCGGACGAGGACCCGCCGGCGAGGATCTCCATCACCCGCCGGACCAGCGATCGCGACCGCTGGAGAATGAGCCTCCCCGACGAGCTGGTGCGTGCCATCCTGAGCCGCGCGGAGACGAACGCCGGGGTGGTCTCCATGGACGTGGAGCGCGAGGCCGGCACCCTGGCCTTCGAAGGTCATATCCGTGGAAACGAGGGGAGCGGAACGTTTGCGTTCACGCCCAGCCCCACGTACCGGAGCGTGATGGCGGATCTGGGCTACCGAGGGCTCGATGAGGAGGAGGTCTTCGCATCGGCCGTCCACGACGTGGGTCCCCGGTTCGTCCAGGAGATGGGCCGACTGGGGTTCGACGACCTGGATTTCGACGACCTTCTCGCCGCGGCCGTCTTCGACGTGGACGCCGACTTCCTTTCGGAGATGCGCTCGGTCGGACTCGGCAACCTCCCCATGGAGAAGCTGGTCTCGTTCCGGGTCTTCGAAATCGACTCGGACTTCGTGCGTGAGGCCCGGTCGATGGGGTTCGAGCTGGACGAGGACGACCTCGTGGCCATGAAGATCCACGATGTCGACGCGCAGTTCGTGACGGAGATCTCGGAGCTCGGGCTGGCCGTGGAGGGCTTCGACGAGGTTCTTTCGTTCCGGATCCACGACATCGACCGGGACTTCGTGGAGGAGGCCATGTCACTGGGCCTCGGGGACCTGGACGCAGGTGATCTCATCACCATGCGCATCCACGACATCACTGCCGAGACCGTCCGCCAGGTGATGAGCCTGGGTTTCACGGACATGGGCTTCGACGAGATCGTGGCCATGAAGATCCATGACATCGACGCGGATTACGTCCGTGAGGTCCGGTCCATGGGCTTCGGCGAGCTGGACTTCGACGACGTGATCGCCATGAAGATCCACGACGTCACTCCTGCGTATCTCGAGGGGATGGCGGAAGCCGGATTCCCCCTCGAGAGCATCGACGACGCCCTGGCCTTCCGCATTCACGGCATCACCCTCGCGTACATCGAGGAGCTGAAGGAGGCCGGATTCGAGGACCTCGACGTCGAGGAGGTCCTCAAGATCAAGATCTTCGGTCTGGACGAGATCATCCGGAAGCGTATCCGCTGAGGGGTCTTCCTCCCTCTTCGCGGCCATGAGACCTGGCCCTCCCCATCCTCGGTCGGGGGGGGTCGGAGGGTCGCGGATCACCATCGGCACCTCGTTCCCAACAGCCGAAAAAGATGTCCCCGCGCGACCGCCGGTTCCCTCCCGGAGCCGTGGGTCACCCCGGCCAACGAGAACCCATCGGCGCATGTCCTGGTGGCACCCTTCTTGCTCTCATCTAAACCACGGAGCCGAGCGGTGAGGGAAGCGCCCCGGCCGGATCGTCCGGGCGACGGCGAGACCCACTCCCGCGGGCTTCGGGAAGTCGGAAGAGAACCACCCACCGCCGCTCGGGCAGGGACCCGAGCCGCTATTTGGAGGCCACGTGATCGGCTACGTCGCGACACTGTACATCGGCATCCTCTTCGCTGGGCTCGCCGTTGCCTTCGTCTTCGCCGCCATGATGTCGCTTCGTGAGAGCGGCCTGCTCAGCCGGTTGGTGGAGATGGAGCGCCACCCCGACACGGTCGCGCCGCCCGCAGAATCGCCTGCCGAGGCCGCCTGACCTCAGCGGACGACCGGCTCGGCCCCCGGGGAGCGA
>JBDHGI010000199.1:0-15923 GCA_039589955.1 Gemmatimonadota bacterium | reverse complement strand
AGTTGTACAGGAGCTCACCCTCCATGAACGCGACCGGGTCGTTGTCCCTGATCGACGCCTTCAGGAGGCCCTTGGCATCGGCCGGCGTGGCCGGAGTCACGACCTTGCAGCCCGGCGAGTGGAGGTAGTAGGTCTCGCAGGCGACGGAGTGCTGCGCCGACAGCTGGAGAGCCGGGCCCGTGGGCCCCCGGAACACGACGGGGATGGGGAACTGCCCGTCGGACATGTACAGCATCTTCGACGCGCTGTTGATGACCTGGTCGATGGCCAGGAACGCGAAGTTGAACGTCATGAACTCCACGATGGGCCTGAGGCCCGCCATGGCCGCCCCCACGCACAGTCCTGCGAAACCCAGCTCACTGATGGGGGAGTCCACGACCCGCCTGGCCCCGAACTCCTTCAGCAGCCCCTTCGACACCTTGTAGGCCCCGTCGTACTCGGCCACCTCCTCACCCATGAGGAAGACATCCAGGTCGCGGGACATCTCCTCCCGGAGGGCGGCATTGAGCGCCTCACGGTAGGTCATCACCGCCATGGGGATTCTCCCCTGCCGTCGAAGTTCAGGCGCCCGTTCGGATTGATGTCCGCCCAGACGTTGGAGTAGAGGGCCTCCGGTCCCGGCCGGGGAGAGCTGTCGGCGAACTCCACCGCCTCGTCCACCACGCTGCGGACCTCCCCGTCCATCTCCTCCAACGCGGCCTGGTCGAGGAGCCCGGCGTCCATGAGTCGGTCCCGCAGGATCTCGATGGGGTCGTGATGCGCTTTTCTCTGCTCCACCTCCTCGGTGGGGCGGTAGGTGCCGGACACCGGGTCCGACATGGAGTGTCCTCGAAACCGATAGGTCTCGAGGTTCACGAAACGGGGACCGCCGTCGCCCCGCACCTCTTCCACCAGGTCGCGAAAATGGGCGTACGTGGCCAGCACATCCTGGCCGTCCACGGAGCTCGCGGGGACTCCGTAGGGCGAGGCCTTCTCGACCATGTCGGTGATGGAGACCCGGTGGAAGGCCGTCCCCATGCCGTACTGGTTGTTCTCGACCACGTAGATGGCCGGAAGCTCCCAGATCGCCGCCATGTTCAGCGCCTCGTGGAAGCCCCCCTGGTTCACCGCCGCATCGCCCATGAAGCACAGGACGACGCTGTCCTCCTCGCGGTACTTGATCTTCCATGCGATGCCAGTGGCGAGGGGCACCTGGCTTCCGACGATGCCGTGCCCGCCCATGAAGCGGACGCTCTTGTCGAAGATGTGCATGGAACCGCCCTTCCCGCCGGAAGAGCCGTCCCGCTTGCCGTAGAGCTCGGCCATGACCGGGCCGGGCGGCACACCCTTGGCGAGGGCCTGCGTATGCTCCCGGTAGGCGCTGATGACGTAGTCGTCTTGCCGGAGGGGCTTGATGGAGCCGACCGCAGCCCCCTCCTGCCCGATGTGCAGATGACAGAACCCGCCGATCTTCCCGATGGCATAGGCCTCTTCCGCCTTCTCCTCGAACCGGCGGTAGAGGAGCATCTCCCGGAGGAGCTCGAGCGCCGCCTCGGGCGTGACGCCCGCCTGGCGGAACACGTCCTTGGGCCGGGTCGCCTTCTTCCTGGTCCTGGTCTGTGTCATGGACGTCAGCGACCTCCCCCGGCCGGCCTGCCCGGGCGGCCGAGCTCCAGCTGGACCAGGTCCAGCCGCACCTCGGCAGGGGCCGGGGTATCCGCCTCCATGACCCTAGTGATGGCCCCGGGCCCCCCGGCTTCCACCTCCCGGGCCTGCTCCTTGGCATGATAGCTGGAGCGCACGAGGGGCCCTGACTCGACGTGCCTGAAGCCGTGGTCCTCCTCTCCGATCCTCTTCCAGAGGGCGAACTCGTCGGGCGTCACCCAACGGGCCACCGGGATGTGCATGGGGGAGGGACGTAGGTACTGACCCAGGGTCAGGATGTCCACCGCTGCCTCCCGCAGGTCCGCCATGGCCTGCCGGATCTCGTGGGCCTCCTCGCCCATGCCCAGGATGATGCCTGTCTTGGTCAGCATCTGCGGATCCAGCCTTTTCACCGCGCCCAGGAATGAGATGGACCGCCAATACCGTCCCCCCGGGCGCACGTCCGGGTGCAGCCGTTCGACCGTCTCAAGATTGTGTCCGAGGATCTCCGGCCTGGCCTCCACCACGGTACGCAGCGCGTCCTCATCACCCTTGAAGTCGGGGATCAGGACCTCCACCGAGCATCCTGGCACGGTCTGGTGGATCCGGCGGATGGTCTCCGCATAGATGGAGGCTCCTCCATCGGGAAGCTCGTCCCGATTCACGCTGGTGATGACGGCGTGCTCCAGCTCCATGCGGGCCACGCTCTCGGCAACACGTCGGGGCTCGTCGGTGTCCAGCTCCGTCGGCAACCCATGGGCGACGCCACAGTACTTGCAGGCCCGGGTGCAGACGTCGCCCAGGATCATGAACGTCGCCGTTCCCGCCTCCCAGCACTCGCCGATGTTGGGGCAGCCGGCCTCCTCACACACGGTGTGAAGCGACTCGGAACGCATCATCCCCTTGAGGTGCATGTAGTTCCTGCCGCCGGGGGACCGGACCTTGAGCCACTCCGGCTTCCGGGAGCGGATATCGATGGTCTCCAGGCCCTGGTGCGCCCGGAGCGTAGCCTCGGGGCGCCTGGGTGGCGACGTCGCTCATCGCTCTATCCTCCAGTCGGGCCCGGAGTCACACCGAGCCCGGCCAACCTTCCAGGGGTCGACGGACGGCCCATCGATCCGGTCGCTACGGCCCCCCAAGATGGAAAAGGCTCCCGCCACCGTTCCGTGGGGAGCCCAAAATCATAGTCCCAAGCCGAGGCCACGTACAAGATAGGCGACCCCGAAGCCCAGGTAGTTCCCCGCGGCATACCCGAGCAACCCCACGATGATCCCGGGCAGGACCAGACCGGGCCACTCGCGGGCCACGGCCACCGCGAGCGCGCTGGAGGGTCCACCCACAGACGCCTGCGAGGCGACCGACAGCGTGCCGGGGTCCAGTCGGAAGAGCCGGCCTCCCCCGAAGACCACCAGCCCGTGGATGGCCACCAGCACCACGGTATAGAGGAAGACCACCATCCCCACCGACACGATCTCCGACACCCGGGACCAGATGCCGATGACGACGAAGAAGAGGTGCAGGACCATCGTCCCCAGCTGCAAGGCTCCCGGCGGCTGTCGGAAGGTCTTCGTGTGCCCGAGGAGCAGGGCGTAGGTGGTGAGCCAAAGGATGGCCGGCACCTGAGGCACGAGCCGCGCCGTGAGCTCTGCCGCCGCCAGCAGCCCGATCGCGGCGGCGACCAGGAACGAAAGGTCCAGGGCCGAGACCCCGGCAGGCTCGAAGAATGGATGGGGGTGCGCCCCGGACTCGTCCTGGACGGCCACGGACTCCGGTATGGGCGGAAAGAAGCGGACGAGCCAGAGGGGAAGCAGGAGGGTGGCTGCCATCCAGATCCCGGTCGTCATGGCGTCGGCCGCCGTGGCGCCCGCCCACAGGCTGTCCGGGAGGCCCACGCCCCTTCCCACGGAGACGAAGTTCACCGATCCGCCGGAGTAGGTGCCCGTGAACACCCCAGCCAGTCTCCACGTGTCGGCCCCGATCTGCTCCGCAAAAGCCAACGCCCCGACGAGGGCGCCCAGAGCGGTGCCCAGCGCGGCCAGACCGAAGGCCCCGAGCATCCGCGGCCCGGCTCTCCTCAGATCGCCGAGGTTGACCGAGAGGAGGAGCCAGGCGATGGCCAGCGAGGTGACGGGCCCCGCGATGGCGTCGTACACCGGCGACGCCGCCGGGACGATGCCAAGGTTCGACAGCAGCGCGCCGAAGACCAGCGTGAGAAGCGAGGCACCCACCTTGGACAGCGCGGGAACTCGGTGGTCCAGCCAGAAGGCCAGCGCCGCCGCCGCCGCGATCAACGCCGTCAGGGGGAGAGCGCCGTCGATCATCGGCCGTCCTCTTCTTCGTCGGTGACCCGGTCCTCCCTGAGGCCCTTCCGCCCGGGGTGGCGGCGGACGATGTGGTCGCGCGCCTGCTTCGGGTCGTCGGTGAGGAAGATGAGGTCTAGATCCTCCTCGGAGATCTTCCCCTCCGCGGCCATGCGATTCCCCAACCATTCCATGAGACCCTCCCAGTAGCTGACGCCCATCAGCACCACCGGGAAGTTCCGTACCTTGCCGGTCTGGATGAGCGTGAGGGACTCGAAGAGCTCGTCCATCGTGCCGAACCCTCCCGGGAAGATCACGAAGGCCTGCGCGTACTTCACGAACATGGTCTTGCGCACGAAGAAGTACCGGAAGTCGATGGCGAGGTCGACGAAGCCGTTGCCGGCCTGCTCGAAGGGCAGCTCGATGTTGCACCCGACGGACAGCGTGCCCGACTCCCGCGCTCCCTTGTTGGCCGCCTCCATGATGCCGGGACCACCGCCGGTGATGACGGTGAATCCGGCTTCCCCGAGGAGGCGCGCGGTCTCGACACAGGATGCGTACTGCGGGTCGTCAGGGGTCGTGCGGGCCGACCCGAAGATGGAAACCGAGGGTCCGACCTTCCCCATCTCGTCGAATCCCTCGACGAACTCTCCCATGATCCTGAAGATCCGCCACGCATCCTGACCGATTGCCTGGAGCTCCTCCACGCTCTCGAGGAGTCGCTCGTCCTCGGTCCGGCGTCGGCGCGGAAAGGGCTCGGCCCAGCGCGCTCCCGAGTCGTGCTCGCTCATCGTCCCACTACTCCTTCCCTGCCAGGGGTCCGGTGATCAGCCACCGTCCGGTGCGCCGGAGCGCCTCTTCGGGGCCGTGGGGAGGCATCCATCCCAGCTCTTCGCGAATCCGCTCCGACCGATAGGGATTCTCGCCCAGCGCCAGCGCCACCACCCGCTCGAGGGGAACGCGTCCCCTGCGGAGGGGCGACATACCTATACGCTGGAGGACCCGGGCTCCGCCACGGATGGGGGTCCCGGGGATCGGGAGGATGACGGGCGCCATCCCCATGCCGACGGCGATGCCCCGGACCATCATCCGCTGCGTGGTGGGATGATCCAGGCCGAGGTCGTAGGTTCCCCCTTCCCCGGCGCGCTCGAGGCAACGCGCCACGGCGTCGGCCGCGTTGCCCGCGTACACGATGGGAATGGTGTTGCGTCCCCCTCCGAGGGTGAACGCCAAGCCTCGGCGCACCATGCGCCCGATGCGCGGGGAGAGGAGCCGATCGTGTTCGCCGTACAGCCCGGCTGGTCGGATCACGGTGATGGGAAGGCCCGTCTCGGCCTCCACCGCCCGCACGACCCGCTCGGCCTCTCTCTTCGACCTCCCATAGCTGTCACGCCGACTGAGGGGAGCGTCCGGGATGCGCTCTTCTTCTTCGACCGCCCCTCGGACGATTCCGTGGACGGCCACCGAGGACACGTGCACCCCGTGGCCCACGTGAGCGACGGCGGCGGCCTCCATCACGTTCCTCGTGCCCTCCACATTGACCGCCCACACGGTGTTCTCGTCCCCACCGCTGTAGACCAGGGCGGCGGCGTGAACGACGTGGGAGCACCCGGCCATGGCCTCGGCCAGGACGTCGACGGAGTCGAGGACGTCCCCCGTCACGATCCGGCACCCTGGAGCCTTCAGAACCCCTACGTCCGAGGACCGGCGGCAGAGCGCCACGACCTCGTGTCCGCCCTCGGCGAGCCGCCGGGCCGTATGGGAGCCGAGGAGCCCCGAGCCTCCGGTAACGAAGACGCGCATGTGGGGCTCCGGGCTGCGGGCCTCCGGCGAGGCCCGCACCTCCATCAGCGCTGGTCGATGAACGCTCGGGCCGCGCTCTGCATCTGTGTCATGGACGGCTGGTGACCCTGGTACTCCGGGAGAGGCCGTCCCACCTGGGCGTCGAACACCTCCAGCAAGTGCCGGTAGTGAGCGACCGCCTGGTCCTCGTCCCCGAGGCCGGTCGCCGCCTGAGCCGCCATCCCGAGACCCAACACGTGATCCGGCTCCACCTCGAGGATCCGGTTGGCCGTCGCCATGGCGGCGGCCGGATCCACCAGGATCTGCAGCATCGCCACGTGGAAGAGGCCGTCGAGGTCCAGGGGCTCCAGCATCTCGTACGCCTGGACGGCCATCGGCTGGAAGCCCAGCGCTCCCGCCGTGTCGCCCGTCTCCAGAGTCGTCATCACCCTGTTGAACAATCGGTTGGCCGCCTCCACGGGGCTCAGGGTGGAGAGGTCCACGGGCGCCTGGCCGGCGGCAGGCGCTCCGCCGGCAGCGGGGCTGCCGCCCCCGGGGGTGGGCGGAGGGCCGGGCCGAACCATGGACCACCCTACCACGATGATGAGCCCGAACATGGCGATCCCGGCGATCCACCAGGCCGTATTGGCTCCCCCGACCGCCGCGGCGGCGGCCGCCCGGTGGCCTACGGCCGTCTCACCGGCACCGGCCGTCCCCTTGGCCTTGGCCTTGGCCCCGCACTGATTGCAGAATCTGGCCCCCGAGGGGAGCTTGCCGCCGCACTGGTTGCAGAAGCGCCCACCGAGCTTCGCTCCGCAGCTCTGACAGAAGTTCCCGCGCGCCGGCTTGCCGCACTGCGGGCAGGGGTCCTTCCCCGCCCTCGCGTTCCGCTCCTTGCCGGCGCCGCTCATCGGGCGAGGGCGTTGAAGAGGAGCGGCCAGGTGGCGGTCGTCTGGGCGCGGTAGTTGGGCTGGAACCCGAATAGGACCACGGATCCCGCCCCCACGTCGGCCCGGACCACGGCCGCCTTCCCGGCCACGTGGTGGCCTCCGAGCACCCACCCGGACAGCACGGGGTCTCCCTCCCCGTATCGGGCCACCACGTCGACGCGCGGACCCACATCGAATGCCATGCTGCTCCTCCAGTACCAGGCGATGCTCTCCTCGTCGATTCCCTGGGCCATCTCCGACCGGGGATCGAGCTCCAGTCGCAGGATCGACCCGGGAACATAGAACTCCCTCGGGGGGAGGCCCGCCGTGGCGTCGGTCACCTCGAGACCGAAGACCTCGGCCACGAACTCGGCCGACTCTTCCACAGCCACCAGCCGTCCACCGCCCTGAACGAAGCTCCGCAAGGCGGCGACGCCCTCGTCACCGATGCCCCCTGCGTACTCCGGCGGCACGCGACCCTCGCGGTATCCGTTGACGATGGACTCGCCGCTCTGAGCCTGGAGGAGGATCACGTCGTACTGTCCGAGGTCGCCCCGGCGGACGTCGGCGTTGCCGAGGGTGTCGTAGCGCAGACCGTGCTCGTCGAAGACCCACCGCGTCCATCCCCCCTCCATGGACTCCTGCGGTGTCTTGAGCACCGCCACGCGAGGGGCGGACGCTCCAGTCAGGTGGGCGGGAAGCCGGAAGTCGAAGTCCGGTATGCCGATGGGCTCCGACAGGGGCACAGAGACCGTCTCACCGACCGCCACGGCTTCGACGTCCATGAGGTAGGGCAGGGTATGCGCCGTGACGTCGTACGGACGGAGCGGCGGCCCGCCGGGGTACTCCCTGAGGTCTGGATACCGCTGGACCTCGAGCAAGGTCTGGGCGAACGAGGCATAGGGCTGGCGCATGGGCACGACCCAGCTTCCGGCGGGAAATCGGATGCCGTCCGCCGAGAAGGCCTCCCGGGCGCGGTGGACCTCCACATCGCCCATGGTGAGGATCCGGAGGACGTAGCTCAGGCCGGTCTCGTTGCCCTGGCCCTCGAGCCAATACCGACGGTTCTTGGCCGCGTTGCCCAGGAGCGCGAGCGCCCCCGACTCCATGTAGTCGACGATGTCGGGGAGGCCCCATTCGCCTCCCTCCCAGGGGTCGGGGAAGTTCCACGATCGCTGCGCCGGGCCGTATCCCCGGCGCGCCCCCTGCAGCTCCTCCGGGTTCACCTCCACCGGCGTCGCGAGGCGGGCCGAGGCGGTCTCGCTCAGGATGCGCGCGCCGGCGTGGTAGTGCTGGTAGGCGCGGGCCGGTGTGAAGGCATCGTACTGGGCGCCCACGACGACCCCCTTCTTTCCCTCGGCGGTGAGGACCGCCGCCATGTAGGCGCCGAGCTGATTCACGGCCGTGGTGAGGGCGGGATCGATGTTCGGATCCCACGGATCGATGTAGGGCGGGAAGAAGATGCGGGCCCCGCTGCCACCCATCTGGTGAATGTCATGGACGATCTGCGGGTGCCAGGCGTTGTGGGCACCCGTGACGGTGTGAATCGTCTCGTCCTGTGTGAAGGCGTACCAATCCCGGTTGTTGTCGTGGCCGACGTAGAATTGGTACAGCCAGGGAAGGGGGGCGCCCTCGTACTCGGTCCCCACCCATCGGTTGTACCAGTCCGCCACCCACTGGAGCCCGTCCGGGTTCAAGGACGGGATCTGCAGGAAGATGACCTCGTCCAGGATCTGGCGGATCCTCTCCTGGTCCGAGGAGGCCATGCGCCAGGCCAACCGCGCCGCCGTCTGGCTCCCACCCACCTCGGTAGCGTGGATGCCATGGGTGATGAGGACCACCGTCCTTCCGTCACTCAGAAGCCGTTGGAGCTCGGATTCGTCGGAAATGAGCCGGGGATCCGCGAGCTTCATCTGGATGTCGTGGAGCTCATCGAGGCGTGCGTGGTTCTCCGGGCTCGTGATGGTGAGCATCACGAAAGGGCGACCCTTCGTGGTCGTCCCGAGGGTATCGACGCTCACCCTCGCGCTGGTCCGGGCGAGCGCCTCGTAGTAGGAAGTCAGCTGATGCCAGTCGGCCAGCTTCCGATCCTCGCCGACGTCGAAGCCGAAGTGCTGACGCGGCGTGGGCACCTCCTGCCCCGCTACCGGCGCCGATACAAGCAGGACGGCCGCGAGGGCCGGTCGGAACCACCGAATCATCAGGTCTCCTCAACTCGTCGTTAATGATGTGAAGATGGTATCCACACGTCCCTACCCCGGCAACGGAGGCCGACCGTGCGCTCAGCCCCGGTACTGATGTCGGCGATGCTGGTGGCCGCTGCCGCCTCCGCCACGGCTCAGGCACCTTCGTCTCCCGCGGACACCTACAAGGACGCCGGCGTGCGCTCCCTGATCCTCCGGGCCCGGGACGCCCGGGAGCGAGACATCGAGGGGTTGGAGAGCTACGAGGGTCAGCTAAGGGAGCGGATCTACGTCGGGCTGACGGCGTCCCGCTTCCGCAGGGAGAGGGGACTTTTCGAGCAGGAGCGGGTCGCCAGGCTCCGGTGGAGCGCCGATGGGGAGCGCGCCATCCAGTGGATGGGCGCCAGGCGCGCCGTCCCCATCGTCGGGGCGGACACGCGGCGCACCGAGGTGCGGGCGGAGGGTCGGATGGATCAGGCCGGCGGGGATGTTCGGGCGGAGCTCCGTGAGGAGCTTCCCCGGGAGCTCCTGGCCGCGACGGAGCTCCCGGCCTTTGCCTTCGACCCCTCCGGTGACCGCCTGACATTCGGTGACGACTGGGCGCTGCACCCGCTGTCGGACACCGCGGACGCCCACTATCGCTTCTCCTCGGGAGACACGCTCCGCATTCAGCTGCCGCCGCCCGCCACGGACGTCGTTCTCTACGAGGTCCGTGTGGAGCCGCGCAGGGCCGACTTCCATCTCGTCGCGGGATCCCTGTGGTTCGACGCCGCATCGGCCTCCCTGGTGCGCGCGAGCTACCGGCCGGCTCGCGCCTTCGACCTCGCCCTGGACGAGCCTCAGGACGCGGAGGAGGTACCCGGCGTCCTCCAGCCCGTCCAGGCGGAGATCAGATACATCACCGTGGAGTACAGCCTGCACGAGCTGCGCTTCTGGCTTCCTCGGAGATTCGCCATGGAGGGCGAGGCCAGCCTGGGACGGTGGATGCGCATCCCCCTCACCCTCGAGTGGAACGTCGGCGATTACCGCGTGAACGAGGCCGAGACCGAGCTCCCGGTCGCCGGCCCCCTTCCGCCTGGTTGGTCGCGGCGGGAGAGCCGTGTGGAGGAGGAGGACGGGGCGGTGTCGTACCTCACCGTGATCGTTCCCGAAACGGACCAGCTCCTGTCGTCCCCCGAATTGTCGGAGGATTTCGGTGAGCGAGCCCCGGCGGCCTTCACCGACGACGAGATCGACGAGCTGCGCGACGAGCTGGAGGCCATGTTGCCCACGTATCAGCGCTTCAGGCCCGATGCTGCCTGGGGCCTCGAGCGCGGGCTGCTTCGCTACAATCGCGTCGAGGGACTGAGCGTCGGGGGCGCCCTCGACATCCCGCTGGCCCCCTCCACGACCCTGGCCCTCGAGGGCCGCATCGGCACCGGGGATCGCGAGCCCAACGCGACGGTCACGCTGCGGCGGGGCCCCGACGACCGCTTCTGGACGCTGGAAGGGTACCACCGCCTGCAGGGCATGGGCGACTGGGCAGATCCCTTCTCCCTGAAGAGCTCCCTGGACAACCTCCTCTTCGGGGCCGACGAGGGCGAGTACGTCCGGGCGTCGGGGCTGTCCATCGCCCGACACTCCAGTGGCGCCCGGGTCCGCTGGTCCGCCGAGGCGTTCCGCGAGCGCCATCGCGGCGTATCCCTGGGAACGGATTTCCACCTCGTCACCTTCGTCGGTGTCGACTCGGTGCGCAGCGTCCTTCCGGCAGACGCCGTGGACCTCTCCGGTGTCCGACTCACCCTCGGGTGGTTCTCCGGGGTGGATCCGAACGGGCTCATCCTCACCGGACGGTTGCTCGGCGAAGCGTCGACCGGCGACGCCGAGTTCCGCCGGCTTGCGGGCTCCGTCTCCGCGAGCCATCCCTTGCCCTTCGGCCTTGCTGGAGCCATGGAGGTGGGGGGCGGCACCATCTGGGGAGGCGCTCCGGTGCAGCGCATGTTCTTTCTGGGCGGTGCGCCGACGCTCAGGGGCTTCCGGAGCCACGAGGTGTACGGACCGACGTTCTGGAGGGCTCGCGCCGAGATCGCCAGCGGCTTCGCCGGGGCCCGTCTCGGGCTGTTCAGCGATCTCGGCTGGACGGGTGAGCGAAGTGATTTCACCCTCGGTGATCCCCTCGTATCCGTCGGCGTGGGCGCGTCTCTCCTGGACGGAATCGTCCGCTTCGACGTCGCGCGCGCCGTTCGGGGCGAGGCCCGCTGGAAGGTCCACCTCTACCTGGACGGCCTCTTCTGAGACGGAGGGGAAGGACTCGCCGGCGGACTCAGAGCCCCGTGGGCTGATGGATGAAGCTCCATTCCAGACCGAATCGGTCTGCGAGGTGCTCCACCAGGGCCCGGACGCCGAAGACCTCGGTCGCGTAGTGACCCCCGAAGAGCAGGTGGACGCCCAGCTCCACGGCATCGAAGTGTGCATGGTGGGATCCTTCTCCGGTGACCAGGGCGTGCAGGCCTCGATCCGCTGCCTCCCGGACGAAGGACGCTCCGCTTCCCGTAACCACGCCGACCCGCTCCACGCGATCCGGCCCCCCGGGGACCAGGTGTACCGCCGACCCGTCCAGTGCCCCCGCCAGCCTCTCCCGGAGCTCCGGTGCGGCCACGGGCCGCTCGAACGTGCCCCACCAGCCGATCTCCACACCCTCGTAGGCGCCGAACCGCTCCTTCAGGTCCAATCCGATGGCCCGGCCCAGGATTGCGCAGTTCCCGACCTCGGAATGGCTGTCGAGAGGAAGGTGCACGCTGTAGAGGCCGAGGTCGTGCTCAACCAGCGGCTTGACACGGCGGAGGAGTCGACCGGTGAGGGGCTGGAGCCCCTCCCAGAAGATCCCGTGGTGCACCACGAGGAGATCGGCCTCCCGCTCGATGGCCTCCCGGACGGTGGCCTCCGACGCGTCCACGGCCCCCGCGACGCGCCGGACCTCGGGTGTCCCCTCGACCTGGAGCCCGTTCAAGGCGTGACGGTGATCGGGATGGCCGGAGACTCCAAGATAGGCGTCCATGTATTGGAGGAGAGATTCTAATTGCATCGCCGGACCCCTCGGCTCTTCGTGGAGAACCTGTGGA
Organism: Gemmatimonadota bacterium; assembly: GCA_039589955.1. Classification (GTDB taxonomy): domain Bacteria; phylum Gemmatimonadota; class Gemmatimonadetes; order Longimicrobiales; family Gaopeijiaceae; genus SZUA-318. The sequence goes on along the minus strand of JBDHGI010000199.1, from coordinate 4,005 downwards.
AAACTGGACCCGCTCTCAGCTGTCACCGCCGGATCACCCGATGGCCGGACCTTGGAAGTGTATGTAATTAAATAATTTACAGGCACGGATGGACTCTTCGATCCAGCTCGCCTCCGTGTCGCCGCCGATGAGGAAAACCCAGGGCTACGGCGCGGGAGAGGGCGCCTCGCGCGGAGGCACCGGGGCGGGTGGCGCGCTGGGCTCCTTGGCGGCGGCCTGCCCCATGGTCACGGTGCCGTTCAGGACCGCTCCTTCGTCGAGCTGCATCCGGCGCGCTTTGATCTCCCCTTCGATCTTGGCGGAGGCCTGCACCTCCAGGCGCGACTCCGCCATGAGGGACCCGACGATTCGACCCGAGACCACTGCATCCTGGGTGAAGATGTCCCCCTCCACGGAGCCTTCCTTGCCCACCACCACGGCCTTGCCGGCACGAACCGACCCCTGGATGGTGCCCTCGATGCGTACGGTCCCGTCGGTCTCGCAATCTCCCACGATTCTCATGCCGGGGCCGACGATGGAGATCACCGCCTCGGGTGCCGTCGCGCCGTCCCCTCGATCCCTTGCCATTCTCTTTGCCTTTCCCTCGGAGTCAGGGCTGTTGGACCATGGTGAGTGGATCCACGGCCTCACCGTTCAGGAGTATCTCGAAGTGCAAGTGGGGTGCCGTGGAGTGCCCTGTCGATCCCGACAGGGCGATGACTTCGTTGCGTCGGACGACCTGACCCAGGGTCACGAGGTGGCTCGACGCATGCGCGTATAGCGAAGTGTACCCGTCTCCGTGGTCGACGATCACGAATCTCCCGTACACCTCGTCCTCCCCCACCTCGACCACCATGCCCGCGCCGGCGGCCCGGACATAGGAGTCGGTGGGGATGGCGATGTCCAATCCCGGATGGGCCCCCTCCTCCTTGTCGGTCTCGAGGAGTCCCTGGGTCACGAAGCCGCGCTCCGTCAGGGGCCAGCTCGTGGGAAGGGAGCTCTCGGCGGGGTTCCGGTCCGCGGGCTGAGCCGGGCTGCCGGACACCGGCGGAATCCACACGTCCGAAGGAGCTCCAGCGACACCGAACAAATCCCGAATACGCTCATATTGAGCTTCCAGGATCTCCAGATTCCGTCGCAGCGCGACCACCTGCTCCCGCTCGGCCTCGAGCTCCTCGACCTGCCCCTCCAGCGTGGACACCCTGGCGGCTCTGGCGGCGAGGTACCACCAGCTGCCCGCCACGAGGGTGAAGGCCATCGCCAAGACCGCACCCAGCCCGCCCAGAATCCTGAGGGTCCTGTAGGAGACTCGGTAGGTGCGGGCCTCCTCGCCTCCGTCCGGGACCAGCATGATGGTGACGTGACGCCGCTTCCCCGGGGCACCACTCACCGGAGGACCTCTCCCACGTCCCGACCCGTCATGAGCTCGAAGATCCGCTCGAAGTCATCGGCACCGTGGTAGGTGATCTCGATGGAGCCCTGCCCCTTCTTGTCCTGCCGGATGCGGACCCGGGTCGAGAGAAGGTCCTGGAGCGCCTCCTCGAGGGCGAGGCTCACAGGGTCCCTTTGCCTGGTGACACGGCGCCGCTTGCCCCGACGCTGAGGTGTCTCGCCCACCTTGCGCTCCACCTCCCGGACCGACCACCCCTCCCTGGCCGCCGCCCGGGCCAGCTCACCGGCACGGACCTCGTCCTCCACCGCCAGCAGGGCCCGGGCATGCCCCATGGAGAGGGCCCCCGACTCCAGGAGGGTCCGAACGGAGGCGGGGAGGTTCAGGAGTCGCAGGATGTTCGCAACCGCCGGTCGGCTCTTGCCGACGGCCTGGGCGATCTGGCCCTGGCTCATGGAGAACCGGTCCATGAGGGCCTGGTACCCCTCGGCCTCCTCCAGGGGATTCAGCGCCGAGCGTTGGAGGTTCTCGACCAGGGCAAGCACCAGCAGCGTCTCGTCCGACGCATCCCGGACGAGGACCGGAACCTCGCTCCAGCCCAACATGTTGACGGCTCGGTAGCGCCGTTCCCCGGCGACGAGCTCGAAGCGGTCCGATGCCGACGGCGACGGACGAACGACCAGGGGCTGTAGCAGGCCGTTCTCGTGAATGGACGCGGAGAGCTCCTGGAGCTCCGTGTCGGTGAACGTGCGTCGGGGCTGAAGCGGGTTGGGAACGATGTGGGTCACGGGCACCCGTCGGATCTCCGACGGATCGGCTTCCGGCTCCATGTACTCGCCCAGGAGGGCCCCCAGGCCCTTCCCCAGCCGGTCCCGGCGACTCATCCGATGGAAGCCGCCACAGCCGGCCTCGGGGCCCCGCGCATGCCGAGCACCTCGCGCGCCAGAGTCAGATAGGCCTGCGCTCCGTGCGACGCGACGTCGTACAGCACGATGGGCTGCCCGAAGCTGGGGGCCTCCGCGAGTCGCACGTTTCGTGGAATCGCGGTGCGGTACACCTTCGATCCGAAGTACTCCCTCGCCTCGGAGGCCACTTGCCTCGACAGGTTCAGCCGGCGGTCGTACATCGTCAACAGCACGCCCTCGATGTCCAGGCGGGGATTCAGCCCCTTTTGTACGAGACGTATGGTGTTCAGGAGCTGGCTGAGGCCCTCCAGGGCGTAGAACTCGCACTGGATGGGAATAAGCACCGAATCGGCCGCTGTGAGGGTGTTCAGCGTTAGGAGGCCCAACGAGGGGGGACAGTCCACGAGGACGTAGTCATACTGCTCGCGAACGCCCTCGAGGGCCCTGCGGAGGATGGTCTCCCTCCGGGGCACCTCGACCAGCTCGATCTCGGCGCCCACCAGGTCCCGGGTGGAAGGGACCAGATCGAGGTGGTCGAAGTGGAGCCGGGGGGCCACGACCTCCGACAGCGGGGCGCCGCCAACGAGGACGTCGTAGATGGTCCCTCTCCGGGACCGGCCCTCGAGGCCCAGACCGCTCGTGGCATTGCCCTGCGGATCGATGTCCAGAACCAGCGTGCGCATCTCCGCGACCGCCAACGCCGCACCGAGATTGATGGCGGTGGTGGTCTTTCCCACACCACCCTTCTGGTTTGCGATGGCGATGACGCGCGACATTCGGCTCCGGCTGTACCCTTTCTGAGACCACATCGACTGGAAGGGCGAAAAATACCCCGCCCTGCGGGGAAGGTAAATAGATGATCCTTGACGGCGGCGGAGCCTCCAGGGAACTTCTCCCCCAATTGCGTACGGTTCCAGTGACGGAGCCGCGTGTGAACCCGGGGAGAGAGATGATCACCAGGAAGCGACTCGGAGCGCCGGCTGGAGCGATTGCCGTGGGAGCGTTCCTCCTGATGGCCGGGTGCGGGGGATCGACGGACCCCTTGGAAGTGGAGCCGGATCCGGCGTTGGCACCCTTCGTGGGAGACTGGACCGCCCTTGCCATGGTGGTGACGTCCTTGGCCAACCCGGACATCGCTCCGGACATCATCGAGGAGGGTGCTTCGTTTTCCATCAACGTCCAGCCCTCCGGGATGTACACGGCCATCCTGACGTTCTTCCAGCAGGTGTCCACGGAGATTGGCTTCCTCTCCGTGTCGGGGTCCACCCTGACCCTCAAGCGCGAGTCCCCGCCCCCCACGACGACCTCCACGGCGACCTACCAGTTCCAGGGGAGCCTGCTCATCCTGGACGGCGACACGGAGTTCGACTTCAACCTCGACGGTGAGCCCGAAGCGGCGACCGCCCACATCGAGCTCCAGCGAAGGTAGCGCTGTTTCACGTGGAACAGGGGCCAGGGAAGTGCCCCGACTGTTTCACGTGGAACACCCCCTCCACCGGTCGCGGCTGAGCCCATCGGGCCCGGTGGTGACTCCCTGATCCCCTCGCCCCGTGACGAGCGGAGCGGAACGATGGAGCAGGAGATCCCTCCCGTCGCGGCGAGAGGGCCTCTTCCTCTTCTAGGGAAGCTCTGAACTGGCGTCAGAGCGGGCGATAGTAGCGGGTATAGGGTAGTTCACGGTGCGCAGGAGGTGCCGAGGCTGGGGGCCTTGCCCCCGCGGCGGTGTCGCGG